>JBCDDQ010000180.1:0-9935 GCA_039180225.1 Pseudomonadota bacterium
AGGGACGGCAATAACCGAACGGGCCTGAGCACCGGATACAGAACTGACTGCGCTATAGGTGCCATAAACGGCGAACAGGGTCACCAAAACAAAAGCCGCTCCAGAGCTGGTGCGGGCAACGACAGTTCGGTTCAGTTTCTTTGCGAGCGTCTTGCGGCAGAACAGTTGGTTGCCAGCAACCAGCAACATGCAAGTGACGAGGCCCCATGCCATAAGAAAGATGATGCCGACGGACCCCGGCACGCCGTCTCGGGCCATTGCCATGGACGCATTCACTGCGCCAATTGTGCTGGCCCCCATAATCGATACAAACGGTAAAAAATGGAATTCATCGCCCCAGATCCCCTGATGCGCCGGATTATTCATACTCGACTCCATCCCACTCTTTTGAAGCCTCGACTATGGCGCCACTAATTGACGATTTCGAGGCAACCAGAAGGCATTAACACGGATTTGGGGCGAGAAGGGGAAAACCGCTAAAAGTTTAAACAATGTGGTTAACGGAGCGGGTCAGGATGGTTCGCTTTCACGCAGTTCCTTCTTGGAGAGCTTGCCCACCATAGTCTTCGGCAGCTCGTCGCGAAACTCGATGTATTCCGGCATTTCGATCTTTGCGAGCTTGGGCTCGATTGCTTTGCGAATGTCCTCTTCGGTTGCAGTTTCGCCAGCCTTCAATTTGATGAAGGCCTTTGGCGTTTCTCCGCGATAGTCATCAGGCACGCCGATCACAGTTACTTCGTCCACGGATGGATGTGTGTAGATCGCATCTTCAATTCGGCGCGGATAGACCTTGAAGCCGGAGCAGTTGATCATGTCCTTGATGCGGTCGACGATATAGATGAAGCCGTGTTCGTCCATATAGCCCACATCGCCCGTTCGGAAATACTCGCCAGAGAACGTTTCGGCGGTTTCCTTGGGCTTGTTCCAGTAACCGCTCATGACCTGTGGGCCCGCTATGCAGATCTCGCCATTCTCGCCCACATCGAGCTCGACCGCCGGATCGTCCAGAGAGCGGATCGAAATGTAGGTTCCGGGCAGGGGCTGACCGATGGAGTTTTCCTTTTCCAGACCATTGTAGGGATTGGCGGTGGCCACAGGAGAGGTTTCCGAAAGCCCATAACCCTCTATTAAACCGCACCCGGCCAGGTCTTCGAACTTGCGCCGCACTTCCAGCGGCAGCGGCGCGCCGCCAGACATGCAGTACTTGAGCGAGCTCAAACCCTGCGCGTCCAGATCCTTGTGGTTCATCAGTGCTGTGTAGAGCGTCGGGACGCCCGGCAGCAGTGTTGGGCGGGCGGATTTGATAATCTTGACGGCCTGTTCCAAGTCGAAGCGTGGCATGATGATGATTTCGAAGCCGCACTTGATGGCTGTGTTCATGATGCACGTCATGGCGAATACGTGGAAGAACGGCAGAATGGCCATGATCTTCTCATTGCCGATTTCGATGCCCGTGCTCCAAAGGCGGATTTGCTCGCAGTTGATGGCCAGGTTGGCGTGGGTCAACATTGCGCCCTTGGGCACGCCTGTTGTGCCTCCGGTATATTGGAAGAGGGCAACGTCGTTCTCAGCATCCAACTCAGCGGGGGTGAACTGGCCGGAATTTTGCGTCAAATCATCGTAGTTGAGAAGCCGGTTAGCCAACCCCGCGGCATCCATGTCTGCCAGTTCCTTGCTTTTGAAGAGCTTAAACAGAATGCTCTTCAGGGTGGGGAGCAGCGGGGCGAAATTGCACACCATGATGCGCTCCACCGCGCCGCTCTTGGCCACCGCCGCCACCTTGTCGAACAGCAGTTTCAGATCCAATGTCACCATCAAATCAATGCCGGCATCACGGGCTTGGTACTCAACTTCCTCTTCTGTGTAGAGCGGATTGAAATTGATCACCACCGCGCCCAGTTTCAGCGCCGCAAAATAGCAGCTGATGTAGTAGGGGCAGTTGGGCAGGAAGAGGCCCACCTTGCTCCCCTTGGTAATGCCGGCTTCTTGCAAACCGGCCGCCAGCTGTTTGGTTGCATCGCCCAAATCGCGGAAGGTCAGCTTTTTACCCAGAAAGTCGGTCAGGACCTGCGGTCCAAAGCGTTCAACGGCTTCATCAAACATGTCCGGCAACGTGGACGGTGCCAGAGGTGCATGCCAGTTCACATCGGAAGGGTAGGATGCGAGCCACTTGTCGGTGAACTTATTGGCCTGAGTGCTTGCTGCCACGGCGATCTCCCTGACTGGCGCCTATGATGCGTTCATGATTTATCGTTTTCGCCACGTTAGTATAGCGCAATCTCGGTCACAATCGAGCGATGCATTGGCCTCGTGATATTGAGCTGACCGGTAAAATGCCGTAGGACACTGATCGCGCTTAGGGGCCGCGTTCTTGTGAAGGAGAGAGCTTTGTTGGCAAAATCCACACGATCCATGTTGGCGTCGCTCGGGCTGGCGGTGCTTGTGGCCGCTCCAGGAGCAATTGAAGAGGCTCGTGCGCAAAGCAACAACTCCGTGAAATTCAGCACCATCGTTAAGCGTGCAAAGGGAGGCAATGTTGAGGCACAGCTGGCTCTCGGCAAGGCCTATGAAGAAGGTAAGGTTGTAAAGCGCAATTTTCTCACCGCGGCCAATTGGTACAAGCGCGCGCTGCGCCAGGGCGATGTGGAGGCGACGTATCGGCTCGCCCGTCTCGTGCACAGAGGTGGCGGCAAGCTTGCTCAATCCCCTGATCTCGCCGCGCAGCTCTACCGGCGGGCGGCACAACAAGGACACAGTGGTGCGCAGAACTGGCTTGGATTTTGTTACCAGTTCGGCTTTGGTCTTACCCGTGACTATGCCCGCGCGGTGAACTGGTACCGCAAGGCAGCCGAGCAGGGCGATGCGGGGGCCCAAAACAATCTTGGGATGCTTTATCTGAGCGGCAAAGGCGTCAGCCGCGATTTGCTGAAAGCCGCGCAGTTGTTCCGTGCAGCGGTGAAGAAGCGCTACGCTTGGGCTGAAAACAATCTGGGCGGGCTTTATGAAATGGGCTGGGGTGTGCGGCGCAATCCGAAGCGGGCCAGAGACCTCTACCGTTCAGCAGCGGCGTCCGGCAATGCGCAGGCCAAGAAGAACCTGAAGCGGCTTGCAGATGCTCAGGCTGCCGCGGATGCAAAAGCTGCTGCTGAGGCGGCCGCCGAAGCCGCTGCAAATGCTGAGGCCGAGCCGGAAGCAAAGCGCGTTAAAATCACAATCGAAGACTAGCGCAGACACGAAAAAGGCCCTCCGCCAGATCATTGGTGAAGGGCCAGTTTTGCGTGTTCGGGTTCCTGCTTCGCGGGCAGGACCACCGGTTGCTTATTTCAGCATGGAGCGAGACCAGCTGCCATTGTCGCCAACAATGTTGACGCTGAAGAGGCCGGTCACATCGCCATTTTTGTCAAAGTCGTTGACGCCAGCTGCGCCCTGATAGTTGACGTCTTTGCCGTCCGCGATCAGCTTCTTGGCTTTTTCCCATTCACCAGGACGGATCACTTCGCCTTCAGGGCCGGCAACGGCACGCAGGGCTGCGCTGATCTTGCTGCGGTCGGCAGAACCGGCTTTCTCAATGGCCAGTGCCATCAGGAACGCGACGTCGTAGCCGTGTGCAGCATAGGGGGCTTCCGGGTCACCGCCGGCAGCTTTATAAGCGTCAGCGAAGGCTTTGTAAGAAGCATCTTCGGTGTCAGATGCAGCCTGGGTGATCCACAGGTTGCCTTTAAGGTTGTCAGCACCAATCTGACCGATAACGGAGTTATCAAACATGCCATCTGCAGCATAGAACTTGCCGAAGAGACCGTTTTCCAAGCTGTTTTTGATGATGGTGATGCCGCTGGAGCCATAATAGGCAAACAGAGCCAGGGCTTCCGGACCACCCTGGTTCAGGGTGGAAAGCTCTGAACGGTAGGAGGCCTTGTTCGGCTCGTGGGCTTGGTTGCCGGTGATTTCGCCGCCAAGAGCTTTGTACTCAGTGGTGAACACATTAGCGATACCAGCATTGTAATCGTCGTTCGAATAGGTCACGGCGACTTTTTTGATGCCTGCATTCCAAACAAGATCGGCAATGGCTTTACCCTGATAGGCGTCCGATGCGGATGCGCGGAACACGGTGTCATTGTCTTTCAGTTCAGAAATTGATGGTGCGGTGGCGCTGTCCGACAAAACGGTCACACCGGCTGGAATGGTCACCGAGGAAACCATGCCGTTGGTTGCACCAGAGCAGCTCGGCCCGATGATGGCCACAACCTGCTCAACGTTGACCAGCTTGTTGCCGGCGTCCACGGCAGCTTTCGGGTCGCAGGCACTGTCAGCGATGACCAGCTTCATCATGTCACCACCTAGAAGACCACCACTTTTGTTGACGTGGTCAACGGCAACCTGGCGGCCTTTGACGATGGCCGCCACGAGTTCGGCAATCGGACCGGTTACGCCGCCGGCAGAGCCGACTTTGATCTCACCAGCAGCCTGGGCACCGACGCTCATCAGAGCGATGGCGGAGGCTGTGATGGCCAGCTTCTTCAAGATTTTCATGTTATCTCACTCCTCTCCGTTTTCTGGTGCAGTTCTCCCGTGCACCACATAGCCGCCAATATGGCCAGAATGTCCCACTTTAGGCAAGACTCAATCGATCTATAAGGCTTCATTGTTTTGGTTGGATTTTGGCACGGTTGGGCGCTTCTCCGGCAATATTCCTTGTGGGAACCTCTGCAGGAAAATCTGCAGCATGAGGCCGATGAGGAAAATGCGGATGTAAGCGGCGCGGATGGCCAACTCGTCGGGCAGGCGGCTGGTGACGATCTCGGTTGCCGACCACACGACCCACATGAGGAACGCCCCCAGGATGGCGCCTTTGTTATTGGCGCTGCCACCGACAATCAGCATCACCCAAACCAGGAACGTGGCGAGCAGGGGGTCGGTCGCGTTCGGATCCACAAATTTCAGGTAATGGGCCATGAGCGCACCGGCGAGGGCCATGATCATGCAGCCGATAACAAAGCCTTCCATCCGAAAGACCTCGACATTCTTCCCGGCCGCCTTGGCTGAAGGTTCGTTCTCGCGGATGGCCGTCATGACCCGGCCCCAGGGCGATTTGCGGGCCACTTCAACAAGGACATAGACGATGGCCACAATGATCAGCACCAGGGCAAGGAAGGCAAACTGGTTCCAGGGCTCTGGCCAGTGTTCGAAGGGTTTGGGGATTTCAGAAACGCCGCGCGGCCCGTTTGTGGCCCACGTTTCGTTCTTCAAGATCAGCCGGAAGATCTCTGCGATTCCAATCGTGGCGATGGCCAGATAGTCGCTGCGTAATCGCAAGCACACCTTGCCCACCAGATAGGCGATGATGCCACATAAGAGCATGGCTGCCAGGAAGCCGACCACATACGGCATTTCGTATCCGCCCAGATGCCGGTGTGTGGGCGCTGTGGTGAGGATGGCGGAGGTGTAGGCGCCTATGCCGAAAAAGCCTGCAATGCCGGCATTGAAGAGACCGGTAAAGCCCCACTGCACATTCAGGCCAAGGGTGAGCACGGCGTAGATTCCCCCCATCGTGGCAAGAGAAATGCCGTAGAGCATGTATCCGTAAAAGGCATCCATCGTTAAAACACCTTGCCTTTGAAGAGGCCAGACGGGCGCCAGATCAAGATGCCGATCATGATCGCGAACGCTACGCCGGCCTTATATCCCGGGTTGAGCAGCGGTTCTGTGCCGAAGAACGGGTAGGAGGAGATTTCCTCCGCCAAGCCTATGATCAACCCGCCGACGAGCGCGCCGTACGGCCTGCCCACGCCACCGAGGATTGCCGCCGCAAACATTGGCAGGAGCAGCTTGAAGCCCATCCTGGTTTCCACATGAGTGTCTATGGCCAGGAACACACCAGCCGCGCAGGCGAGGGCGGCGCCCACCACCCAGGTGGCCAAAACAACCTTCTCCGTATCAATCCCAGTTAAACGCGCCAGCTCAGGGGAATCGGACATGGCGCGCATCGCCTTGCCGATCTTGGTGTAGGTCAAAAGGTAATGCACCGCGAACATCAGAACGAGGGCGCTGACGATGATCAGCAGATGCTTGGGCGAAATGCGCAGGTAGTCCAGCACCATGATGGGCCTCTGGATACCCGGCAGGACGGATTTTAGCTGCACGCCCCAGAAGAACTGGACCACGGAACGGGTCATCAACATGAGCCCGAAAGACGCCACCACCAACATCACCACCGGTGCGTTGCGCAAGGGCTTGTAGAATATGCGGTCAATGGACAACGCGTAGAGTACCGTCAACACCATTGCGATAGGCATGACCACAAGCGGATGGAGGCCAGTGAGCTGCACCAGGGTCCAAGCGAAGTAGACCCCAAGCGTCATGGACTCCCCGTGCGCGAAGTTGGCAAAGCGCAAGATCACAAATGTCATCGTGATCCCGATCGCGCCCAGCGCATAAATGCTGCCGAGGATGAGGCCGGGGATGAAATAGAAGTTGATGAACTCTGCCATCGTTTACGCCCCCGCAGCCTTGCCGCCGCCCAGGAACATCTCGGCCACCTCCGGGTCATCCAGCAACTCTTGTCCGGTGCCCGCGAATTTGTTCTGTCCATCGACCAGCACATAGCCCTGATCAGCAATGGTCAGGGCCTGTTTGGCGTTCTGCTCCACCATCAAGATTGGCGTGCCAAGGCCATTGATGGTTTTCACAATGGAAAAGATCTCGCCGCGGAACTTCGGCGAGAGGCCCGCCGTGGGTTCATCCAACAACAGGATCTTCGGCTCAAGCATGAGCGCTTTGCCCATCGCCACCATCTGGCGCTGGCCTCCGGAGAGAGTTCCAGCAGATTGTTTGCGCTTTTCCGCAAGTGGCGGAAACAGCTCATAGATTTCGTCCAGACGCGGCTTGAAGTCGTCCTCGCGCACATAGGCACCCATTTCCAGGTTTTCTTCAACCGTCAGGCTGGGGAAAATGTTCTCGGTTTGGGGCACGTAACAAACGCCCTTGCGCACCACTTGCTCCGGTGGGGTGTTGGTGATCGTCTCCCCGTCCAGAAGCACTTCGCCCTTGGTGAGATGCAGAAGACCGAAAACAGACTTCATCGCGGTCGATTTGCCCGCGCCGTTTGGTCCGATCACCACAACGATCTCGCCGGGGTCCACCTTCAGGGACACTCCGTGGAGGATCTCCGTATCACCATAGCCGCCATAAACGGATTGGAGTTCGATGACGCTCATTCGTCGTCCTCCTCACCGCCGCCCAGGTAAGCATCAAGCACCTCAGGGTTTGAGCGCACCTCGCCCATAGTGCCTTCGGTGAGAACAGTTCCTTCCGCCAACACAATGACCGGGTCACACAGGCTGGCAATCAGGTCCATGTCGTGCTCAATGATGCAGAAGGTGTACCCGCGTTCAGCTTTGAGCTGAGCGATCATATCGATGATTTTGAGCACAAGTGTCGGGTTTACACCGGCGCCCGGCTCATCCAACAACACGAGCTTGGCATCGGTCATCATCGTGCGACCGAGTTCCAAGAGCTTCTTTTGGCCACCGGAAAGGTTGCCCGCCCGCTCATCGCGCAAGTGGGAGATGGAGAGGAACTCAAGCGCTGTCTCCGCTTTGTCGCGGACCTCTTCCTCCCGGGCTTTCACCGCCCTCGGGCTGATCCAGTTGTTGAAGATATGTTCGCCGGGTTGGGCAGGGGGCACCACCATGAGGTTTTCCAGAACCGTCATCTTGGAAAACTCATGCGGGATCTGGAATGTTCTGACGATGCCGCGATGGAACATTTGGTGGGTGGGCAGACCGGCAATATCCTCACCCTCGTAAATGATCCGCCCTGCGGTTGGGGCGAGTTCGCCGGCTATCATGTTGAAGGTGGTTGTCTTGCCCGCACCGTTTGGGCCGATCAGACCGGTGATCGTGCCTTCTTCGATTGTGAACGAGCAATCGCGCACGGCATGGAGGCCGCCAAACTGTTTGCTTAAACCCTCAACTCTGAGCACGAAGCGCCCCTAAAGTTCCCCTCAACTCCCCAATGGCTTTCTTGGTTGTTCCCTTTTCAGCCGAGGGCACTTTCCCAAAGTGCAGGGGCCTTGGCAAGACACAAACCAGAGTTTTTGGATGAGCTCAGGCCTCCAGTCCTGATTTGACGTCCGCAAGAAGCTTATCAGCGCCGCGTGCCAAAAGCCCAAGATCTGACCCGCAGGCTACAAAGCTGAACCCATCTTGAAACTGCTCCAGGGCACGGTCGGCAGATTGTACCAATGTGCCGGTGGGTTTGCCGGCAGCGTGCACCACCTTGGCTGCGTCTCCGATCGCGGCCCACACATCTGGATGTGTGGCTTGGCCTAATAGACCCATGTCTGCGGCAATGTCCGCCGGTCCGAAGAAGACGCCATCAACACCGTCAACGGCCGTGATTTCCGCTGTTCTGGAGAGCGCCTCACGGGTCTCGATTTGCACGAGTACCGCGGTCTCTTCTTCGATGCGCTCAAAATAGTCGCTCACCCGACCATACTTGTTGCCGCGTTGGGCCATGCTGACACCGCGGATGCCGCGCGGGGGATAGCGCGTGGCGGCCACAGCACTTGCCGCCTCTTCGGCGGTTTGGATCATCGGGAACAAGAAGCCCGGTGCGCCGATGTCGAGCAACCGCTTGATCATGACAAAGTCGTTCCAGGGTGGGCGAATAATTGGAACGGTCTCACCCTGCTGCATAGCCTGCATTTGGCCAAGTACCGTTTGCACATCGTTAGGCGAATGCTCCATATCCAACAGCGCCCAATCAAATCCTGTAGAAGACACAACGTCCGCGGCAAAGTTGCTGCACAGGCTGTTCCACAGGCCAATTTGCGGTTTGCGTTGCTTGATGGCGGCCTTGAACGTGTTGGTGGGAAGATTCATGATTTAGGAGCTCTCTGATTTTTGTTGGGCGGCGAGACGGTCATGCTGCACTTTTTCGCGATGGAGGA
Source organism: Pseudomonadota bacterium (assembly GCA_039180225.1). Lineage (GTDB taxonomy): Bacteria > Pseudomonadota > Alphaproteobacteria > Rhizobiales > CAJQND01 > JAAEUE01. Next base: position 8,951 of record JBCDDQ010000180.1, read on the forward strand.
TCAAGAGCCCGGAGGCAATGATGATCGCGCCGCCGACAAGTTCGCGCGGGCCAGGCACTTCTCCCCAAATGAGCAGCCCATAGATCAGTGCCCACAGAATGACGATGTACTGCACCGGAGCAATCAGGGATAGTTCGCCGGTCCGCACGGCCATGACATAGGTAAAGAACGAGACGGCAATGATCAGCCCCGCGGCGGTCAACCATGACGCCGCGTAAACGGATAGTGGGGCCCATCCAAAGGGCAGACTGGCGAGCCCGCCGAGAAGTACTGTAATCGCTGACGTGAGCGAGACGGACCCATCCGACACTTGGGGGCTGACAAACCGGGTGGACACGTCCCGCACGGCAACGAACACAGCTGCTCCAAGGGGAAGTGCCAGCGCCGGTTGCCAGGAACTTGTTCCGGGCGCTGTGACCACCAACACACCGGTGAAACCGGCCAGGACGGCGCCCCAGCGCCACAGCCCGACCTTTTCCTTAAACACTGGCCCGGAGAGCGCCGTGAGCATCATCGGGAAGCAGAACACCAGAGTAGATGCCAGCGCGATCGGCAGAAGGGCCAAGCTTGAAATAAACAGATAGGTGGCGGCGACTTCGGCAGCGCCCCGCAGAATGCTCCAGCCGTGCATCAGGCCGCGAACAGTGATCAACTGCCGGCCAATCCAGCATCCAAGGCCTAGGAAGACGCAATGGGCGATGCCACGCACGGCCATCATCTGGCCCACAGGCAACTCGGCCCCCACCAATTTCAAAATGGCGTCGCTGGCAGCCAAAAAACTCATGGCAATGACCATCAAGCCAATCGCACGGCGGTTGCTGGAAGGTGAGGGGGACATGGGCTCAAGTGTGCTCCTGAAGACGATGTGTGGCCACACCTCTCTATAAATTGAACCATTGGTCAACCGGCGCCTTGGTTGATGGACGCCACATTGCGTGTAGACGGACGCAAGTTCGGTTTGATAAAGCAACAGGCGGACGCAAAG
>JBCDDQ010000181.1:0-9912 GCA_039180225.1 Pseudomonadota bacterium
CCTGCCGTCGACACCGTAAGCTTTGATGTCCGGGAGGGCGAGTTTGTTGCCCTCATCGGACCTTCCGGGTGTGGCAAGAGTACGATCCTCAACATGGTTGCGGGCCTCATTCCCATTTCGGGCGGGGAGATCCTGATCGACGAACGCCCGGTGGTTACTGGAACGCCCACGCCGAAGGTGGGCTATGTCTTCCAGCGCGACACGGTCTATCCGTGGCGCACGGTGCGCAAGAACATCGGCCTTGGCCTTGAGCTCAACGGGGTTCCGAAGGCCGAAAGGGAACAGCAGGTCGCGGAGATTGTCGGACGAGCCGGCCTTGACGGTTTTGAGGATGCCTTTCCCATCACCCTGTCGGGCGGCATGCGCCAGCGGGTCTCGCTCATGCGCACACTCATCATGCGTCCTGAGATCTTGCTGATGGACGAGCCCTTCGGGGCGCTCGACACCCACACGAAGCTGGAGATGCACAAACTGCTGCTGGAGATCTGGAATCAGGAACAGCAGACCGTGGTGTTTGTCACCCATGATCTGGGTGAGGCCTTGACCTTATCCGACAGGATCATCGTGCTCTCAGCTCGGCCGGGCCGTCTCAAGGAGATTTTCGACGTGCCCTTTGAGCGCCCGCGTGATGCGGTCAGCCTGCGCGAAACACCTGAGTTCAGCGCGCTGTTTTCAGAAATCTGGCATTCCCTGGGTGAGGAATTCCGCCGCACCAGTGCGGAGGGCTGACGATGAACCTTTCGGAGACATTCTGGATCAACTTCTGGCGCCTCTTTCTGCTGGTTCTCATCCTCTCCGTCTGGCAGTGGGGGGCAGAGCTCAATCAATGGCTCGTGGCAGGGCTGGAGAAAGGGTGGCAAAAGGCACTGACCGTTCAGGTGCTTGAGCCCTTCTTCATTTCCAAGCCCACCCTGATTTGGGCCCGGTTCCTGGAGTTGGGCTGCTTCACGGACCCCACAGGGGCGTGGATCTCCGGCCAACAGGGCGGGTTTTCCGGCTGTATGGAAAGCAATGCCAACAATCTCTGGTACGCCACGCTGGCGACCCTCCGCAACACGTTCTGGGGCTTTCTGGTCGGTGTGGGCAGCGGTGTCGTTGTCGGCCTCATCTTGGGCCGCTCTGAGTTTCTCGCTCAGGTTTTCGAGCCGTTTATCGTTGCCTTCAACTCCCTGCCGCGGATCGCATTGGTGCCATTGATCGTTCTCATTTTCGGTCTGGGAGATGCCTCCAAGATCATGACCGCATGGGTGATTGTCTTCTTCATCGTTTTCTTCAGCACTTTTGAAGGCGCGCGCTCGGTGGACCGGGACCATATCAACGTTGCAAGGTTGCTGGGCGCAAGCGACTGGCAGGTGACCTGGACGGTGGTGGTGCCCTCAACCCTGGCCTGGGTGTTCGCGGTGTTGACGCCGGCGCTCTCCTTCTCGCTGATCGGAGTGATTATCGGGGAGTTTATCGGCGCGCAGGTGGGCCTCGGCAAGATCATCATTGAGGCCGAAGCCACATTGGAAACCGCCGACATGATGGTTGCGCTTTTTGTTCTGATGATTGTGGGTGTCGGGCTGGCCTTGCTCATCCGGCGCCTGCAATCCTACTTGCTGCGGTGGCAATCACAGTTCAGCGGCTCGGGCCAGTAGGCTGGGTGGTGCCACCACGTCTCAGTAGGGCACATATCCTTTGGCGTTGTCGAAGCGGGTACCTTCAATATCCACCGCGTCCATGATGGCATCCTCCAGGTTTGACTTGGAGAGATTGGCGAAACTGAGATCGGCCCCGGCCAGATCGGACTTGGAAAGGTCTGCGCCCACGAAGCTGGCCTTCACGGCATCAATGCCGGACAGGTCGGTGTCGTGAAGGTTGGCGCCGTCAAAGTTGGCATCGCTCACATCCGCCCCGGCCATATCTGCCTCGGCTAGATTGGCACCGGAGAGATCGGCCTTTGAGAAGTCGGCCCCGCGCAAATCGGCACCTGACAGGTCGACGCCGGTGAGCTTGGCCCCGCTGAGCGACACGCCGGCGAGCTTACACTTCACGCATGCCTTATTGGCCTTTAAGGCCTCTTCGACAGAAGGGTCATGCGCATGCGCACTGGACCATAAGCTTAAAGCAAGGCCCAGCCCAAGAAGCAGTTTTGTCGGTTGCACAGCCATAACGCTTCCTTCCTACCCCGAAAGAGGCAAAACGGGAAGCGGCAAGTGCGCGCCGGTTCAGTTCAAAACCTTAGGCCAGTTGCGATTGCCGGCGCGGATATTGGCGGCCTGATTGCGCTCCCAGCGTTTTTGCACGGAGCGGTTATAGTTGAGATAGAGCCGGCCGCCGACGATCTTCCAGGCGCGTGGATCGCCTTTCGCCGTATAACCCTGGGAAACCGCCCAGGCGCAGTAGCCGCCAAAGGCCGGTGAATAGCGTCCAGGTGACGCCTTAAACGCATCCCGATTGGCTGCGGAGGAAAACCGCCAGGTGACCCCGCGATGCTTCACGGTGTATTTGGACGACCCGCGTACGGGCTTGCCCTGCTTGAAATAGGCCACCGGGTCATAGCCGCCAACGGCGGTGCCGGCCACAAGGCCTGTGTAGATCGATGGTTTCTTGGCTTCAACTGGGGTCAATGAAGCCGTGCCCAAGAGCGCGGCACTGCCCAGGAGCGTGGCGCTGGAAAACAACAGAGTGCGTCGGTTCATGCGCATAAGAAATCTCCAATTCAGTCCGTTACATTCGTGAGATAAGCCGTTCACGGATGACATGCGACCAAATTTTCCGTGAGTTTGCGGTGTACGCCGGTCTCATGCTATGGGCTGGCCCGCATAATCGCCACTTGCTTCGGCGCCTGCGTCCGGGCGTCATAAGAAGCTTGCCACGAATGAAGGGAAGACCCCCATGGAACAGCGTAAGCTGGGAAGAAGCGGCCTTGTCGTGTCGGAACTTTGCTTAGGGTGCATGACGTTCGGTACCCAGCTGACAAAAGAAGAGTGCTTCCATCAGCTCGACCGTGCCTTCGAGGCGGGCATCACCACCTTCGACACGGCCGAGATGTATTCGGTGCCGCCAGGCCCGGAGGCGCAAGGCTTGAGCGAGCGCATCTTGGGGGAATGGATAAACGCGCGCGCTGTGCGCGATCAGGTGGTGATCGCCAGTAAGGTTGCAGGGCGGTCTACTCTGCTGCCGTACATCCGAAAAAGCGGTGACCTGCCGGTGTTGGACGACGCCAACATTGCCGAGGCGATTGATGCCTCGCTGGTGCGGCTGAATGTGGATGTGATCGATTTCTACCAGGTGCACTGGCCCGACCGCAAAGTCCAGCTGTTTGGCGAGGATCTGCGCGGCTATGTGCATTATGGGCCAGACCATATTCCGATTGAGGAAACCCTGGGCGCCCTCCAAAAACTTGTGGAGGCCGGGAAAATCCGGGCGATTGGTGTCTCCAATGAAAGCCCTTGGGGCATCATGCGCTATCTGGCGGCAAGCGATCAGTTGGGCCTGCCACGCATTCATGGCAATCAGAACGCCTATAACCTCCTCAACCGCACCTGGGAGTATGGGCTGGCGGAGATCGCCCTCCAGGAGGATGTGGGGCTCTTGTCCTATTCCCCCCTGGCGCAGGGTTACCTGAGCGGAAAGTACCTCAATGGCGGCCTGCCGGAAGGGTCACGCAAAGCCAGATGGGGCGACCGGCTGGGCCGCTATTCCACCCCGTCCACCGACGATGCCATTGCCGCCTATTGTGCTGTGGCGGCTGAGTTCGGCGTAGACCCCAGCGCCATGGCCTTGCGCTTCGTCACCTCACGGCCCTGGACCACCACGGCGATTTTCGGTGTCTCGAATGATGCCCAGTTGGATGTGGCGCTCTCAGCGCTTTCAATGGACTGGGGCGATGAGATTGAGCAGGCGGTCAACGAAGTGCATGCCCGCTGGCCCAACCCTTGCCCCTAATCGGTTTCCTTGTTCACGAAGACAATCCCGACGCTCACCATCGCCAGGGCCAGAAGGATCCAGATGGTGATGTGTTCGCCGAGGATGAGCCATCCGAAGAACACCCCGAACAGGGGCGAAAGGAAGGAGTAGGAGGCAACCTTCGCGGCCGGATAGATCTTCAACAGCCAGAACCAGGTGAGAAAAGCGGTGGAGACCACAAACAGAACCTGAACCGCGAAGATGGCAACGAGCGTGGGCGTGAGATCGCGGATCAACTCGCCGAACAAGGGTGAAATCGGCAGCACGACCACCGCCGATACGCCCACCATATAGACCAGTTGCATCTCCGGCGTTGAGTTCGCCAGCCGGGTGGTGCGCACCATAAGCGGGATGCCGCCCCACAAGAAGGCACCAGCAAGGCACATGAGATCGCCCAGAAGCACCTTTTCCCCGACGCTTTCTGAGGGGTCATAGAACGCCAGAACGATGCCACAGATGGCCAGGACGAGGCCTGACACCTTGTACCGACTGAGGCGCTCGCCCGGGATCAGATAATGCGCAGCAACCGCCAACCAGAACGGCATTGTGTAGAACATGATCGAGGCCCGGGCGACGGTGGTGAACTCAAGCGCCTGAAACAGCAGGATAAACTCAGCGGCAAAAAGCAACCCGCAGAATACGCCCGGCCAGAAGCTGCCATCGGTCACGGAGAGCTTGCGCCTGGCAATGAGCGCAAATCCCACCACTGGGATGATCGCGCAAGCTGACCTCAGACCCACCTGAAACACAGGCTGCAGGCCGGCATTGACCATTTTGATGAGCACCTGATTGAGCCCAAGCAACAGCGCCGACGACACCAGAAGCGTCGCCCCCATGGCATCGATCCGGTTGCGCCGTTCCACTCACATTCCTTCCGCTCTGTGGGGCGCAAGCATCATGCCGCCGGCGCCATCAGCCGCGCCAGGGATGAGTTCATGACACAAGAGCCGCTCAGGATCGAACGGTCCGGGCATCAGAACATCACCCTCAAGTTTGCGGAAGCCGGCCCTGGAATAGTAGGGCGCATCGCCCACCAGAACCACCAGGCCGTGCCCCGCACGCGCGGCGGCAGCAAGCCCGTGCTCGATCAGCCTGAGGCCTGCGCCAAAGCCCTGCATGGCCGGCAAAACGGCCAGGGGCCCCAGCAGAAGGGCACTTTTGCCGGCGCCGATAACAACCGGCCAGAACTGAATGGTGCCCACCAGGCGGCTGTCCAACTCCGCCACGAACGCCAAATCTGGTGCCTGCACGGAGCCTTCGCGCAAACGATAGGAGGTTTTGGTCATGCGGCTGAGGCCAAACGCCTCGTCGAGAATGGCGTTGATCAGAGGGGCATCTTCCGGCGTCTCTGGCCGGATGTCAAAAAAGGAGCTGTTCATAGCAAGGGTTCTGTATCAGAGGAGCACAGGTGCTCCGCCTCAGTAACCGGCATTGCTGAAAGCACGATAGGCGGCGGCACGAAGGAGCGGAGCGGTTCAGCTGGACGCGGCAGTGCGTCCGGAAGCTTCCGGTCGTCGTCGCTGAAAAAGGATCCGCGTATTTGCCATTGTATTTGCGTGCGCCGTGTGACTTATCACAAACAAAGACGCCCCATAGCACGGCTGGCCTTGCGGCGTCTATGGGGTCAATGAAGGGCTAGAGGAGTGAACATGGGTTTGCTGATTGACGGGATCTGGCACGATCAGGGCTATGACACCAAGACCACCGGCGGTCGGTTTCAGAGGGTGGAGTCCACGTTCCGAAATTGGGTCACCGAAGACGGCGCGCCGGGACCGGCAGGTGAAGGCGGTTTTCAGGCTGAAAGCGGGCGCTATCACCTGTATGTGGCCTGGGCCTGCCCCTGGGCGCACCGGGCTCTGATTTTTCGCAAACTTAAAGGCCTTGAAGACCATATCAGCCTCTCCATCGTCGGCCCTTTAATGCGGGACCAAGGCTGGGAGTTTAATGGCGGCGGTGAGTGCATCCCGGACACGGTCAATGGTGCTCAGCGGCTGCACGAGGTTTACACCGCAGCTGATGCGGCCTTTACCGGGCGGGTGACCGTGCCTGTGTTGTGGGACAAGCAGGGCGCAACCATCTGCTCCAACGAATCCTCTGAGATCATCCGCATGTTCAATTCCGCGTTCAACGCGGTCACCGGCAATCAGGACGATTACTACCCCGCCGAACTTCGCGCGCAGATTGATGAGATCAATGACCGGGTGTTTAACACCCTCAACAACGGGGTCTACAAATGCGGTTTTGCCACCTCTCAAGCCGCCTATGACGAGGCCGTTATTCCGCTGTTTGAAACCTTGGATTGGCTGGAGACTATTCTCTCCCAAAACCGCTACCTGTGTGGTGACCGGGTGACAGAAGCCGATTGGCGTCTTTTTCCGACGCTTTTGCGGTTCGATCCGGTCTATGTGGGACACTTCAAATGCAACATTCGATGCCTGAGGGAATACCCCAACCTGTGGGGCTACACCCGTGAGCTTTACCAGTGGCCGGGCGTTGCTGAGACCGTGCATATGCCCCAAACCAAGGAGCATTACTATGCCAGCCACATTATGGTGAACCCTACGGCAATCGTTCCGGCCGGCCCTGAGCTGGATTTTTCAGCGCCCCACGGGCGGGGATAGGGCTCATCACCACGTGTCGACGCCGGTTTGACCGTCTATGATCTCGCGGATGCGCCTTTCGGTGCCTTTGGTGATATCCTTCGGCAACTGGCCGGGAGCAAAGAACCGGGCCTCGGCGATTTCAAGACCGCCGGGCTGGGATGCCGGCTTTGACGTCTCGCCCAGATAGAGCAACACATAATCGCCGTGGAAGATGGCGTCATTGTTAAAGATGCCGGCCAGCTGGAGGGGGGTATCGAGCGCGACGCCGGTTTCTTCCAGCACTTCACGGGCGGCCGCTTCATGGGTGATTTCGCCCCGTTCCACACCGCCGCCCGGCAACAACCAACCGGGCGAATAGGTGTGGCGCACCAGCAGAATTTCCCCTTGTGTGTTGCGCACGAGAACGCGCACGCCCAGGGTTAACCCCCTTGTCAAACGGAACCAGGGGTGGAGAAAAAGACGTGATACTATACGATAGAGGGTGCGTCCCATTTCCCTAGTATCGCATCAGGTGTTGAAGCCCTGGTAAAGATAGCAGATAACCCGCACCTGATTCGGGTGAAGGCGAACAACCAGAAGTGCCATGAAGTCCATTTTTCGCATATTTTTCGGCGCCGAACGCACCAGGCCCCTGCTTGTCCTCGCCTGTATGGTGGCCGCTGGGTTGTTTGAAATGGTGTCCATCGGCGCCTTGGTGCCTCTGATCGGTTATCTCGGCGGCACGGAGAGCCAAAGTGGCTCTCAGATGGCTGAGCTGATTGCGTGGCTCATGCGGATGTTGGGCCTGCCGAACACGTTTGAGGCTATGGTGGCGTTGGTTGTCGTGGCCATGATGATCAAGTCCGTTTTGTCGTTCAGCGCCTATGCCTATGTGGCCTTCGCCATTGCCAAGGTGGTTTCGGTCATGCGCGCCAACCTGGTGCGCCAGCTTCTGAACGCGCGCTGGAGCTACTTTGCTGACCAGCGCGTCGGGCGCATTGCCAATGCCCTGTCCAATGATGCCACCCGTGCTGGCGCGGCCTATCAGCGTTCCGCGCGCTTTGTTGCCTACTTCGTTCAGGCCATCTTCTATGTGATCGCGGCCTTGCTGATCTCCCGCGAACTGGCGCTGATTGGCGCAATCGTGGGCTGCATTCTGGTGTTCTCGCTGGGCTGGCTGGTCAAGGTCTCGCGCAAAGCCGGTTACAAGCAGACCGACAGCACGTCCGATCTGGTCACCTATGTTTCGGACACTATGAACAACATTAAGCCGCTGAAATCGATGGAGCGCCAGGCGCCCTTTATCGAGCTGTTCAGCCGCAAGATCAGGGTACTTCGCAAATCCCTGGTGCGCCAGTCTCTAGCCACCCATGGACGCAGCTATGGCCATGAAGCGCTCGTGGCATTGTGCATCGGTGTTGCGGTCTATATCGCCACCAAACAGTTCAACACACCCCTGTCGGAGCTGGTGGTGGCAGGTATTGTGTTCTTCCAGGTGACCGCGGTGATTTCCAAGCTCCAGGCCACCTTGCAGGAAGCTGCGCAGCTGGAAAGTGCGTTCTGGCGGCTTGAAGAGGCGCTGGAGGTCACAGCCGAGGCCGCAGAACCCAATCCGGGCACCCAGACACCTGCGCTGAAGACCGGAGCCAAGTTTCATAAAGTCAGTTTTGCCCACGACGAGACCCCGGTCGTGCGCGACATCGACCTGGAGATCCCGGCCAACAAGATTACCGTTTTGCGCGGCGGGTCTGGTGCCGGCAAGACCACGCTGATCGACCTGTTGATCGGGCTTCACCGCCCGGATGAGGGCCATATCACGCTCGATGACGTGAGTCTGGCCGATATCGATCTGAAGGCCTGGCGCCGAATGATCGGCTATGTGCCTCAGGAGCTTAGCCTCTTCCACGGCACCATCCGCGAGAACATCACCCTGGGCGATGATGCGGTGAGCAAAGAGGCGGTCGAAAAGGCTCTTCAGCGGGCTGGCGCGGCCGATTTTATCTCCAAACTGCCCGATGGGGTTGAGACCGTCGCAGGAGAGATGGGCACCAAACTTTCCGGTGGCCAGCGCCAGCGCATTGCCTTGGCCAGGGCATTGGTCACAGACCCCACACTGCTGATCCTGGACGAGGTAACAAGCGCGCTCGACCCTGAAACCGAGCGTGAGATCGTCGATAACATTAAAGATCTGACAGGCGATTACACCATCGTCACGGTCACGCACCGCCCGGCATGGACCGCCATTGCAGACCGTCTCTACACCGTTGAGGCCGGCAAGGTCCGTCCGGCGACACCGCCAAAGCCCAAACGGCCGCGCAAACCCGGCCGCAAAAACTCAGCGCACGCGGCGTGATGCACTCCCATCATGACGGGCCACCCCAACAGTATTGAGGTTACGGCGGTTTCCGATAAGGCCGGGCTGAAGGAATTCCTTTCTCTGCCGTTTCGGCTTTATGCTGATGACCCGCATTGGGTGCCGCCGCTCTATCTGGAGCGCCAAGACCATCTGAGCGCCAAGAACAATCCCTATTACCAGCATGCCGAAGTCCAGCTCTTCACGGCCTGGCGTGCCGGCCGGTGCGTTGGACGCATTTCCGCCCAGGTGTGTCAGCTCCACCTGAAGCATCATCAGGACCATGCCGGCCAATTCGGGTTCATCGAGGCCGAAGATGACGCAGAGGTGTTCTCCGCGCTCCTGGGCGCGGCGGAAAACTGGCTGAGGGAGCGGGGTCTGCGGTGCAGCCGCGGCCCGTTCAGCCATTCCATCAATGAAGAGGTGGGCCTGCTGGTAGAGGGGTTTGACACCCCGCCGCAGTTTCTGATGGGCCACGCCCGCCCTTACTATGATGCGCTGATTGCGCAGGCAGGCTATGCCAAAGCCAAGGATTTACTGGCCTATCGCTACGATCCGCAACACGAAATCCCCCGGGCGATGGCGACCATGGTGAAAAAGGTGAGCCGCTCCGGTGACATGGAGGTGCGCAGGCTCTCCAAGAAGAACCTGGCCCGCGATCTGGATGTTATCATCTCAATCTTCAACGACGCCTGGAGCGACAATTGGAACTTCGTGCCCATGACCCAGGCCGAGATCAACCATCTCGGCCAAAACCTGAAGCTTCTCGTGCCTGAAGAGTTTATTTCAATCGCCTATTATCAGAACCAGCCGGCTGCCATGGCCGTATCTTTGCCCAACATCAACGAAGCCATTGCCGATCTGAACGGCAAAATTTTGCCCTTTGGCTGGGCCAAGCTGCTCTGGCGCAGCCAAAGGGCAAAATTTTGCCGTTCAGATCGGCAATGGCTTCGTTGATGTTGGGCAAAGATACGGCCATGGCAGCCGGCTGGTTCTGATAATAGGCGATTGAAATAAACTCTTCAG
>JBCDDQ010000182.1:0-9857 GCA_039180225.1 Pseudomonadota bacterium
GGACTTGATCGGCGGGGAGAAAGTGCATATTCCAAAGCGCCCAGGTGAGCCTGACTGTACGTGGGCCGACATAACCAAGATCCAGCGCGACCTGCACTGGGCCCCAGAGGTCCCCTTCGAAGAGGGCGTTGGGCGCATGCTGGACGACATTGAGGTGTGGAGTGATGCGCCGCTGTGGGAGCCGGACAGCATCGCAAAAGCCACCGAGACCTGGTTCCAGTATCTCGGTGAGGACAAGGATAAATGACGGAAAGCCTGACGGCCCGCTTCGGCCACAAGATCAAGACCAGGGAAGAACTGCGCGAGGCCATCGGACCACGGCCTCGAGACGAGAAGGTCATCATGTGCCATGGCGTGTTTGACGTGGTGCACCCCGGCCATATGCGGCACCTGATTTATGCCAAGAACAAGGCCGACATCCTCGTCGCCAGCTTGACCGCTGACAAGCACATCGAAAAAGGGCTGTACCGTCCCCATGTCCCACAGGATTTGCGGGCAGCCAACCTCGCCGCATTCGAGGTGGTTGACTATGTGCTCATCGATGAAAATGCCAAGCCTTTAAAAAATATCGAATTTCTTCAGCCGGACTATTTTGCCAAAGGGTTTGAGTATGTCTCCGATGGCATGGCGCCGAAGACGGCGGAAGAAAGTTCCGTCCTTGAGAGCTATGGTGGTGAGATCATCTTCACACCTGGCGATATCGTCTACTCGTCTTCCAAGCTCATCGACATGGCGCCACCGGAGCTGAAGATTGACAAGCTCATGGCCGTGATGGAACGCCACGGTGTGACGTTTGAGGGTCTGCGGAGGACCCTGAGCAACATGCCTGGCAAAACGGTGCATGTGGTGGGCGACACCATCATCGACAGCTTGACCCAATGCGCAATGATCGGCGGGCAAACCAAGACGCCCACCATGAGCGTGCTGTTTGAAAACAAGACCGACTATATTGGTGGGGCCGGCGTTGTCGCCAAGCACCTGCGCGCTGCCGGGGCCGACGTTACCTTCTCCACGGTGCTTGGCCAGGATGCCCTGGCCGAGTTCGCTCTTAACGGTCTCAAGGATTTCGACGTAGAGGTGCTGCCCGTCATCGACAGCACGCGCCCGACAACCAACAAGAATGCCATCGTTGTGGGCGGCTACCGCCTCTTGAAGGTGGACACGCTCGACAATTCCACAATCACCGATGCAATTACCGATGAACTCTGCGGCGCCATCCGCGAAACCGAAGCGGACGCTGTGGTTTTCAGCGACTTCCGGCACGGCATGTTCAATCGCCGGACCATTCCGGCCCTTGTCGATGCCATCCCCAACGGTGCCTTCCGTGTCGGCGACAGCCAGGTGGCCAGCCGCTGGGGCAATGTGACGGAGTTTAAGGGCTTCGACCTGATCACCCCCAACGAGCGTGAGGCACGGTTTGCACTGGCAGACCAGGATTCGGGCATACGCCCACTGGCTGCAAACCTCTACGACATTGCCGAATGCAAGACCCTGATCTTAAAGCTTGGCGAGCGTGGCGTGCTCACCTGCATTCACAATGACCATGAAGCGCTGGACAGCTTCTTCATTATCGACAGCTTTGTGGAGCGCGTGGTCGATGCCGTGGGCGCGGGCGACGCCTTGCTGGCCTATGCCACGCTGGCGTCTCTGGCCAGCCGGTCGCAAGTACAGGCCACAATCTTAGGCTCCATCGCGGCGGCCTGCGAATGCGAACTGGATGGCAATGTACCGGTTGCACCGGAAGATATTCTGGCCAAGCTCGACAAAGCCGAAAAGCAGGCAAACTACAGATGAGTGCATTCCGGGCCATAGTCGTGGGCCTGGGTGTTCAAGGCCATAAGCGCAGGCGCTTTGCGGGCCAAGACTATGTGGGATGCGTCGATCCGGTTCACGAAGAGGCCGATTGGCAGGATATCACAGACGTGCCGCTGGATGCATTCGATTGCGCCCTGTGCTGCGTGCCCGATGAGCCGAAGATCGAGCTTTTGACCTACCTTTTGGGTCACGGCAAGCATGTGTTGGTGGAAAAGCCTCTCTGGGCGGCTGAGTATGGCGACATTGAACGCCTCGATGCGCTGGCCAAAGCCAACGGCGCAGTGTGCTACACAGCCTATAACCACCGCTTTGAGCCCCATTACGTGCGGATGCGCGATCTGATTAAATCGGGCGAACTGGGCGAGATTTATCGCTGCCGCATGTTTTATGGCAACGGTACGGCACGGCTGGTGCGCACCTCTGAATGGCGTGACCAAGGGGCCGGTGTGCTGCCGGACTTAGGCTCTCATTTGTTGGACACCTTGGCCTTTTGGTTTGGCGAACGGTTGGAGAGCTTTGAGATTTACACCTCCAATTGTTTTGAGAACAAAGCGCCCGATCATGTGATCATTGGGACCGAAGCGGCCTCGCCCAAGATTGAGCTGGAGATGACCTTACTGTCCTGGCGCAATCACTTCACCTGCGATGTGTTTGCCGAAAAGGGCTCAGCGCACATTGAGTCCTTGTGCAAATGGGGCCCGGCCACATTCACTCGGCGCATGCGCGTGTTGCCATCGGGGCGCCCGCCTGAGGACGCTCTCACCCTGGTGGAAGAAGACCCCACCTGGGTTGCGGAATATGCTCACTTCAAAGACCTCTGTCAGTCGGGCACGGAAACGGATCTCTCCAACGATGTCTGGCTCAACACTTTACTTGGCCGTTTGAGCGAAGAGGCCATTGCCAAGGCGGCCAAGTCGTGAGCGCAAGGGTTGCCTTTGTTGGGATGACCCATTTGGGGCTGGTCTCTGCAACCGGCGTTGCATCGGCCGGGTTTGACGTGCTGTGCGTGGATCAGGATCCCACGCTCACGGGACGTCTCGCGGCGGGCGATCTGCCCGTGCTTGAGCCTGATCTCGACAGGCTTTTGGCAGACAATGCATCGCGCCAACGGTTCACCAGCACCTTGTCAGATCTGGCGGACCGGGATGTGGTCTACATCGCCCCGGACGTGCCCACCGATGATCTGGGGGCCAGCGATCTCAGCGGGATTGTGGACCTGATCGATCAGGTGACACCGCATCTGAACACTCAGGCCATATTGGTGATTCTGTGCCAGGTACCGCCCGGCTTCACCCGGCAGGTTTCGTTCGATGGCGCCCGCCTGTTCTATCAGGTGGAAACGTTGATCTTCGGCCGCGCCGTCGAGCGGGCCACGCTGCCGGAGCGATACATTGTCGGATGCTCCGATCCTGCCGAACCGCTTCCCGCATCATTCGCCGCAGTGCTGGGTGCTTTCGATTGCCCGGTTCTGCCCATGCGCTACGAAAGCGCAGAGCTTGCCAAGATCTCGATCAATATGTGTCTGGTCTCTTCGGTCAGCGTGGCCAACACCATGGCAGAGCTTTGCGCGCAGATCGGCGCAGATTGGAACGAGATTGTGCCCGCACTGAAGCTGGATAGACGCATTGGGGCTTATGCCTATCTGAAGCCTGGCCTCGGTATCGCGGGGGGCAATCTGGAGCGGGATCTGCAGACCGTGCTGGACACCTCTGATCGGACCGGCACCCACAGTAACATCGTCCGCGCCTGGCTGGACAACAGCGCCCATAACCGCAACTGGGCTGCAGCGGTTTTGCGCGACAAGCTTCTTGCAGAGCACTCAGATCCGCTGGTCGCCGTTTGGGGGCTGGCTTATAAAGAGAACACCCACTCCATAAAAAACTCACCTTCATTGGCCACGCTGTCGCAGTTCCCCGACACCCGCTTTCACGTGCATGACCCGGCGGTGGCGCAAGAGGATTTCGTCCACCCCCGCTCTACCCGGTTTGATCTGGAGATGGACACGGTGTCCGGCGCGGACGCACTGATGATCCTGACGCCCTGGCCCGATTACCAGGCCCAGGATCTCCATAAGATTGCTGCGGAGATGCGCGGGACCATGCTGATTGACCCATATCGCATTTTTGAACCCAAAGACGCCCTCGCGGCCGGTCTCACAAGCCACACCATGGGCGTTGGCCCTATTGACCCTTGAACGCCCACAGGATTGCACATGCTTGAACATCTGAACTCCTCTCCTCAGGCCCCTGAACGGGTTGTTATCATCGGCGCCGGTGGTTTTGTGGGCGGCACCATCATGAAACACCTGGCCGCCAAGGGCGCCGAAACGCTTGGGTTGACGCGCGAGCATCTGGACTTGATGAGCGAAGATGCAGGGGCGCAGCTCGCGGCCTATCTGCAGCCCAGCGATGCTGTCGTTGCCGTTTCCGCGGTCGCGCCCGTGAAAAACTTGGAGATGCTGAAGGACAATCTCAACATCATCTTCGCCATTGCCGAGGCCCTCACAACCGTCCCGGTGTCGCACGTGGTCAACATCGGCTCAGACGCCATCTACGCTGACAGTGCGGACCCCCTGAGCGAAGCGTCCTGCGCCTCGCCGGGCAGCCATCACGGCATTATGCATCTAACCCGCGAAGTCACCCTGAAAGAGGCTGCTGGCGACACACCATTCGCAACGCTCCGCCCAACGCTGATCTACGGCGCTGCTGACCCCCACAATGGCTATGGTCCAAACCGTTTCCGCCGGCTGGCAGCAGAGGGCCAGGAGATCGTGCTCTTCGGCGAGGGCGAGGAGCGGCGCGATCATGTGTGGGTTGAGGATGTGGCTGAGCTTGCGGTGCGCATGCTCATGCACAAGAGCCGGGGCGTACTCAACGCGGCCACCGGCACGGTCATTTCGTTCCGCGATGTGGCTGAAGCCGTTGTGGGACATTTCGCAGAACCTGTGCCCATCAAAGGCTCGCCGCGCGTAGGGCCAATGCCGCACAATGGCTACCGCCCGTTTGACCCGTCCTCCACACTTTCAGCCTTCCCGGATTTTGCCTACACACACCCTGAGGAGGGATTTGCAAAGGTTCACGCGGAGCTGGGAGAACGCTGATATGGGTAATGAAATCAATCTCTTAAGCGCGATTCCCAAAACCAAGCGCAACATCGAAGCGCGTGAAGATGCCAAGGATCCGGAGGTCGTTCGCATCTCCAAGGAATATGGCCAAATGTACTTCGATGGCCCGCGAGATTATGGCTATGGCGGCTACAAGTATGATGGGCGCTGGGTTCCGGTCGCTAAGGACATGATTGCCCACTTTGCACTAAAGCCGGGCGACCGTGTTCTGGATGTGGGCTGCGCCAAAGGCTTCCTGGTCAACGACTTGCTGGAGGCCCTGCCCGGCCTGGAAGTGTTCGGCTTGGATATATCGGATTATGCCCTGATGAACTGCCATCAAAATGTGGTGGGCCGCATTCATTTGGGCAGTGCTGACCGCCTACCCTTTCCGGACGACAGCTTTGATGCGGTGATCTCCCTGGACTGCATTCACAATCTCCCACGCGAGCGCGCCAAAGTTGCTTTGCAAGAAATTCAAAGACTTTCCGGCGGCAAGGCGTTCGTACGGGTTGACAGCTATCGCACACCGGAACAAAAAGCCATCTTCGAAAGCTGGGTGCTGACCGCCGAGTTCCATGACTATCCGGAAGGATGGCTCAAACTCTTCGAAGAGGCGGGCTACACGGGCGACTATTATTGGACCATCATTTCTTGAACGCAGAACGAACGGACATCCTTCCATGAGCAAGACTTATGCAATCCTCGGCGGAGGAGGCTCCTTCGGCATCCACGCGGCCTTCTATCTTCTCGATCACGCAAATCCCAACAAGGTGATTGGGATCGGGCGCAACCCATTGAGGCCGGAGCCCTTCTCTTTGAACATCCAGGATCGGGCCGGCTATGAGTATCATGCTCGACACGTGACCCACGAGATGGACCTGCTGCTTGAGCTGCTCGATAAGGAGAAGCCCGAAGTGATCGTCAACTTCGCCGCGCAAGGTGAAGGCGCCGTATCCTGGAAGCACTCCTGGAGGTTCTTTGAAACCAACTCCATGGCGCTCGCCCGTTTGACCGAGGAGTTGATGAGCCGCGACTGGTTGGAGCACTTCATTCAAATCGGCACCTCTGAAATGTATGGTTCGGTGGACCATGCGGTCACGGAAGACGAGCCGATCAAACCCACCAGCCCCTATGCAGCCTCCAAAGTGGCCTACGACATGTATCTGATGTCGGTCAGCCAGTTCCTCAAGTTTCCTATGACAATCATCCGGCCGTCCAACTGCTACTGCCCCGGGCAATTGCTGCACAGGGTCATTCCCAAAGCCATCTGGGCCGGCCTCACAGGCAAAAAACTGCCTCTCCACGGCGGCGGCAAGGCGGAGAAATCCTACATGCACGCCCGCGACCTTGGCCGTGCAATCCATCTGATTGCAGAGCGTGGCCCGCAAGGAGAGGTATTCAACGCCGGGCCCAAGAACCCCACATCGATCCGTGAGGTGGTGGAGCGCAGCGCGGCGGCGTTAGACATGCCGTTCGAACAGCTTTGCGAGGTCACAGAAGACCGGCTCGGCCAAGATTCGCGTTATTGGCTCGATTCCAGCGCCATCAAAGATGCCGTAGGATGGGAGCCGGAAGTCAGCTGGGACGAAGGGCTTGCGGAAATGGTCGACTGGGGCAGGCGCTATCTGGACGATATTCGCGATTGGCCAACCGACTATACGCTCCGCGCCTGACGATCGCCGCTGTCATGTCCCAATCCTTAAGCAACGTGTTCGATGCAAATGCCGCCCGGCGCCGGTGCCTTGGCTACCGGCGGCGCATTCTCGACATCTCCCAGCAAGTGGGGGCTTTGCACATTGCACCGGCCTTCTCATGCACCGAAATTGTCGATGTGGTCTATAACGGCTTCATGCGCTGGGACGGTGATGCAACACCGGATGTGATCCTCATGTCCAAAGGCCATGGTTGCATGATCCAATATGTGATCTTGGAGGAAAAAGGCATCCTGTCACGCGAGGATCTGGATCTTTACTGTAAGCCCGGCGGCCGCCTTGGGGCCCATCCGGATTATGGAGTTCCAGGCATCTCGGCCTCCACAGGTTCCCTTGGCCACGGCATGGGTATCGCCACCGGGATGGCTTATGCAGAACGCCTTCAAAAGCGCGACGGACAGATCTATCTGGTGCTTAGCGATGGGGAATGTCAGGAAGGCTCCACATGGGAAGGAGCCATGATGGCCGCCAACCTGGCGCTCGACAATCTTATCGCCTTTGTGGATCTCAACGATTTTTCCGGTCTTGAGCGTATGAGTGAGGGACACCCGGCCTTCCACCCGGTGCTGGACAAGTTCCAGTCATTTGGCTGGGAAGGCGTTGAGGTGAACGGCCACAGTGCAGATCAGATCCACACTGCCGTGATGAACCGCACGGGCGGAAAGCCGTTTGTCGTCGTGTCTAACACGGTCAAAGGCAAAGGCGTTTCCTACATGGAGCATGTGCCCATCTGGCACTATCGGGCGCCCAACCCGGAGGAATACAAGCAGGCGTGCGATGAGCTTGTGGAGATTTCGGCATGAGAAACAAGTTCGCGGATGTCTTCTACGATCTGGGCAAGAATGACCCAAAGCTGTGCATCGTGGTGGCCGATATTTCGCCGGCCGGATCCATCGCCAAGTTCCGCACTGAGTTTCCCGACCGCTTCGTGAACACCGGTGTTGCTGAACAGATCATGATCGGCATGTGCGCTGGCCTTGCACAGCGCGGCATGCGGCCGTTTGCCTATACAATTGCAACCTTCACGCTGTATCGCCCGTTTGAGTTTGTGCGAGATGATCTTTGCTACCAGGACCTGCCAGTGACCATTGTGGGCATTGGCGGCGGCGTTACCTATTCCACCCTAGGCGGCACCCATCATGCCCAGGAAGACATCGCCATAGCCACAGCCATTCCGAACATGTCGGTCATTGCTCCGTGTGATCCGAGCGAGACTGAAACCGTGACCCGATGGTGCGCTGAACAGACCCGCGGACCCGTCTATCTGCGTCTCGGAAAGGCGGGGGAACCGGACTTGACGTTGGATGCAGCGGAGCCTTGGGCGTTCGGCAAGTTGCGCTATCTGACCAAGGGGCAGGATGTGTGCATCCTCAGTTACGGCCCGATCATGAAAATGGCGTCTGAAGTTGCGGAGCGCTGCAGGTCAGCGGGACACAGCGTGTCGCTGATCTCCGCGGCGTCGGTGAAGCCCTTTGATGATGCGGGGGCTGTTGCTGCGCTAAAATCGCATAAAGAGATGGTGGTGATTGAGGAAACCGCACCTGTGGGCAGCCTTGGTCAGAGACTTAAAGCCCTGGCTCATGAAGCCGGAGCGGCGTGCAAGGTCAGCACATTTTGTTTGCAAGATGCGTTCATCCACCATTATGGCTCGCATGATGATCTGTTGGCCGCACATGGATTGGAAGCCGGAGCGATTTCGGCGAAACTGGGCTTATGAGGATGAAATGAACAGCCAATCCCGGCCCCCGGTCAAGGTGCGGTTCCGCGACCTCTCAGTTGCAGACGGTCCCTTCCGCACGAAGTTGGTGGGAACCTTTGAACGGGTTCTTTCGCATGGCCAGCTCATCATGGGCAAAGAGGTTGAGGAGTTTGAGCGGGTGGTTGCACAATATTGTGGAACCAAACACAGCATTGGCGTGGCGAGCGGCACAAGCGCGATCTATCTGGCTCTCAAAGCCCTTGGAGTTGGACCTGGCGATGAGGTCATCACAACACCAATGTCCTGGATCGCAACCCTCAACTCAATCTGTGCCACCGGCGCGACACCGGTGTTTGCAGATGTGTGCCAAAATCTGAACATTGATCCTGAAGCCATTCGGGGCGTTATCACTCCAAAAACCCGTGCGATTGTGCCGGTGCACTACACGGGCCGCTTATGTGACATGGATGCAATTTTGGCGATTGCCCGCGAACACAACCTGCTGGTCATGGAGGATGCCGCGCAAGCTCTTGGCGCAACCCTGCCCGACGGGCGGCGCGCCGGCGGATTTGGCCACGCTGGCGCGTTTAGCCTTAATCCGATGAAGGTGCTCTACGGCTTCGGTGACGCGGGCGCTATCACAACCAATGATGCCGAGGCGATCGAGAAGATTGAAGCCTATCGTTACTTGGGCACCGTTAACCGCGAGACCTGCATAGACCGCGAGCTTAACCATAAAATCGACTCCCTACAGGCTGCCTTGCTTTTGGACAGCTTTAGCGTGCTTGATGAGACCTTGGATAAACGCCGACAAGTGGCGGCGAAGTATTCAACCGCCCTCAAAGATGTTGTCGACTGCCCCGAGATCCCTGCGGAGGGAGACCGCAGGGCGATTTTCTTCGACTACACACTTGCCGCAGACAATAGGGACCAGCTGCTAGCTCATATGGAGTCAGAGGGCATCGAATGTAAGATCCGCCATCCAATCCTTATGCCCGATCAGCCGGCCTATGCGGATCTACCAAGACCGCATGTGCCTGTGGCGCGAAACCTGGTGGGCAGGATATTGACCCTGCCCTGCCACGAAAAGCTCAGCGCCGATCAGGTCGATCTGGTGATCGACAAGGTCAGATCGTTTTATAGGTCCCACTAGCGTGTTCAGGCCGGTATGACAGCGCAGACTTCACACCATGATTGGCCCGCCCTGGGATTGGAAGAGCGCCAACCCGGCGTGCTGATCAGCACGAACGACATTGTGTCCTATGGCGGCTCAGCAGTTGATGCGTTGAAGAGCTATGCGCGAAGTTTGCCGCAAAGGAGAGCGCGAATCCTGCTCCATGGTCATGAAAGCAACGCCTTGCATGAAATGCTGATCGTTGCTCCAGAGTTGACCATCTGGCCGCCTTTGCTCAATGAACGCCCACCGCAGTCGTGGCACCTGATCGAGGGTGATTTGGCCTTCATCAAATACGCCCCGCCCGGAGAGATTTTAGACATCACCTTGCTGAGTGCTCGCAGTCACACC
>JBCDDQ010000183.1:0-9766 GCA_039180225.1 Pseudomonadota bacterium
CGGCCGCGCTTCGCAACGCTACGGCAACCCACGAACAGTCGGCATGTCTGGACGTGGATCAGTTGCCCGGTCCAGACGATACTCTGGGACAATTTCCGCTGAAGAGCGGAGATTGTCCTAGAGATGGGCTGATTTGGCCCACCGAAGGCCGGGTTTTCGCGTCCGCTGAGCGTCGTTGCGGGCCGCTTGTGGTCGGCCAGACCAAGGCGCGCCCCGCGCCTCGGCAGCAGACGCGAGAACCCGGTCAAGCGTTTCCATATGACAAAGAACTGCTCTAGAGCAGGCCTTACCGGTTATCGTCGTTTACGCGCTTATGGGAGTACCGCAGCGCGCGTTTCAGGCCAGCGCGCGCATAAGGCGTCTTCGGCGCACGCAGAGCCTGCGCAATCAGCGGCAGCCTTGAGGCTCTGGCGGTTTCCCTGCGGTCAAACGCAGCGTGCAGCCGGTCGCAGCGCGCCAGCTCGGTCTTCACCAACGACTGTGCCTTGGCCCAAGCGGCGTTGCAGCTCGACTGCCGGCCCATCCTGCGGGCGCTGCGTTCGATCTTCTTGGCGCAGCCGATCCAGATCTCCTTGTGGCGGTTCTCGTGCCAACGCGCGTGTTTCACAAATTGGCGCCAACGCTTGCGCACGCCTGAGGACATCTTGGATTTCTGCGTCGCCTTGGGCAGGGTGATCACGAACGTGGTGGACACCTGGAAGTTCTTCAACCTGCATCCGTTGGCCGTCACTGTATCGGCCTGGTAGCGGAAGCTGGCGGATGTTGTGGCCAGGGCCCGCGAGCCGTTCGCATGAGGCCCATTCGCCTGCATGTACGACAACAGCGCATAGGCGGACGTCCCCGGCACGGAGTAGGATTTGAAACTGGTTTTGACGATTGGCTTTGCGGGCGCCGGCGCAGTTCCGGTCAGCAGCAATAGGGTGCTCAGTAAGGCGGCAGCGGTGCCACCTGATTTGCGAATCTTAAGCAATGTTGTCTCTCCCACAGATCAGCTCAGCTTGGTTCGCCCACATCCGTGCACAGCCGCCCTCCCGGCCTTTTTGCACGATGCTCTCTTAGTGCAGTAAACTGATGTTCGCAGAACCGGTCAAGCAAGTTGGTTGGTTCATGATGAGAATGTGATTGGGTTGGGGCAAACCATGAGGGGTGTGATGAACCGGTGGGCTCTTGCGATGATTGTTCTGGCCGGGCTGGTGCTTCATGCGGGCGCTGGCTATGCCCAAACGCCCAGTTCACTGCAGGGTGAGAAAATCGCGAACTTACACTGTTCCAGGTGTCATGTGATCCCGGGCCGCAACAATATGGGCATTGGCTCCACGCCGTCGTTCAAGACCATGGTCACGTCCAAATCAAAAGCGTGGCGCGACAAGTTTGAAGCGTTTTTCGCCCTGGCGCCCCATCCGGCCTTTGTGACCATAAAGGAGATGAGGACCGAACGCAGCGGACCCGCCATTGCAGCACCCATCATTCTCAGTTTGCGGGAAATCGATGATCTGATGGCCTATGTGGACCTGTTGGCCGCCGAATTGCGCAAACACTAGAGGCCCTGCCTGATAGCGCGCAGACCCGCGATAACCTGGCGTTTGGTGGCCGGGCTGCAGCGGGCTCTGCGTGCAGACCTGCGGGCCTGACGGTCAGCCTTCGCCACGGCCGTGCCGCCATAGCGTCTCACCATCCGGCCATGCTGGGCCGCGATCAGTTTCCAGAAGCGCAGTGCTTGCTTGTAGGGCAGATGATTGCAGCGCCGCTGCAGGTAATAGGCGCGTGTGTGCGACCTGTAGCGCGCAATGGAACCACGCGCCTGGCGCGGCGTGGTCCGGGCGTCAACCCGTGACGGCGCAACCGTTCTGGGGGCAAGCGCGGCTTGCCGGCGCACCTTGCGCCGCTCCTTCCGCTTGCGCTTTCGCGCCGCGACCCGCGCAGCTGCCTTCCTCTGGTCCACAAATTTTTGCTCAAACTTGCGGCCCGCACTCAGGCCGGCCAAGACCCGGCCCCTGGCATTACCGCCGCAACTTGCAGAGCTTTTGGCTCGTTTGCGCGCAGCCTTGACGCTGGCTGACCCATTGGTCTTCGCCGCTGCGGTTTCCGCATAGGCCGCATGTGTTGCCAGTTCTTCCCGGTCGTCCTGGCTGAGTTGGCGGCATTTTGATTCGGTTGCATGTGCTGCGGCAATGGTCTCGAACGAGTTGATGTCCAAGCCAACGCTCGCGGCCGCGGCCATCTTCGGCGCGCCGGACAGCAAACACAGCACAAGCGAAATAGAAATCGCTGAAGTGTTTAACGCTTTCATAACTAACCCCTGTCGCGCCTGAGTCTTCGTTAAGACGTAATATCCCAACCATAGTCTTGACCCACCAAGACCAGACGCTCGTCTATTATTTTTTGAGCTTACAGCCTAGGCGGTTAGTCTTAACGGCCTTGAAAGTCGTCAGCACTTCTTGAATTCAGCGTTAAAGAAGCTCTAAGGCGGCGCGGCTTGCGCTTTTTATTGAGAAGGCCATAGCCGGCCAGCACCTGGGCGCGCGTGTGTTTTCCACAGCGGTTGGCCTTGGCTTTTGCCTTTCGGGCCGCCGCGCTCTGGACGCGCGAAACCGGTTTGGCGCCGTAGTGGGCCACAGCCCGCTTGTGCGCTTTGGTGATCAGTCTCCAGTAGGCCGTGGCATCTGATCTGCGCAAATGCTTGCATCTGCGTTCAATATAGTAGGCCTCCACACTGGCCTTATAGCGTTTGAAGCCTGCGTCCAGGCGGCGCTTGCGCGGCGCCTTCTTCTTCTTGGCGGTCACTATCGCCGGGGGTTTTGGCCTGCGGGCATCGATTTCGATTTGGGCCCAGGCCAGAAAGTCCTTCAGCTCCGGGGGAACAATGTGCGCTTCGGTGCCTTCTGCGCGCGAGTGCACCAGGCCATAGGCGGCAAACAGGCTGTCATCGATAATGGAACGCGCGCTATCGTCGCAACTGCTGTGCCGGTCTGTGAGATCGAGGGCGATGCGCTTGGCCTGGTTCACATCCTCAATCGGCAGCCGCTCAGCCATGAGGGCCCGCAAGGTCTTGGCGTGGCGCTTGAGGCGCTCCTGGGGCCAGGCGCGTAACATCGGGCACTGAGTGGCGAGGGCATCGCCGGCGATCACCAGAGCATAGGCGCGCACAAAGTAGGCGCGCGTGGTGGTCATGCTGCCTGGCGACGTGGCTGTGGCCAGCGCCTGGCTCATGAGACCGGCCAATGCCAAGCACAAGATCACGCAGATGTTTGTTGCGCCAAACCGTTTCATTGCCCCTCAACGTGCCCGTCTTAACCACGTGCGGGCGCCACAATGGCAGGCGAGCGTTAATGCGCCGATTAGGGTGCGCGGCCAGTGGAAATTGTGGTTAACTCAAACCTAACAACAGCCCTGAGTTCAGACCGGAGGTGAGCCGTCGATGGATGTTAGAAAGACCGATTTCGGGCCGATCTACGAGCGGGCGTGCGCGCGCAAGGGCGGTGAGGACGTGCTGCTTTCGCTGCTGTCGGATGCGCCCGATCCCGAAGCGCTTGCCGCAACGCCCAATGACCGCGTCTTGTCCATGATGGCCAAATGCGTGTTCCGGGCCGGTTTCAACTGGCAGGTGATCGAGAAGAAGTGGCCCGGCTTTGAAGAGGCGTTTTTGGGCTTCGAGCCAGGTCCGCTCAATTTTCAGCCTGATGATTTCTGGGACGATCTGACCAGCAATAAGGCCATCGTCCGCCACGGCGCCAAGATCCGGTCGGTGAAAGAGAATGCGGCCTTTGTTCTGGATGTCTCGGCGGAACATGGCAGTTTCGGACAGTTTGTGGCGGCCTGGCCCTCAGAGAATGTGGTGGGGCTGTGGGATGTGCTGGCCAAGCGCGGCAAGCGCCTTGGCGGCAATACGGGCCGTTACTTCCTGCGCTTTATCGGCAAGGACAGTTTTCTGCCCGGGCGTGATGCGGTGGCCGCGGTGCGGATTGCCGGGCTGGACGTGCCGCCACAGCCCACGGCCAAGCGCGACCTGAAGGCCATTCAGGAGCTGTTCAATCGCTGGCATGTCGAAACCGGGTTGCCCTATGTACACCTGTCGCGCATTGCCGCCATGTCAGCCGGCGACAATATCGACCCGCAACGCCTGGCCTCTTACATAAGAGCAGGGCAGGAGCCTGAGGGTGAAGAGGAGGCCTAGACCGGCCTGTCGCCCGCAATTGTGATGCGTCGCATAACCCGGCGGTGGCCGTCATAATCGTTGATGGCGCAATGCTGGGAGCAACGGTTGTCCCACACCACCAAGGTGCCCGGTGCCCAGGACACCCGCGAGGTGAGTTCCGGCTTCACGCACTGGGCAAACAGATAGTCGAGCAATGGCTTGCTCTCTTCGCGGCCCATGCCGTCAAACAGGGCGGTGTGGGCCGGGTTGACGAAGAGAGCCGGACGGCCGGTTTCCGGATGGGTCCGCACCACCGGGTGGTGCGCCTGCAGATGCCCCGATTGGCCCGCATTCGCCGTCATCGAGCCGGTTTTCAGGTGATCGCCGCGCAGGGTCGCCGCATTGAGGTTGGATGTGTTGACGCCCGTTAAGCCCCTAAGGCTCGCTTGCAGCCCCTCTGAGAGGCTCTCAAATGCGCCATACATGTCGGCAAACAGCGTATCTCCGCCCCGTGGCGGGGTTTGCACCGCATACAGCAGAGTGCATTTGGGCGGTTCTGGAAGGTAGGTGGTGTCTGAGTGCCACATCCCGCCGAAATTGCTGGTTTGCTCAGGTTCCTTGATGATCTCGGTGATCTGAGGGTGGCCGGCCATGCCTTTGGCGAACGGATAGTCGGCCAGCGGCCCAAACCGCGTGGCCGCGGTCAAAAGTTGGTCCGGGGAAAGGTCCTGGTCCCGGATCACGATCACCTGATGGGCCAGAAACGCCTGATAAATGGTTTCAAACTGACGATCGCTGAGGTGGTTTAAGGCTGGTGCTGAGATCTCGCACCCCAGTTTGCCGCTGAGCGGTGTAACGGTGATGGTGTCTTCTGCCATGGCCTGTCGATCAGAGGTTTTGCTGACTTCGTGATTTTGCTTGGCCAGAATTTATGTGATAGATTCTGCTCATGATCAAACCTCTCTTTGCATCTGCACTGGTGCTCGCTGCTATGTCCGCTTCAGTGCTGGCAGGCCCCAAATGCACCTGCCGCTATCAGGGTGAGAACTACAACATTGGCGAAGTGGCCTGCATCCTGGGCGAACTGAAGCAATGTGAGATGACGCTCAACAACACGTCCTGGCGCACCTTGAGCGAAGGCTGCCCGCAGGCGCAGGTGCCCCAATCCAAGCCCAAGGTAAGCCTGCAAGCCTTTGCGGGTAACGGCAAGACGGCGGCAAACTAAGGCAGCAGCAAGAGTATGGCACGTGGGCTCCTTCTGGCCGCGGCTTTTGCCCTCTTAGGGTCCGTGTGGCCTGCCCAGGCCGAAGACCGGGCCGGGGAATTTGACCATTACGTTTTGGCCCTGTCTTGGTCGCCCACCTACTGCACCACCAGGAACGGCCGGCGAGACCGGCGCCAATGCCACTCAGGCCGGCGCTATTCCTTTGTGGTGCATGGGCTGTGGCCGCAGTATGAGACCGGCTGGCCGGACTTCTGCCCCACCAACCGCCGCTTTGTGCCTGAACGGCGCATTCGTGAGATGCTCGACATCATGCCCTCAAAGCGTTTGGTCATCCATCAATGGCGCAAACACGGCACCTGCTCGGGCCTCGGCCAACAGGCTTATTTCGATCTCACCCGCTCCCTGTTCGACCGCTTCCAGGTTCCGGCCCGGTACGTGGCCCCCTCGCGCCCGTTGCTGACAACGCCGGACGAGCTGGTCCATGACTTCGTGACCACCAATCTTTGGCTGAAACCAGAGATGATCTCCGTGCACTGCGGACGCCGGCGGGGCCGGGCCAACCTGGCAGAGCTGAGGGTCTGCTTTGGCAAGGATCTCAAGCCGCGCACATGTGGACGGAATGCACGCAAGGCTTGCCGCGCCCACACTCTGGTGATGCCTCCGGTGCGCTGAGGGGTGTTGCACAACAGGCCGATTGGCGTTAACGCGTTAAGCTATAGCGTTACATGGTCTTCTCGAACGGGAGCGTTTCATGCGTGCAGCCATTTTCCTTCATCTGGAAGGTGACAGTTCCGGACTTCTCGGCAAAGCCTTGGCGGAGGCGGGAGTGGAGTGCGAGGACATCCACCTCTACAAGGGCGAGCCCACACCGAACCCTGACGCGCACGACGTTCTGGTGACCATGGGCGCGGCCCAGCAGGTTTGGGAGACCGACGAGCACCCCTGGCTGATTGAGGAGAAAGCGGCGATCCGCCACTGGGTGAAAGATCTCCGTAAACCCTATTTCGGTATCTGCTTCGGCCATCAGCTTTTGGCCGATGCACTGGGTGGCCAGGTGGCCATGAGCAAGCAGCATGAGATCGGCATCTTAGCCGTGCAGCGCCACGACGAAGCGGCCCAGGATCCGGTGTTTGCCGCCATGGAGCCGAACGGTCACTGGATGCAGTGGCACCTGGCGGAGGTCACCAAGGCGCCTGAAGGGGCGGCCGTGCTGGCCTCGTCCGGCGATTGTGCCATTCAGGCCATGAGCCTTGGACCCAACACGGTGTCGATACAGTTCCACGCTGAAAGCTCACTGCCCACCATTGAAAAGTGGAAGGACGATCAGGTGACCCTGGATGCCATGGCAAGAGCCACCCATCCCGGCCATTACGAAAAGGTGCTCGCCGACGCGCGCGCGCTGATGCCGGCAACCGAGCAGAACGCCATGCGCCTGTTCAACCGGTGGATTGAGGTCAATCAGCTGGGTGAGAAGCGCCTGAGCGCATAACGCGGCTGTCCGCCCCCGCGCCCTTGCGAACGCGAGGGCCCATAGCCGGGAACTCGCCCTTGGCTAATAAGGTCCTCGCTTTCGCAAGGACGCGGGGTGGGAACTCAAGCCTTCAGCACCAGCTTGCCGTTGTTCCCCCCGCTGAACAGCAGGTTCAGCGTCTCCGGATAGGCATCCACCCCGCCTTCGCGCACGTCCTGGCGGAACTTCAATTTGCCGGCCTTGTTCCACGCGCCCAGCTGCTTGATCCCTTCAGGATATTGCTTGAGGAAGTCGAACACGATGAACCCGCGCACGTTCAGCCGGTTCACCAGGATGGAGAAATAGTTTTTCGGACCGGGCACGGCTTCGGTGGCGTTGTAGCCTGAAATCAGGCCGCACACCGCAACCCGGCCAAACAGGTTCATCTGGCCCAAAACCGCATCGCCGATCTCACCGCCCACATTTTCAAAGTAGACATCGATCCCATCCGGACAGGCCGCCTTGAGCGCCTTGAAGAGGCCGTCCTGCTTGTAGTCAACGCAGGCATCAAACCCCAGCTCGTCGGTCACATAGGCACACTTTTCAGGACCCCCGGCGATGCCGACGGCCCGGCAGCCTTTCAGCTTCGCGATCTGACCCACAATAGAGCCCACCGCGCCGGACGCGGCCGAGACCACAACCGTGTCACCTTCCTTGGGCTGGCCCACTTCCAGGAGGCCGAAATAGGCGGTGAGGCCCGGCATGCCGAGCCCGCCCAGCCATTGGTCCATGCTGGCCGCGTCCAGGTCCACCTTGCTGATGCCCTGGCCGTCTGAGACGGCGTAGGTCTGGATCCCGAGGAGCCCCGTTACCGCGTCCCCCTCGGCAAAGCCGGGATGGTTCGATTTGACCACGATACCGCCGGCAATGGCACGCATGACCTCGCCGATGCCCACGGGCGGAACATATGAGCGACCTTCATTGATCCAGCCACGCATGGCCGGGTCGATGGAGTACATCTCAAGCTTGACGAGAAACTCGCCTTCGCCCGGCTCCGGCACGGGCTCATCGGCGAACGCGAAGATATCTTGGGTGACCATGCCGTGAGGCCGGGCGGCCAGGCGGGCCGTGCGGTTTGTGGACATTCGGCGCCTCTTTCTGCTGTGTGGCTTGCTTTGACTCTTTTCTTAACCCAATCACAGGGCATTGCGCACGGGTGATTTCACGTTCAGCTTGTGTTTTGGTAGTCCGGTGGTTAGGCAATGCGCATCCTTCCCCTCAAACGGCCAGAAAGATCTGATCTCCCAATGAGTGACAATGACCAGAAACCTGCTTTGCAGGCCGCCATTATCCCGGTGACCGGGTTCCAGCAGAATTGCACGCTTCTCTGGAGCACCGAGACCATGGAAGGCGCTGTGATCGACCCTGGCGGCGATGTGGACCGCATCCTGGAGGCCATCAAGCAGAGCGAGGTGAAGGTCACCCAGATTGTCTTGACCCACGGCCATATTGACCATGCGGGCGGAGCCAAGGAGCTGAAGGCCGCGCTCGGGGTCGACATTATCGGCCCTCACGAGGATGATTTGTTTCTCCTGGAGAGCCTGGAGGCCACAGGGGCCTCTTACGGTATCGCAGGCGCACAGAACGTGGTGCCGGACCAGTGGCTGAACGAGGGCGAGACCCTCTCCATGGCGGGCGCAGACTGGGAGATTTTCCATTGTCCCGGCCACAGCCCGGGCTCGGTTGTGTTCTTCAACAAGAAGGCCCGGTTTGCCATCGTGGGCGATGTGCTGTTCGCCGGCTCAGTGGGCCGGACGGATCTGCCGCGGGGCAATCATGAGGACCTGATCAGCTCCATTAAGATCAAGCTCTTCCCGCTGGGAGATGATGTTGGCTTCCTGTGCGGCCATGGCCCTGGCTCAAACATCGGCCACGAGCGCCAGACCAATCCGTTTTTGCAAGACTAGGGCGCGCGCGGGTGTCGCTCAGGTTTGCGGCTTTTCGATAAACTCGATCGTAATACCGTCCGGATCGCGCAGATAACACACGCGGCCACCTGCGTTGGGGCCTTTGTCGATAACGGCCACCTGACCGACCGGCTTCACGTCAAACCCTTCAGCGGTTTCAATAGCGGCTTCGATATTGTCCACGTCGTAGGCAACATGCGCAAAACCGGTATCGCAGGGGCGCGACACCACCTGACCCTTGTCATCTGGTTTCAGATACTCGATCAATTCCAGGCTGTGACCGGGACCGCGCACAAAAGCGATTTCCAGATCAGCGCCGGCGACACCAGTGATCGCCTGGATCTTTTCCGGATCTCTTGGCGCCCGGGAGGTAACCTCAAATCCCAAGCCGTCCCGGAAGAAGGCAAGAGTGCGATCAAGGTTGGACACCGTGAAGCTTGTATGATTGGTGGCTAGAACCTTGAAGGTGCTCATCTCTTCACCCCGATCATTCCGGTTTGCTGAAGCCCGAGGAGCCATCGCCTAGTAGGGTACATAGCCTTTCGCGTTGTCGAACCGGGTGCCTTCAATGTCCACCGCATCCATTATGGCATCTTCCAGGTTTGACTTGGAGAGATTGGCGAAGCTGAGATCGGCTCCCGCCAGATCTGCCTTGGACAGATCTGCGCCCACGAAGCTGGCTTTCACCGCGTCAATTCCAGACAAATCGGTGTCGTGAAGATTTGCGCCGTCGAATTTGGCATCGCTCACGTCCGCCCCGGCCATATCCGCCTCAGCAAGATTTGCGCCGGAGAGATCGGCCTTTGAGAAGTCGGCGCCGCGCAAGTCGGCGCCTGACAGGTCCACACCGGATAGCTGGGCTCCGCTGAGGGAAACCCCGGCGAGCTTACACTTCACGCAGGCCTTATTGGCCAGCAAGGCCTCTTGCACGGAAGGGTCATGCGCAGCAGCGCTGGACCACACGCCCAAGAAGAGGCCGAGCCCTAACA
>JBCDDQ010000184.1:0-9624 GCA_039180225.1 Pseudomonadota bacterium
ATTTGGCCAAGATGCGCTCATTGGTGCCGGCACAGTGCTGAACGAGGATGAGGTTGGGCTGGTGGCGGATGCCGGCGGCAAGATTTGCGTTTCGCCGAACTGTCAGCTTGCCGTGATCAAGGCCGCGAAGAGCGCAGGTCTTGCCAGTTATCCCGGTGTGTTCACGGCAACGGAATGCTTCGCAGCGCTGGAGGCCGGGGCAGATGGACTTAAGCTGTTTCCGGCCTTTCTGGCCGGACAGGCAGGCCTTCAGGCCTTGCGGGCGGTACTGCCGCCGGACGCGGAGGTTTACGCGGTGGGCGGCGTTGGCGGTGCGCAGTTTGCAGACTGGTTCGCTGCAGGCGCCAGCGGTTTCGGCATTGGTTCGGCGCTTTACAGCCCGGGCGACAGTCCGGCAAAGGTTGCTGAAGCCGCCCGCGCGCTGGTCCGCGCTTATGATGCGGCCCGCAGGTCTAGTTCGTAAGCGATGGAGGGCTCACCAACGCGACCGGGTTGATCATGCCATAGCCGAACGCGTCATCACGGCCGTCCTTGCCAAGATCATTTGCGGTTGCTGCGAGCTGCTCTGCAACGGATTTGGACGTCGCATCCGGAGCTGACTGCATCATTAAGGCCACAATCCCGGTGACATGCGCGGCTGCCATCGAGGTTCCGGACTTCCGGCTAAACCCTTCCTGGCCCTTGGCTGAGAGAATGTTCACGCCGGGTGCGGCCACGAAGATGTATTTGCCTCTGTTCGCGTGCCGGTAAAGTCTGTTGCGCTTATCGGTGGCGGTCACCGCGATGACGCCTTCATAGGCGGCCGGATATGCCGGCGCAGCTTTCCGCCCATTGTTGCCAGCCGCCGCAATGATCACAGCATCAGTCTTCAAGGTGGCTTCCAGAGCAGCGCGCATCAGTGCGTCCTTGGGCCCTGCAAAACTCATATTGAACACGCGCGCGCCTTTGAGCACGGCCCAGTCCAATCCCTGAAGCAGGTAATAGGTCTCGCCCACCGTGCGCTGCCAGCGACCGGAATAGGTGAAGGTTCTGGCAGAGAGGAGATCGGCATTGGGCACGATGCCCGTCATTCCGGTCTGTGCGGCGATGAGGCTCGCCACCGCGGTGCCATGGTCATCCTGCCTTTCGGCCGTTCCGTCCGTGGCGTCAAATTGCTCGATTTGCAACCCGCCGAACACCGGGTGTTTCCGGTTCACCCCGCTGTCGAGGAGGGCGATGCGGATGTCGGTGCCATCGGCAAATTTGTGCACTTCCTGAAGGTTCAGCTTTTCCAGCGCATATTGGGAAGAGTCTGAACTGCCGAGCACGTAAAGATGATTTGGCTGAACGGTTTCGATCCGTGCGTCGTTGGAGAGGGCGCTGGCCAGGCGTCTACGCTGTGCCGGAGGGATCTGAAACTTGACTATGCGCTGATTGAGTAGCGCAATGGTGATATCCTCCACGCGCGTCATGTCGTGATCGTCGGCGACCTTGTCAATCTCATCTTCTGAAGCGGTCAGTGAAAAAGCGACCAGAAGCTGGTCAGGGCGGAAGGCCGGCACCGGCTCTGGCCCGGCGGAACGGCGTTTACGCACGCGCTTCACACCGACACTGCGCCGACGCTTCAGTTCGATCCCGAAGGTGCGATCGCTGGCAAAATTGGCGGCACGTTTCCAGCGCAGGGAGTTATCACCAAATCCGCCCCTGTCGCCGGCAAGAGCCGCCGAGGGGCCAAATAGAAAGGCCGTGCTGAGCACCACACCCACCAGCAGGCGCCGCCACATACGTTCGGTGCCGCTAGGCCTAAACCTGCCTGCGGTCTTGATTATGCGCGTTTTGGCGGTCAGAGCCACGTTCCTCACAACTCTTCTGCAATACTCATCCTAGAATAGCACTGTGTCCGTGCTACGACAAAGTCACAATCCGTCGATGCTGGATCGCTGGGCCGAACGTCAATTGCCGGCTTCATATGGCAGGCCCACATAGTTCTCCGCCAGTGCTGTTTGAGCGGCGGTTGATTGCGCCAAATAGTTCAGTTCTGCCGTTTGCAGCTGACGGTCATAGGCGGACGCATCGGGAAACCTGTGAAGCAATGTGGTCATCCACCACGAGAACCTCTGGGCCTTCCAGACCCGGGCCAGGCAATTGTCCGAATACCGTTCAATCAGGTCACGTTTGCCGGTTTGGTAAAAAGCGGTAAGGGCACCGGACAAGAAGTGGATGTCCGAGGCAGCCAGGTTGAGCCCTTTCGCCCCTGTGGGCGGGACGATGTGCGCAGCGTCTCCGGCGAGGAACAAGCGACCGTGGCGCATGGGTTCAGCGACAAACCCTCTCAGAGGCGCAATGCTCATTTCAAGGGCGCTGCCGGTCTCCAGTTTTGCCGCGGTTTCTGAGGGAAGCAGCGTGCTCAAGGTCTCCCAGAAGCGCTCCTCGGGCCAGTCTTCCACGTTCTCGTGCAGTGCACATTGGATGTAATAGCGGCTTCTGGTGCGCGAGCGCATGCTGCACAGCGCAAATCCCCGCTCACTGTTCACATAGATGAGTTCATCACCAACGGGCTTCGTGTCCGCCAACAGGCCCAGCCAGCCAAAAGGATAGACGCGCTCATAGGTGTTCAAACGATCCTCTGGAATGGTTTTGCGGCTGACACCATGAAACCCGTCGCACCCGGCGATAAAGTCACAAACCACCGTGTGCTGAGCATCCTCTTTGGTGAAGGCCAGGCTGGGCGTATCGCCGTCCAAGCCACTGATTGCCACATTCTTGGCCTCGTAGATAATGTTCGTGCCGGCTTCTTCGTGGGCATCCATCAAATCTTTGGTCAGTTCCGTCTGGCCATAGACCACGACGGTTTTGCCGCCGGTCAGCGCTGAGAGGTCTATGCGCTGGCGCCGGCCTGTGCTGCAGAGCTCAATCCCGGAATGCACCAGGCCTTCCTGGTCCATGCGCGCGCCGGCGTGTGCCTGGCGCAGCATGCCACACGTACCGCTCTCCAGAATGCCGGCGCGGATGCGGCCCAGAACGTAGTCAGGGCTTTGACGCTCAAGCACCACACTGTCTATTCCGTTCAGCTGCAATAGGCGAGACAACAAAAGACCCGATGGCCCAGCCCCAATAATTCCCACCTGCGTGCGCATTCCGACCCAATCCTTTTCGCTGAACTTTATGACATCAGGTGAAGAGCGGGCAAGAATTCAGGCTTTCTGCCGAAATAATCTGAGACTGTGTGAGGATTGTCACAGCAATTCGCTGCTGAGTGGGTTACTAAGGGGAGGCTGAGAATTGGGGGACGATAAAAAGAATAGGGCTGGAAATGAGAAAAATAACCCTGTCCGCACTTGCTCTGTTGTGCTGCTGTTCGATGGCGGCATGGGCTTTTGCGGTCGCTGAGGACAACCGTACCCGCGTGGCCGAAGAGCCGGCAACTCAAGCAGCGGAACAAGCGGTTGCCATCGCGCCGTCAGAGTAGGTGGGCTTGCTTTAACACGTGAAGGCTGTCTGAAAACGCCCGGCAGGTGTTCTCCACATCGTTCGAGGTGTGCGAAGCACTCACCACTGCGCCGGGCGTAGGTGCCAGGTCTACGCCATTGACCAACATGGCCAGACGCAGCTGGCGCACAAGCTCGGGATCCTTGTTCTGTAGCCCGGTCCGCCCCATGGAGAGCGGATCGAACTGGTCTTGGCGCGCATGCAGGCAAAGATGGATGACCGAGGAGGCCCCATAGGCTGTCCAATCGACCCCCATTTTCTTCAACACCGCGTTGAGACCGTTACGTAAGTCTTCGGCCGTGGCGGCTGCCTCAGCGCACACCGGCGTTGACCCGATAATCCGCAAGGTCTCCGCGCCTGCTGCTGCGCTCACCGGATTGGCATTGAAGGTGCCGGGATGATGGATCTTCTCACGCTTGGCATCGGCGGCAACCTTGAAGTCGAGCTGATCGAGGATGTCCTTGCGCCCGACCACCGCGCCACCGGGCATGCCGCCTGCAAGGATCTTTGCCAGTGAAGTGAGGTCTGGTGTCACGCCAAGATGTGCCTGCATTCCGCCGGGCGAAACACGGAAGCCCGTAACCACCTCATCAAACAGCAAAACGCATCCAAACGCATCGCACAGCTCTCTCAGACCCTGATGAAAGCCTGGTGCCAGGGGCACTTTGCCGGTCATTGCGCCCATGGCCTCCACCATGATCACCGCGACATCGCCATCGGTCTCCAAGATGCGCTGCAGACCGGGTAGGTCGTTCACCTCGCTCAGCACGATGTTCCCGGCCGCAGACGGAGGCACGCCCAACGTGGAGGTGCCGTCAAAATGGTTGGCATAACCGATCGAGGCTTCATCCTGCCAGCCGTGAAACTGGCCGCGGAAGCGCACAACCTTGGACCGGCCTGTGAAGCCACGGGCGAGACGAACCGCCATGCTGTTTGCCTCAGTTCCCGACGATGTAAAGCGCACACGTTCAGCACATGGCACCAGCTCTTTGACGCGCCCGGCCCAGGCGATTTCGGCCGGATGTCCTGCGCCGAAATGGGTGCCTTTCCCCATGGCTCCATCGATGGCCGCCTTCACCTCCGCGCGGTTGTGGCCGAGCAGAAGCGCGCCATGGCCGCCATAATAGTCAATGTACCGGTTGCCATCCACGTCCCACTTGTGGGGGCCGGATGCGTGCTCAACGTAAAGGCCATGGGGCAGGAGGTAGCGCGAATCATGCGTTACTCCGCTGGGGAAGCACTCCGCTGCGGTCTTGGCGAGCGCTTCGGAGCCCTTGGTCTTTTCGCGGTAGGCCGCAACGATATCCGTTTCAGGCCGGTTGTGCCCGAGATTGGGCGATGCGGCATTGGCAGCTGGCTCGATGGTTTGCATGCAGGGAAGGCTCCCATCAGATTGATTTGATACCAGCGCTTGAGTACAAGAGTTCATGCGGATTTTCCAGAGTGAACGGGGCCCGCTGATCCGCCTTGGCCAAGCCACGGGTGCGTGATGGCCGCTCTTGCGTCCCCGATGATCTACATCGTTTTGGGGGTCTATGATCCCGTCCTGACGCTGCTGGAACAGCAGTTGCGATCCCTTCTCCAGCAATCCCATACGCGGTTCCAGGTCCTGCTTGTTGAGGACGGGCCCCAGACACCTGACCTAGAGGCGCTGGTCTCCTCATTGCGCGATGAGCGTTTGGTCAGGTGCGGCTTCCCAGAAACGGTGGGCGTTCACGCAAACTATGCCCGCGGTGTCGAGGAGGCGTTGAGGCGCAGCCAGCAGGGCGATGATCTGTTTGCGTTTTGTGACCAGGATGACGTGTGGCATCCTGACAAGCTCCGCCGTCAGGTGGCGTTTCTGTCCGCGCATCCCGGGCGCGGACTTTGTCATTGTGACGCGCGGGTTGTGGGTAGCGATGGCGAGATCCTGGCGCCATCACTGTTTGCATTCGAAAAGCGCTCCAAGCGGTTTGGTGTGTTGGATATTCTGATCATGAATGCGGTTACGGGCATGACATGTCTGAGCACCAAAACGGTGATGTGTGCGGCGCAGGGCTTTCCTGTGGCGCACACCCAGGAGATCTTGCACGATCACTGGCTGGCGCTTGTTGCAGCCGCCGAGGGTGAGGTGGCGTTTCTTGATGAGCCCCTTGTCGACTATGTCCAGCACACCGGCAACGAACTGGGGGCACGCGATCAGAAAGAGGCGCGTAAGCCGGGGTGGAACCTCCTGTTTGGCGGCGTGGACTACTGGACACGGTGCAGACGCCAATATGCCTGGCGCGCAGAGACTTTTCAGGTTCTGGCTGCAGGGCGCAGCTTGAGCGAGGCCGACATTACCGGCTGGTCCGGCGGCACCAGGTTGGTGAAGCACATGCTGAGCAGCCTGAGCCTGGGCCAAAGCCGGCAAGCTGCGCAATCCTGGCGGCTGCTGGCTGGCAAGCTGCTCTCGCGGCGTTAGCTGCGCACCTTTACGAAACTGCCGGGCGCATCTTCTATGGGTTTCAACTTGCCGTCACCTGGTTTGCGGGCTTTGACCTTTTTGCCTGACTGCTTCGCCGTCCACTTGGCCCAATGAGGCCACCAGGAACCGGCATGTTCTTCGGCACGGTCGAGCCATTCCTCCAGATTGTCCGGGTCCTCAGGGTTCAGCCAATACTGATATTTGTTGGCGCTCGGAGGATTGACCACACCGGCAATATGCCCTGAACCGGCCACCACCAGCTGCGTCTCGCCGCCGAAGAACTGGCCGAGCTTGAAAGCCGAGGGCAGGGGAGCGATATGGTCCTCGCGGGTGGCAAGGTTGTAAACCGGGATCTTCACCTTACTGAGATCGATGGTCTCCCCATCCAGCACCATGCGGCCCTGGCTCATATTGTTGTTGAGGTAGCATTCGCGCAGATAGTAGCTGTGCGTGGCTGCAGGCATGCGCGTTGGATCGGCGTTCCAGTACAACAAGTCGAAAGGAAACGGCTCTTTTCCTTTCAGGTAGTTGTTGACCACATAAGACCAAATCAGATCATTTGAGCGTAACAGGTTGAAGGCTTTGGCCATTTTGCCGCCTTCCATGTAGCCTTTCTCGGCCATGCGCTGCTCAACGGCTGCGATTTGCTCCTCATCCACAAAGACCTTCAGATCGCCGGCCAGAGTGAAATCTACCTGTGTGGTGAAGAAGGTGGCCGAGGCGATCGGCTGCTCACCCTTCGCGGCCAGATAGGCAAGGGTGGCTGAGAGAAGCGTGCCACCAATACAGTAGCCAATGGCATTGACCTGGGGCTGGCCCGTTGCCTTTTCGATGGCTGAACAGGCGGCCAGGATGCCTTCATGCATGTAATCGGCGAAGGTTTTCTGGGCCAGCTTCTCATCCGGGTTGACCCATGAAATGACAAACACGGTGAAACCCTGCTCCACAGCCCACCGGATGAACGACTTTTCCGGATTAAGATCAAGAATGTAGAACTTGTTGATCCAGGGCGGAACGATCAACAACGGCTTCTCATAGACCTTCGCGGTGCTCGGCTCATATTGGATGAGCTGAATGAGGTCGTTCTGGAACACCACCTTGCCCGACGACAGCGCCATGTTCTCACCGACCGCAAAGGCGCTCATATCCGTTTGCGTGATCTGAAGTTCACCGTTAGAGCGCGAAAGGTCTTCGGCAAACTGACGGAACCCTTTCTCCAGACTGGCGCCATTGGTCTCAAGAGCGAGTTTCAGGACCTCAGGGTTGGTAAAGGCGAAATTGGACGGGGAAACCGCATTGGCGATCTGCTCCACATAGAACTTGGCCTTGTGGCGCGTGTGTTCATCCAGACCTTCTGCATCGGCCACAGTCTCTCCAGCCCACTGTGTGGTGAAGAGGTAAGATTGCTTCAGGAAATCGAAGGCCTGATTGCTCTGCCATTCGTCCGCTCTAAAGCGCCGGTCCCCGCGCTCTGGAGTGATCACCGGCTTGGTGTCCTCGGCGCCCAAGAACCGCTCCCAGGCGTTCTGCCAGATGGCAGCATGGCCTTGCCAGAGCTTCTGTTGGGCCGCCACCATCTGCTCAGGGTGGTCCATGTAGGACTTGGCCACCTGTCCAAGGGTTTCTGCAATGCGCCCGAACTCAGCGGTGGTGTCTTCAGCACTCTTCACGGTGCTGTCTGCATCACTGCTTCCACTGCCTGCAGCTTCGGCCTTGCGGGCCAGCAGATTGGCAATCGTCGAGGTGTGCTCCATGACCTTCGCCATGTTGGACACAAATGCCTCAGGATCGCTCACGGTGCTGCCTAAGAGTGGCGTGCCGGACATTGGGGATCCTCCTTCTGTCATCAGAGTGGAGCTCCTATAGGTTCTGTTGTTCCCTCACACGACCCGGTGTGCGCTGCAGCAGGGGCGGTTGGGCCCGATTTGGCGCACCTGGTTAACGACACTTTAAACCCTTGCGGCCAAAATTAAAGCATCTGGGATCAGAATCAGTGGGCGTGCTTTAGCGTCACTGCCGTAAGGGACGGAATATGTCTATACAAATTGGCCTCAAAGCGGGAAAGATTGGGGTTTCTGTTTTTTTCATAGGGCTTCTTGTGGTCGCCGGCGGTTGCGCTAAGACCAAAACCCAACCCCTGGCGCCACCTCCTGTGGCATCGGGGGCCGACACGGGCATCATCACCGGCTCGGTGCAGCCGATCGCGCAGGCGAATCAGCCGGCCGTTGCCAAAGCCAATCCAGGCACAGTCAGCGGCGTGAAGACTGCATCTATCGGCACCTCGCGCACCGCAGTGGCCACGCGCACGGCACGCAACAAGATCACGCTGGCATTCCCGAAGAAAGGCTATGCGCTTTCCGGAGCACAAAGCGAGCAACTGGCCGGTTTCGTGCGCGATGCCAAAAAGCAGAAAAAGCGGGTTAAGGTGATCGGTATCGCCACGGCGAAACAAGGTTCCAAGTCAAAGCGCCAACAGGCCCGCGAAGAGGCCAGCCGGCGCGCCAAAGCCACCAGCATGTTCCTGCGGGTCTATGGCCTGACAGACAATGATATGACCATCACCACAGCCGATCAGCGCCCCAAGAAAGGTCTGAGCACGCGCCGGGTTGAAGTGGTGCTTCAATAGCCGCTTTCGTGCACTGTGGATAACCTCAAGCAAGGTGGGAAATTTGCATCCTGCCTTGCATCCGCTGTGCAGCCAATCCATAACAGATACAAACTACGTTCACCTGATTTGAAGCGGCTTTTTCTATGACCAATGCACTCAGGCTGGGCATCGCCGGCCTCGGGACGGTTGGAACCGGTCTTCTCAATATTGTTGCAAAACACAGCGCCTCTCTTGCTCTGCGGGGAGGGACGCCCATCGAGGTGACTGAGGTCACCGCACGCAACCGCGATAAAGACCGCGGCGTGGATATGTCCGGCATCACATGGTCCGCTTCGCCGGACGCCATGGCCGCATCTGACAATGTGGATGTGTTCGTGGAACTCATGGGCGGTGAAGACGACCCGGCGAAATCGTCCGTAGCAGCCGCTCTGCGGGCCGGGAAGCATGTGGTGACGGCCAACAAGGCACTCTTGGCCATGCATGGCAACGAGCTTGCGAAACTGGCAGAAGAAAACAAGGTTGCCCTCAATTTTGAAGCCGCGGTTGCCGGGGGCATTCCGATCGTCAAGACCATCCGTGAGAGCGCCACAGCCAACCAGATCAGGCGGGTTTACGGCATCATGAACGGCACGTGCAATTTCATCATGACGAAGATGAGAAACGAGGCGCGTGACTTTGCAGATGTGCTGGCCGAAGCCCAGGCGCTGGGCTACGCGGAAGCCGATCCGACCTTCGACATTGGCGGTTATGACGCTGCCCACAAATTGGCGATCCTGACCTCCTTGGCGTTTGGCCGCGAGATCGATTTTTCCGCCATCTACGTGGAAGGGATCGAGCATATCGCCCTTCAGGATATAAAGGCGGCTGACAATCTGGGCTTTAAAATCAAGCTGCTCGGCGTCGCGGTGGAAACCGAGGACGGAATTGAACAGCGGGTACACCCGACCTTGGTGCCGAAAGGCTCCAACATTGCCGAAGTGGAAGGCGTGTTTAACGCGGTGGGCCTGGAGGGGGATTCTGTGGGCGAACTGATCCTGGAAGGGGCGGGTGCCGGTGCCGGCCCCACCGCATCGGCGGTGATGGCAGATATCATCGACATCGC
>JBCDDQ010000185.1:0-9553 GCA_039180225.1 Pseudomonadota bacterium
CGGTTTCGCATGGAGGGGTGTGGGTGGAATCGGCGCCCTTGCGAACGCGAGGGCCCATAGCTCAAGCATTTCCCTTGGCTCAGAAGCTTCCGGCTTGCCCAGGAAAACGGCGTTTGCTCCCACACCATTCCCCCCTTTGCATCTCACAAAAAGCCGCTATGGTTGCGCCCATGATTCTCCTGCGCACTGCTGTTCTGCTCGCCGTTCTTGCGGTCTCGTGCCTCACCGCGCAGGCTGAATGGAAACATGCCATCGCCATGCATGGCGAGCCGCGCTATGGGACTGATTTCAAACACTTTTCCTATGTGAACCCCAACGCACCCAAAGGCGGTGAGCTGCGCATCTCCGTGCTCCGCGGCTTCGATTCCACCAACCCGCTTATCGTGAAAGGCGTGCGCGCGTCCGGTGTCCGGCTCTGGACCCTGGAGAGCCTGATGGCCCGCGGCCACGATGAAGCTTTCACGCTCTACGGTCTTCTGGCCGAAGCCATAAAGGTGCCCGACGACCGAAGCTGGGTGGCCTTCCGCCTCAACGAAAAGGCAAAATTCGCCGATGGCCGGCCGGTCACCGTGGAGGATGTGGTGTTTTCGTTGGAGACCTTGCGCGATTTCGGCCGGCCCAACTACGGCACCTACTACTCCAAAGTCACCAAGATCGAGCGCCCTGCCCCGCGCGTGGTCAAACTGCATTTTGCCTCGGACGCAGACCGGGAGATCCCGCTCATCATGGGCCTGATGCCGATCCTGCCCAAGCATGTGTTTGAGGGCAAACAGTTCGACAAAACCATGCTGACCCCGTTCCCGGGCAGCGGGCCCTACATCATGGACGAGATCGACCCGGGCAAGTCTCTCACGTACAGGCGCAACCCGAACTACTGGGGCCGGGACCTGCCGGTGAACCGCGGCCGCTTCAACTTCGAGACGGTGAAATACCTTCACTTCCGCGACGGCAGCGCGGCGTTTGAGGCCTTCAAAAAGGGCCTGGTGGATGTGCGCGAGGAAAGCGATCCCACAAAATGGGCGACCGACTATGTGTTTCCGGCGGTCAAGGATGGCCGGGTGGTGCTGAAGGAGGTGCCGAGCGGGTTGCCGGCGGGCATGTTCGGCCTCGCCTTCAACACCCGCCGGACGGTTTTTGAGAACAAGGATGTGCGCGAGGCGATCCTCCAATTGTTCGATTTTGAGTGGACCAACGCCAAGCTCTATAACGGTCTTTATGCGCGCACCCAGAGCTTCTATTCGCGCTCTGAGCTCTCCTCCCATAAGCGAGCGGCATCGGAGTTTGAGCGCGGTTTGCTGACGCCCTACCTGGATGTGGTGAGCCCCTCCATCATGGACGGCACCTACGGCATGCCGACCAGCGATGGACGCGGGCGCAACCGGAAAAACCGGCGCGTGGCCAAGGCGCTGTTCACCAAGGCAGGCTATGAAGTGAGGGACGGCATGCTGGCCCACACGCAGACGGGCGCGCCGTTGAGCTTTGAAATCACGGTTGTCTCCAAGGCCGATGAACGCCTGGCGCTGAGCTATGCGCGCGCGTTGAAACAGGCCGGCGTGGATGCGCGCGTGCGTCTGGTGGATGCCAGCCAGTTTCAGGCGCGGCTCGCCACTTATGATTTCGACATGATCCCCTACCAGTGGGACGCCTCCCTCTCACCCGGTAACGAACAGACCTTCTATTTTGGCTCGCAAGGGCGCACGCTGGACGGCACGCGCAACTATTTTGGTGCAGATGAGCCGGCGATCGACGCAATGATCGCCGCTCTCCTGGCGGCCGAGAAACGCGAAGAGTTTGTAGCTGCGGTGCGCGCGCTGGATCGGGTCTTGCTGTCAGGCACCTATGTGGTGCCCCTGTTTCACCGGTCAGGGGCCTGGCTAGCGCTCTGGTCGCGCCTTCAGATGCCTGAGAAAACGTCCCTGTTCGGTTATCGGCTTGAGACTTGGTGGCATCAAGGATAAACCTTCCTGAGCCCAGCCACATGGCGCTCGGCCAACCGATTGGATGGTGTAGATCATGAACGCCCTCGCCCAGCCCGTGACC
This sequence comes from Pseudomonadota bacterium, assembly GCA_039180225.1. Lineage (GTDB taxonomy): Bacteria > Pseudomonadota > Alphaproteobacteria > Rhizobiales > CAJQND01 > JAAEUE01. The sequence continues at coordinate 2,041 of JBCDDQ010000185.1, forward strand.
ATTGATGTGGTCTCAGACGTAATGTGCCCCTGGTGCCTGATCGGCAAGCGGCGCCTGGAGCAAGCCTTGGCGGCGCGCGAAGGGGTTCCGTTCCAAGTGCGTTGGCGCCCGTTCCAGCTGGACGCCACCATTCCCGAAGACGGCATGGACCGCCAGGAGTATCTCAGCCGCAAGTTCGGCGGGCCGGACGGTGCCAAGACGGTGTATGACCGGGTGCGCGCTGCGGGCGCTGAAGAGGGCATCGACTTTAAGTTTGAAGACATCAAGAAATCCCCCAACACCATCAATGCCCACCGGCTTCTGCGCTGGGCAGACCCTATGGGGGTTCAGAACGAGGTGGCCGAACGCCTGTTCAATCTCTACTTCCTGGAAGGAGGAGATTTGACCGACAAGACGGTGCTTGCCGACAATGCGGAGAAAGCCGGCATGGAACGCGAGGTGGTGGAGACATTACTGTCCGGAGATGCCGACAAGGAAGAGGTGGCCCAGGAAATCGCCACCGCCGCGCAGATGGGCGTCACGGGCGTGCCCTGCTTCATCATTGACGGGAAATATGCGGTGATGGGCGCTCAAACGCCCGATGTCATCGGCGGCGCCATCGACAAGGTTCTGGAAGAACGGGCCCAAGCGGAGAGCGCACCGGCCACGTGAGGCCCCTCAGGACCCCCTAAAACTCATCAAAACGTTCGGAGATCAGCTATGGTTCGCAACCTTGTTTTGAGCAGCGCCCTCGCCCTCACCGTGGGGCTGAGCGCCCTCAGCACCGATGCTGAGGCCCAGGAAGCGCTGTGTGGCGGTAACTTTGACCGTTGGCTCAACCAAGTGCGCAGCGAAGCGGTGAACATGGGGATCTCGCGCAATGTGATCTCCAGCGCACTGCGCGGGTTGTCCCCGGATCCGAGGGTGCTCAGCCGGGACCGCAAGCAAGGGGTGTTCACGCTCACGTTCCTGAAGTTTGCCAGCCGGCTGATCTCAAAGAACCGCATGAACCGCGGCCGCTCTTTGATGAAGAAACACCGCGCCACCTTCCAGCGCGTGCGCAAGGACTATGGCGTCCCCTCCTCCGTGCTCACGGCGTTCTGGGGACTGGAGACTGATTTTGGCGGCTTTATGGGCGACTTTAAGACCATGCGGTCTCTGGTCACCCTGGCCCACGACTGCCGGCGTCCGGAACTGTTCCGCCCCCAAGTGTTTGCTGCGATGCGCCTCTTAGAACGGGGCGATTTGCGGCTGTCCGAAATGGTGGGGGCCTGGGCTGGCGAGCTGGGGCAAACCCAGTTCTTGCCGTCGGATTATCTTGAGATTGCCGTAGACTATGACCGGAGCGGCCGGGTGGATCTCTTGCGCAGCGTCCCCGACGTTCTAGGCTCCACCGGCAATCTCATTAATAGCCATGGCTGGCGCGCCGGCGAGCCATGGCTTCAGGAGGTGCGCGTGCCGCGCTCCATGCCCTGGGACCAGGCCGATATTGCCATCACCCACAGCCGGGCCCAATGGGCCAAGTGGGGCGTGACGCGGGCAGATGGGGGCCGGCTGAAGGCAGACAAGCTGAACGCTTCCCTGCTGCTGCCTATGGGTCACAAGGGCCCTGCTTTCCTGGCCTATCATAACTTCACCAAGGTTTATCTGGAGTGGAACAAGTCGCTGATCTATGCGACCACAGCCGCCTATTTCGCCACGCGCCTGGCTGGCGCGCCTCCTGTTCGGCGCGGCAATGGCACCGTGACGCCCCTGTCGCAGGCCGATACGAAAGAGTTACAGCGCCGTTTGGCCCGCCGCGGCTTTGATGTGGGTAAGATTGACGGCATCCTCGGCGCCGGCACACGGGCAGCCGTGAAGGCCATGCAGAAGAAGTATGGCTTTCCGGCAGACAGCTACCCCACCGCAGCGCTGCTGAAAAGGCTGCGCTAAGCTTGTGGCAACCCCCAGGGAGCGGACGCTTGAGGACGCCCTCCTCAGCGCCCACGAGCGCGAAGACAAGCGCCGGATCGCGCAGCTCTACCGGGACGCCGCGCAGCTGTCGGAGGCGGCCGGCCGCACCGAGGAGGCCTATTTCCGCTACACCCAAGCTTATGTCTATGCGCTGGAAAGCGGGTCTGAAGGGCTTGCCGGTGAACTCAAGGACAAGTTGAAGGCTGAAGGCCGTGAAGAATGACGGAATCTTGATCAATGATCACAGGTAAGCCCAAATCAACCATTAGGCTTCACAGTGATTTGCGCTTGCCGTGTGACGGTTTTGCTGGCGGGGCGAATCTGGAAAATGATATAGCTTCGATCAACGAGGATTGTGCGCCGTCACGAGCGCCAGATTTTAACGGGGATGACAACCGTCATGCGTAGATTTTTCCTGGGACTTGGACTGACATTGAGCCTTGCCGTTGCCGCAGGGCCGGCTGCCATGGCCGCTGAGTTCTTTGTGCCTCAGACCCACACTTATTCTCCGGACAATGAGCGGCTGCCCCTGTTCAACACCGAACAGGACCGCATCAACTCACGGGCCGCTGAGATCGAGACCCGCATCTTCCGCGACAAGCTGGAGCGGCGCAAGCGCCTGGAGCGGTTTGAAGCCTTTGAAGACCACCAGTTCGGCAACCAGTTCCAACGCTCCAACACCTGGGACTGATATCACCCTCCCCCTTTTTGGCGTCTAGAACGCAAACATCCCGGACAGCATTTGCCATCCGGGATGTTCACTGACGCCTCCTGGTGTTCCAGGATTGGGCCCGTTTTCGGGCCTCGCATTTATACCTTAGAGCAACCTCCGATCAGACGGAATCGGCTGAGCGGAGAAAAATTGCTCGTTTGTAACGAGAACCTGGGGCATCTTCCGCTCAATATGAGCGGAAGTTGCCTCAGTGTACGGTGTAGAGCCACTCGCGGGCTTCGCGCTGGGCCTCGGCGATCTCCGCCGGGCTCATTTCGCTCGAAATGTCACGGCGATACTGCTTGGCACATTCGTTGCCGCGCAAGGCCGCCAGGTTGAACCATTTGTGGGCTGCAATCAGATCGCGCTCCACTTCGGTGCCCAAAGAATACATGATCCCCAACTGCAGAAGCGCTCCTGAAGAGACAGACCCAGCGTCTGCGATTTCAGCTCCTGATACGATTTCCATACGTGCCATCTTCAAATCCCTGCCTTTTGTTTTTCACCCTTTTTGGGTGCTTTCCTCTGTGTCCCCTGGCGTTCTGGGCTTGGCCTCAGCCGCCCCTCGTTGCCATGGCCTCATCATGCGTGGCTGCTGAAAACAACGCGTTAAACGGTAGACTTAACGGGAACTGAAGCAAATCTGACCAAATCCTTTAGGGAAAGGATTTGTTGACTCTGGAAACTGAGGGAACCGGCGGCATTTGCCTAAAATTGAACCGATCGGAGATCGGCCGCGATTCATATATTCCTAACCACAGCGCACAAACGGCAAATTTAGTTTCTCAAGAAATTGCCACTCAGGGCACGGTTCTCACCGCCAAATGGGCCTTGATCGGCAGGTGGTCGGAGCCCGCATTGGGGCGCACTTTCGGCGGAGACAGCGGGCGCACACCGTTAGAGATGAACATGTGATCGATGCCGATCTGCGGCAATTCGAAGAACCAGGTGGGCCAGGTGGGCAGAGACGTAATGCGCAAAGAGCCGGAAAACTCCTGGAACGCGTTCACCAGGAAGCTGTCCTTGGTGGCGTTGAAATCGCCGGCCACGATGAACGGCCCCTTGGCCACGAACGTTTCAGAGGCCATGGCGCGCATCTGCGACCACTGCCAGTTGGGCGTAAACGGCTGGCTGAAGTGAACGCCGAACACGGTGAGCCCGCCAAGCTCCTTGCCGAACTGGGCCCGCACCATGGGTGGCCCTTTCCAATCGGACTTTGCTTCCACCTCGGCAAACGGGTGGCGCGACAGCACGGCAATATGGCAGTAGGCCGCCGTTTCGTTGCAGTCATATTGATGGGGAAACTGCTGCCTGAGGAGGCCCAGGATCTTCTGGAACTCCTTGGGGAACTCCACCAGAACCACCACGTCAGCGTCCTCGGTGGCAAGATAGTCGGCGATCTGCTTTGGGTTTTTGTGCCCGGTCCAGCTGTTGAACGAGACCAGCTTGAACTCGCGCTCATTGGGCCCGGCCGCGGGTTGAGGGTCCCGCGATTGGCTCAAAATCGGCCACAGGCCCGCATAGAGCACGGTGAACACCGCCGCCACCACCAGCACCAGCACCGCAATGCGAACGCGCTGCACGGTCATGAGAGACAGCGCGGCGATGCCCAGGCCCAGAGTTGCACCGATCAGGTGCACCCGCAAATGAGAGAACGCGTCGAGCGGCGTCCAAAGATGGCCGTAGTAGCTGGCGATCACCAAGAGGAAGAGGCCGGTTGTGCCAAATAGGCTCACCAGCAGCGAGAACCATACCAAGCCCCGCGGGCGCCTTACCACAGGGTCGATCTCACGCGCATCATGCACTGCACCACATCCTTACTCACTTGGACCACACGGGCCTTGGCCGGCGGTCCCCGGACTACAGCCCTAACTTTTGCGCCAAAATGGCATTGACGGCCTGCGGATTAGCTTTGCCCCCGGACTTCTGCATCACCTGGCCTACAAACCAACCGGCCATCTTTGGCTTTTCTTTGACCTGCTCCACCTTATCGGGGTTTTCGGCAATCACCTCATCGATGATCGCCTCGATCGCCCCGGTGTCGGTGACCTGCTTTAGGCCTTTGTCTTGCACAATCTGGGCCGGTTCGCCGCCTTCGGCAATCATGATGTCCAAAACATCTTTGGCGATCTTGCCGGAAATGGTGTCATCGGCGATGAGATCGATCAAGCTGCCCAGCTGGTCGGCGGATATGCCTGCATCGGCCACCGGCTTGCCCACCTGATTGGCGTGGGCCGCCAGATCGCCCATCACCCAGTTGACCGCCACCTTGGCATCGCGGCCCTCGGCCACGGCTTCAAAGTACGCCGCCGTCTCAGGCTCATCCACCAGCAGACCGGCATCATAGGCTGACAGGCCGTACTGCTCGATCATGCGCGCCTGCTTCTCATCAGGCAGTTCGGGCAGGCTTGCGGCGATCTCGTCCACAAACGCCTGGTCAAACTCCAGCGGCAGAAGGTCAGGATCGGGGAAGTAGCGATAGTCGTGCGCCTCTTCCTTGGAGCGCATGGAGCGGGTGACGCCGGATTTGGGATCGAACAGGCGGGTTTCCTGATCGATCTCGCCGCCATCTTCCAGAATGTCGATCTGCCGACGGGCCTCATAATCGATGGCCTGGCCAATGAAGCGGATGGAGTTGACGTTCTTGATCTCACAGCGGGTGCCGAAATCACCACCCGGCGCGCGGACCGAGACGTTCACGTCGGCGCGCAGGCTGCCTTCTTCCATATTGCCGTCACAGGTGCCCAGGTAGCGCAGGATGGTCCTGAGCTTGGACACGTACGCCTTGGCCTCCTCAGCGCTGCGGATATCGGGCTTGGAGACAATCTCCATGAGCGCGACGCCGGAGCGGTTGAGGTCCACGACGCTTTTGCCCGGCACCAGATCATGGATCGATTTGCCCGCGTCCTGCTCCATGTGCAGGCGTTCAATGCCCACCTCAACGGCGCCGTCTTCGGGCATATCCAGATGAACCGTGCCTTCGCCCACGATCGGATCTTTGAACTGGGAGATCTGATAGCCCTGCGGCAGGTCAGGGTAGAAGTAGTTCTTGCGGTCAAACACCGAGCGCTTGTTGATCTGCGCTTTGAGGCCAAGTCCGGTGCGCACGGCCTGTTCCACGCAATACTTGTTGATCACCGGCAACATGCCCGGCATGGCCGCGTCCACCAGGGACACATGGTCGTTGGGCTCACCGCCAAAGCTGGTGGAGGAGGCGGAGAACAGCTTGGACTTCGACGTGATCTGAGCATGAACTTCCAGGCCGATCACCAGCTCCCAGTCGCCGGTGGCGCCGGAGATGAAGTTCTTGGGGTTGGGGGTGCGTGTGTCGACAATCATGATATCGCCTCTACCACCATTTTTCCGGACGTGCGGTGAAGTCTGCGGCCTCCTCAAGCACGCCAGCGGTGCGGAACAAGGTCTCCTCATCAAACGCCTTGCCGATGAGCTGGAGGCCAAGCGGCAGGCCCTTGGGATCCAGCCCCGACGGGATGGCAATGCCTGGAAGCCCCGCCATGTTCACGGTCACGGTGAAGATGTCGTTGAGATACATGTGCACCGGATCGGTGATCTCGCCCGGGGCAAAGGCAGCGCTCGGCGTGGCCGGGGTCAGAAGCACGTCCACATCCTCAAACGCTTCCTCAAAGTCGCGCTTGATGAGGGTGCGCACCTTTTGGGCCCGCAGATAGTAGGCATCGTAATAGCCCGCAGAGAGCACATAGGTGCCGATGAGCACCCGGCGCTTGACCTCCGGACCGAAGCCCGCTGAGCGGGTCTTCTCATACATGGCGATCACGTCATCATCGGGCACGCGCAGGCCATAGCGCACCCCGTCATAGCGGGCGAGGTTCGAGGAGGCTTCCGCCGGGGCCACAATGTAATAGGCCGGCAGAGCGTATTTGGTGTGCGGCAGGGAAACGTCCTTGATCTCAGCGCCGGCCGAGCGCAGCCAGTCGATCCCCTGCTGCCAGAGATCCTCAATTTCATCCGGCATGCCGTCCAGGCGATACTCCTTAGGGATCCCCACCTTGAGGCCGCGCACATCGCCGGTCAGCGCCGCCTCATAGTCCGGCACCGGCATGTCCACGCAGGTTGTGTCCTTGGGGTCAGGGCTCGCCATGGAGCCCAGCATGATGGCGCTATCCCGCACCGTGCGGGTGAGCGGGCCGGCCTGGTCCAGCGATGAGGCAAACGCCACGATGCCCCAGCGCGAGCAGCGGCCATAGGTGGGTTTGATGCCCACAAGACCGGTGAGCGCCGCCGGTTGTCTGATGGAGCCGCCGGTGTCGGTGCCCGTGGCCGCCACGCACAGGTGCGCCGCCGTGGCGGAGGCCGAGCCGCCCGACGAGCCGCCCGGCACCAGGGGCGCATTGTCCCCACCCGACCGGCGCCAGGGGTTTACCACGTTGCCGTAATAAGAGGTCTCGTTGGAGGAGCCCATGGCGAACTCGTCCATGTTGAGCTTGCCCAGCATGACCGCCCCATCGTCCCACAGGTTTTGCGTGACGGTGGATTCGTAAGTGGGCTCAAAGCCATCCAGTATGTGGCTGCAGGCCTGGGTGTGGACACCCTCGGTGGCGAACAGGTCCTTGATCCCGAGCGGAACACCTTCCAGCGCCCCGCCCTCGCCTTTGGCCAGCTTGGCATCGGAGGCATCGGCCATGGTGCGGGCCTTGTCGTGGGTCACCGTGATGAAGGCGTTCAGCGCCGCGTTGGAGGTGTCGATCGCCCCCAGATAGGCGTCAGTGATTTCCCTGGATGTGAAGTCTTTACTGCGCAGGCCCTTGCGCACTTCGGCGAGGTTCAAATCTGTGAGGTCACTCATGGCGCTTACTCGACCACCTTGGGCACCAGATAGAAGTGCTCTTC
>JBCDDQ010000186.1:0-9534 GCA_039180225.1 Pseudomonadota bacterium
ACTTAACCGTTTGCATTAGAAAGGTTGCCGTTTCACTCTTAGACGAGGTTGGAGCATTTCTGATTGACTTAACATGGCAATGTCCCGAGCTAACGTCGCTCCGCTTTCGTTGGACAAGCTGTGGATAAACTGTGGACTTTTCAGTAGCTACGCGATCAAAGACCATGCGTTAACAAAAAGTTAACGCTCGTACTTCGACCAAACTCGTGTTTTCCAAGATCACAGACGCCGAACTGAGATCACGAAGCGAGACTTTTCGATAATCAACACCCCCTCAGCACGCTTCTGCTTAGCGCCGTTTTTGCAGGCGAATTATCGTTATTCTACCGGAACGCATTGATACGATGGGATTTTGAGCTTAACGCGAACCAAGCTGTCAACTTGGCACGCTCCTCGCCGAACTAAGCCAACTGGTCAACGCAAACGACACAAAGCGCCGGGTCCAAGGGTTATGGAACATCTTGAGAACACCGAGCTGCAACGCTTCCCCAAACAATGAGCTGTTGTGCAATAAGCGCACACAATGACCGGATCTTCTTGAGATAACCCTGCGGAGATTGTTTTCGTTCAGCTAATGTTCCCGCTTCGCCCCGCACCACAGGTTAGAAGCCACTTTCGTCCTTAAACAACGTGGATTTCCCCGTGGCTTGCTGCACCATGGTCAACACGAACGCCACCGGGGCCCACACGGCGCAAATCAGAAAAGCAAGGTAGATTCTGGCATCTGTGGACCAGATTTCCGGTGCCCCGGCCAAAATGACCCAGAAAATCACCAAAAGGATCACGGCGGTCCAAATTCTGCGAATCAGCATCACCATGGGCGTTAGACTACGTCATACCTCTGGCCGGCAGCAACGTAACCAAATGGTGGCGTCACGACCGCCGACCCGTTCGAAATTTTAAGCATCAGACTTGCAACGATGCGAATATTGCCTCATCTGGGCGCGATCCGGAGGGCGAATGTGCCATTATGGCACGGAATTCAGCGGTGGGGTTGAGTGGTCGAAGCATTAAATAATCCGTTGCGAGCAGCCAGAGCGCTCTTGCGCCTGGATGAGCGTGCGCGCGCTCACGGTCTTACAACGGAAATGAGCGGCGATATGGCAGAGTTCAAGCGGGAACGCTTGCGTGTCCGCGGGGATTTGGTCAGCCCCATGTTTGACGATGAGATCAATGCGTTTGGGGACCACAAGGCCTTCTGGATGCGGGCCATGAACGACCAGAATGAAACGGTCATGCTCCAGGCCTATCGGGTGGACTTTATCGACACAAATCTCGCTGACTGGAGCCTGACGTGGATGCTCGGGCTCTACCATAAGCGCTCAGAGCCGGTTGTGCCCACATTCGTGCGCCCGCCGCTGGGCTCACAAACCGAGCAGGTGAACGGCCAGGTCGTCTATTTCGGCGAAGCCTGGGTACACCCCGACCGGCGGCGTGAGAGCCTGCCGGATCTGTTCTCTCGCTATGGGATGATCTTGGCGCTCCTGAAATGGCACCCCTCCGCCATTTGGGGCTGCATGTATGAGCATCTCTCAAGACGCGGGCACTCGGTGCGCTGGGGCTATCCCATCATTGAGCCCAGCGTCTACCGCTGGGAATGGGAGCCGGAGGGGGCGTCAAAGAACGAATGGCTGATGCTGGCGCGCCGGTCAGACCTTGAAGTGCTGATTGATGAGGCTTTGTACCGCGAGGATTGACCCTCAGAGCGGCTAAATGAGCTTCGGCGTTGCCGGACTGGTCTGGCAGAATGACGAGACGCCCACGCGCCCATCGTCAAACGTGGACGGCACGATCAGGCGCAAATATGAGGCCCAAATAGGAGCGCCACCGGGCGGTGTGATGGTGGCAAACACGTGGTCAAACCGCGGAACATCGGCCGTCAGCACCTTTTCGTAGTGAGACATAACCTCATAATCGAAGTCCGTATCCGGGATTTCCTCGCGGCCGGCGAACTCCGAAGTCCAGTGTTCTCCCATAATCCGTGAGAGGAGCGAGTTCTCCCCCGCCCGCTCCAGGTAGAACATATTGCTGTCTTCATGAAACACCGTGTCGACCCGATGATCGGTGAGGGCCGCATGTTCATCAAAGGCCAATTGCAGGAGCTGGGGCATGGCCCGCTTGTCCATCTCCTTTTCATAGATGTAGGCCTTCTTGGAGAGCCGCACATCGGCCTTGCCGAGCAGCTCGTCAATGCGCCGCGCCGCATCTTTGGCCCGCACGAACCGTTCGGTGGCCCAGGCTTCCACGAAGAAATTGAGCTGGAATGGTGGGGGGCAGACGCGCAAGTGGGAGATAACGGAATACAAAGACGACCAGCTGGCGCTTGCCAGATGCCAGTGAATGGACGTGCCCCTGGCATTGACGGTAATCAGAACAAGCCGGTCTTCGCGCATCAATGCGTCAACGCCACGTCTCTCGATAACTTCTGAATCGATATCGATAAGCTTACCGTCGCTTATCCACAGTTGGGCGCTCTGCATTCTTCGCAAGTCCCCCCCGGCACTTAGCAAACTGAATTAAAACGTCAGGCCAATCGAAAACCGGCCTTAATGATGCGACTAAGTTCCCATTTGGCGATTACTATTCGGTAAACAATTGGGCAAAATGCGGCAGCGAGTTATGCACGTTTAGCTTGTATGTAGCTGTGCGCGAGAATCGCCGAGACCACAATGGCCCCACCGATCAGCCCTTGCGTGGTGGGGATTTCGCCAATCACAAGCCACACCCATACGGGCGCCAGGAACGAATCCAGCAACATCAGCATGGCCACTTCGGGCGCGGAAATGTAGCGCGTGCCGAGCGCCAAGAGCCCCAGCGAGATCGGCATGATGAGAAGACTGTTGAAGCCCAACAAGCTCACTTGTGTAAGGTTCAGTGAAAAGGGATCGGCGAACCACACCGCCACGATCGCCGTCAGCAGGCTGCCGAAGCCCGGCGAAAATGTCATATCCTTGCCGGACCAGCGCATAATGGTGAGTGAGCAGGCCAGTGAGGTGGCGGCAATCAGCGCCATAAGGTCGCCGAACAAGTGTCCGGTTCCTAAACCTGAGGTTGCAATAATCAAAACACCTACGATGGCGACCGCAATGGCGAGCCAGGTGTGGCGGCGCACAGGCTCTGCCAAAAATATGCGGGACAAGATAGCCGCAAAAAGCGGAGCAAAGGCCAAAATGAAAACCGCATTGGCGGCGCTTGTGTGGTGGATGGCGGTCATGAACGAGATGTTGGTGACCGCGAAGGTTGCGGCCGCCGCGAAGCCCTCAATCCCGTTGATGAAGGGCACCTGGTTTCCGCGCCGGTAGTGGGTCCAAAACCAATAGCCCAACATGACAAAAAACACGCACAATCCGCGCACGTAAACCACTGTCCACTCATCACTATGGGCCAGGCGGACCAGTGGAATGTCAAACGTCATGAGGAACGCACCAATACCCGTAATCAACAATCCCTTGCGGTGATCATTGAGGCGTACTCGGGGCTGAGGCTGCGTCGTCATGGAGTACTGGATGGTCTTGGCTGCATGAGATTAGGCACGGACTACCGGTAAAGCGCCGGCGGTGCACACTACAGACCAGCCGGCGGTCTTACATGTTGACCAGTACAATAATACAAGAATGTCATGGGTTCCCTCGGTTGCTTCCCACTGTTTGCGCGGTGGTGAGCGGTCTTAACACCGCGCGCCTCACCTACCTGAAGTTGCTGAAAAATGAAATAATTTTTTCCATAAACCACAGAATGTCCGCACAGTCGCTCCAATTGGTGAAGATTTTGCCTCTATTTTGGAGATTGGCTTGACTTGCTTCTTCCCAGTTATGAGAATCACATCAATTCACGGACGCGGAACAGAGAATCCCATTGCCCAAATTCATCAAACATTATGACGAGGCCCTGGATCTGGAGGTCTGCGAGCAGATCATCCAGCGCTTCGATGCAGACCCGGCGCGCGAACAGGGAAAAGTTTCTGGAAACGCCGGCGCTGAGCTTGATCTTGCCGGAAAACAAACCACGGAGCTGGTGCTGCCGCCAGACAGTTGGGGAGATGTGATCTCCGTGTTGCAGACTTCCCTCTCACAGTTTCTCGGCCGCTATCAGGCAGATGTGAAGTTTCTGGCCGGCTCCGATCACAAAGACCTCCATGCCGAACCGCTGAGGGTGAAGAAGTACGACCCGGGCGGCCAGTTTCATTGGCACATCGACGACAACTCCGCCCAAAACCAAACCCGGGTTCTGGCCGCGCAATGGTATTTCAACAACGTGGACAGCGGCGGACACACGGAGTTCGAAGACCAGGACACGCGCATCAAGCCTGTGGCTGGACGCATTGCGTTTTTCCCGGTGGGCTGGACCTACAGACACCGCGGCGCACCGCCAAAGAGCGGCCCGAAATACGTCTGCACCACATTTGTGCACCGAATATTCTAGAAAGGCAGGCTCATCGGGCTTATGTATCTGGGCTCGCCAACCACTCCATATGACCGGGCCTGACCTTTATGACCATCCACGATTCTATCGCCTCAACCGTCGGCAACACGCCGCTCATCAAGTTGAGACGGGCCTCTGAAGAAACCGGCTGCACGATCCTGGGCAAAGCCGAGTTCATGAACCCCAGTGAATCGGTGAAAGACCGCGCCGCGCTCTTCATCATAAAGGATGCGCTGAAGCGCAAAGCGATCGGCCCAGGCGGCATCATTGTGGAAGGCACCGCCGGAAACACAGGGATTGGCCTGGCCATGGTGGCCGGATCCATGGGCATGCGCACGGTCATTGTGATCCCGGAGACGCAAACCGAGGAGAAGAAAGATGCGCTGAGGATGCTCGGCGCCGAACTGGTGCAGGTGCCGGCTGCGCCCTATCGCAACCCGAACAATTTCGTGCGTTATTCCGGTCGCCTGGCCGAGCGCTTGAACGCGGAGCACCCCGAAGGCGCGGTCTGGGCGAACCAGTTTGACAATGTGGCCAACCGCCAGGCCCATATCGAGACCACCGGCCCTGAGATCTGGGAGCAGACGGGCGGCAAGATCGACGGGTTCAGCTGCGCGGTCGGCTCCGGCGGCACGCTGACCGGCACCGCGGAATTTCTGCGCTCGAAGAACCCGGACATCAAGATCGCCCTCACCGACCCGGAAGGGGCAGCACTCTACCGGTATTTCCGGGATGGGGAGCTGAAAGCGGAAGGCTCCTCGCTGATGGAAGGCATCGGCCAGGGCCGCATTACCGCCAATCTGGATGGCTTTACGCCGGATCTTCAGTTCGAGATCCCGGACGTCGACGCCCTCAACATCATCTTCCCGCTGGTGCACGAGGAGGGCATGTGTCTTGGCGGCTCATCGGGCATCAATATTGCCGGGGCCATCCGTCTTGCCCGCGAACTGGGCCCGGGCCACACCCTGGTGACCATCTTGTGCGACTACGGCTCGCGCTATCTCTCAAAGCTCTATAACCCGGCATTTCTGCGCGAGAAAGAGCTGCCGGTGCCCGATTGGATGGATCCGGCGCTTGAGAGCACCCTGCCCAGCGTCTTTGAGGAGGTCGCAGACACATGACCGAGCAGCTTTTCCGCGATGATGCGTATGCCCGCGAGTGCACGGCCAAGGTGATCGCGGTGAATGAACGCGGCGGCATCCTCTTGGACCGCAGCGTGTTTTACGCCACCTCAGGCGGCCAGGCAGGCGACAAGGGTGTGCTGGTGAGCGAGGCTGGCGATGAAATCGCCATTGCCCTTGCGGTCTATGATGAAAACAAGAATGTGGTGCATGTGCCGGCTGTGGAAGGTACTGCGCCCGAGGTGGGCTCCACGGTCACCGCCCGGTTGGATTGGGATGCGCGCTATGCCCATATGCGCATGCACACCTGTATGCACCTGCTCTGCTCCGTTCTGCCTTACCCTGTGACAGGTGGATCCATCTCCGGGGATACGGGCCGGCTGGATTTCGACATCCCCGAAGCCGTGCTGGAGAAGGACGCGCTAAGCGAGCAGTTAAATGCGCTGGTCGCGGCTGATCATCCGGTGAGCGATGACTGGATCACCGACGAAGAGCTGGAGGCCAACCCCGACCTGGTGCGCACCATGGCCGTAAAGCCGCCAATGGGCTCAGGCAAGGTGCGGATTGTTAAGATCGGGGCCGATGGTGAGATTGATCTGCAGCCTTGCGGCGGCACACATGTGCGCTCCACCGGTGAGATTGGCCAGGTGGTGGTGTCAAAGATTGAGAAAAAGGGCCGCCAGAACCGCCGGGTGCGCGTTACGTTTGCGTAATCCGCGTCCTTGGGAAAGCGAGGACCTTCTCAGCCAGGATAAACATACGAGCTATGGGCCCTCGCGTTCGCAAGGGCGCGGAAGTTGAGGGATGACGGAGCGCGCCTCAGCTCAAATACTCATCATTGTTCGCCCCCAGCGCCGGGGCATGCTGGGGCTCTTCTGATGGTCGGCGGAACTGGGGGGCAACGGCCACAGGCAGCGCGGGGAGCTCCTCCCCCTCTTCATTGGTCACCACATGCTGAAACAGACCCCGGGCATGGATGTTGGGATCCGCCATGGCGTCCTGAAGCGACTGAACGATGGAGCAGCAGCAATCCTGACCGAAGAAGGCGCGCCGCCATTCCTCCGCCGGCCTGCTGGCGATGATCGCCCGGCACGCCTCCAATGTGGCTTCAGGGTCCCTCTCATCGTCCCTCAGCGCCTCAGGCAGCTCGATCAGATCGCAGAATACCGCCCAGAAACGGTCCTCCAGTGGCGCGGCGGCCACATGGCGCCCGTCGCTGGTGGGATAGATATGATAGCGCGCAGAGCCCCCGGTGAGCCGTTCCGCCGACGGTTTGGGCCAGTCGCCCTTTAACATCCCCTGTCCCAACGCCCAGGTCATGAGCATGAACAGGTTATCGGTCATGGAGATATCCAAGTGGCTGCCTTCGCCTGTCTTCTCCCGGGCCAGCAGCGCCATCAGGATGTTGACCACCGCCGGATAAGTGCCGCCGGCGAGGTCGGCCGCCAGGACCGGCGGCAGGCTGGGCTTTTGCGGATCGCCCATGCTCAGCGCCAACAGGCCGGCATCGCCCACATAGTTCAGATCATGGCCGGCCACATCCACCTTGGGCCCGGTCTGGCCATAGCCGGTAATGGAGCAATAGATGATCTTGGGGTTGATCGCCTTGATCGCCGCATAGCCCAAGCCAAGCCGGTCCATGACGCCGGGGCGGAACTGCTCCAAGATCACATCGGCCTCGCGCAACAGCGGCTCCAACAAGGCGAGCTGCTGGCGGTCTTTCAGATTGATGGCCAGAGACTTCTTGCCCCGGTTCAGTAGGTGAAAGCCCACCGCATCGCGGCCCCATTTGGGCACATAATGGCGCATGTCCTCGCCGCTGCCGGGGCGCTCTATCTTCAGCACTTCGGCGCCGGCTTCGGCCAGCATCAGCCCGGCGAGTGGGCCGGGAAGCAGGGTGGAAAAATCGAGAACTTTGATGCCGGAAAGCGGCTGGTGGGCGGACATTTGCGGACCCTTCTTGGAAACACACTGCAAACCATCGGCGCGCACGATCAAGGTGGGCGCACCCCGTCTGGCCCAACTCACTCGCCGTATCGCCCAGAACCGGTAGCATGAGACCCGCGCGAACGCGACACATTTGCACGTATTATGGCCCGGCTCCGGACGCTATGAAAGGCACCAGTGTTCTCACCTAACGGTCTTTTGTTCCCCATGAAGCTTCCCTCCCAGTTTTACAAACCCCTTGCCATTGGCGCACCCGACCCATTGCGCGAGCTCCCCGTTCGCCTGGAGCGCATGATCCATTTCGTGCCGCCGCATATGGAAAAGATGCGCGCCAAGGTGCCCGACCTGATCAATCAGGTGGACGTGGTGCTCGGCAACCTTGAAGATGCCATTCCGGCCGACCAGAAGGTGGAGGCGCGCCAGGGCTTCGTGAAGCTGGCCCAGGAGAATGAGTTTGGCGACACCGGGCTCTGGACCCGGATCAACTGCCTGAACTCGCCGTGGGTGCTGGAAGACATTATCGAGATCGTGGGTCAGGTGGGCCACAAACTGGATGTGATCATGCTGCCCAAGGTGGAAGGCGCCTGGGACATCCATTATCTGGATCAGCTGCTGAGCCAGCTGGAGGCACGCCATGAGATCGAACGCCCCATTTTGATCCATGCCATTCTGGAGACCGCGCAAGGTGTCAAAAACGTGGAAGACATTGCGGCAGCCTCTCCCCGCATGCATGGCATGTCTCTGGGACCGGCCGACCTCGCGGCATCGCGCGGCATGAAGACCACGCGGGTGGGCGGCGGTCATCCGGGCTATGGGGTTCTGGCCGATGCGGATGCCAACGCCGAGGATGGCCCGCGCGCTTTCTATCAGCAGGATCTCTGGCACTACACCGTGGCCAAGATGGTGGACGCCTGTCAGTCCAACGCGATCAAGGCGTTTTACGGCCCGTTTGGGGATTTCTCAGATCCGGCAGCCTGCGAGGCCCAGTTCCGCAACGCGTTCCTTCAAGGGTGCGTGGGCGCCTGGTCGCTGCATCCTTCGCAGATCACCATCGCCAAGAATGTGTTCAGCCCTGAGGTCGATGAGGTCAAATTCGCCTTGCGCATTCTGGAGGCCATGCCCGATGGCACGGGCGCGGTGATGATTGACGGCAAGATGCAGGATGATGCCACCTGGAAACAGGCAAAAGTCATTGCTGATCTTGCCCGTATCGTGGCAAAGAAGGACCCTGAGTTGGCTGCGGCATATGGTTTGTGAACCAAGCTTGAGCATCGCTCTTGCGTTGGCCGCAATTGCTTGCCACATTAACGGGCAGCTTTGAGAGGGCGCCTTGGGACAGGTCGGGAGTTCGGCATGGAAGTGAACCGGTCAGCGAAATTTCGCATTGGTCAGGTTGTTCAGCACCGCGTTTATCCGTTTCGCGGGGTGATCTTCGACGTTGACCCCACGTTTTCCAATTCCGAGGAATGGTGGGAGTCCATTCCCGAGGAAGTGCGCCCGGAGCGGGACCAGCCATTCTACCACTTGCTCGCGGAGAACGAGGAAACCGAATACATCGCCTACGTATCCGAGCAGAACCTTTTGATCGACGTCTCCGGCGAGCCGGTACGCCATCCTGAGGTGAGTGATTATTTCGCCGAATATGACGCGGAATCGGGCGCCTATGTGGTGCCATCGGGGATCGCGAACTAGGGTCGCGGCTGGTTTAGCTCATTTCTTTTTCCAATCGCTGAGAAGGTCCTCGCGTTGCCAAAGGCCCCGGGGCCGGGCATACGCGCCCATGCGAACGCCAGGGCCCCAAACACCAACAATTACCATGGCGCCGAAGCGTACCGCTTGTTCTACGCGTTGGTGTGCACGGGGTTGTTGGCCTTCCAGGCGCCTGTGACCCCATGACAGACACGACCGATCCCAAGCACACCCCCGACACCCTCCGAGATGCCATCCTCGACCGCTTGCGCGCCGACGCCAGTCCCGCACGCGCGCAGTTGTTGGACCTGTGGATAGACAACCTTCTCGACACGCGCCTCGACGCCCTCGTGGA
>JBCDDQ010000187.1:0-9463 GCA_039180225.1 Pseudomonadota bacterium
CCATGCTGATCCCGTTGGTGACGGTCACGTTCTTCTTCTTCGGCTGGTGGATCTATTGGGCCTTCCCCAATGGGCCGTTTATCACGGGCGGCATTGATGGTGCGGCTGCGGCCAACACCCCATGGTCGCAAACCATGGGCACCAATCTGGGCGACCGGATTACCGGTGTGTTCTGGGCCGCGTTTCTGCTGTTCTCCTGGACTGCGGCTTCGATCGTTTCCGGTTCGGTGATTGAGCGTATCAGGTCCGGTGCGTTCTGGATCCATGCCGTGCTCATCGGCTCGGTATTCTGGATCATCGATGCCGCCTGGGGTTGGCACGCAAACGGGTGGATGGTGAAGCTGCTTGGCTATCACGATGCCTATGCGTCCGGCGTGATCCACGCCATTGCCGGGGGGTATGCGCTTGGTGTTCTGGTGGTTCTGGGGCCGCGCCTTGGCAAGTTCCGCGAAGACGGCACGCCGCGTGATATTCCCCCACACAATCCCTGGATGGTCACCTTGGGTCTGTTCCTGATCTACACCGGCTTCTGGGGTTTCTATGCCGCCTGCAACGTGCCGGCCATCTCGCCGGAAGCCATTGGCGGGCAGATCACGGGCGAAACCTGGACGGCCACGAACATTTATCTGGCCCCAACCTCGCTCAGCGCGATCACCTTCAACTTCTTGATGTCCCTGTCGGGCGGTTTGATGGTGGCCTACCTTGTGTCCAAAGGCGATCCGTTCTGGACGTATTCGGGGGGTCTTGCGGGCATCATCACGGCGTCTGCGGGTAACGATCTCTATCACCCGATCCAAGCCATGCTGATCGCCGGTGTGGGCACCTGGTGTGCGTACAAGCTGCATTACTATGTGGAGCGCAAGTACAAGATCGACGATGCGGTGGGCGCCGTAGCCGTGCACGGTTATGCCGGTTTCATCGGTTTGATCATTGCCGGCTTCGTTCTGTGGGGACAGCCGTCCTCGCCGTATGAAGGCTATGCCACGATCAGCCCATGGGGTCAGTTCATCGGTGCCTGCATCATGTTCGGCCTGCTTGGGTTCCTTCCCGCCTTCATTGTCTCAAAGATCATGAACGGGATGGGCGTGCTGCGCATTCCCAGGAAGGTCGAGCTGGAAGGCTTGGACTTTGATGAAAATGCCACATACCAGGCCGCGGTGGACGAGATTCGCGCCACCGAAAAGGCCATGGTGAGCTAAGGGATAAGGAGATCAATCATGTTTAAAGACGGGTCTACAAACGGAATGACCAGTTGGGCCGTTGATCTGAAAGATATCGGCGCGATTTATCCCTTCCAGGGCGCTGAAGTGCTGATGGTCATTATCGGCGTGGCCTTCTGGATTGGCTGGCACGTGATCCAGCTGCGTCAGGAGGGCGAGGAAGTCGCCCGGGAAATGCAGGCCGACGCCGAAGGCGATGAGGCCAGGGATGCCATAGACAGGTACTAGTCTGGCGCATCCCAAGTCCCAAGCGAGAAGAACCGGCCGGCGTCAGCTGGCCGGTTTTATTGCTTGGGCGGCTGGGGATTGTTGACCGGATTAGAGTCGTAAAGGTTCATGGAGGCGATCAGCGGGCCGCCCACAAGGGGCTCAATCTCCGCCTTAAGCGCCTCGGCCACCGCTTGGTCGTAGACCTCTTCGCCGTCGGCATAGAGGGTGAAAGACTTGATGTACTTGGCTTCCTTGACCGGGTCTTCAACGGTGGCCTTGGTCCAGGCATAAAGTGGGTAATCGTCCACATTATTGGCTTCCGCCTCAGCCACGTATCCGGCAAATGCATCATGCTGGCACTTCAGCTCTGCCTTATGGCGTTCCAGGATCGCGGGCAGGGGGGCGAGCGCGTCACTGGTCGGCTGGGTGCGGGCGATCTTGGCCATCTCCGGCTCCAGGGTGATGCGCAGCTGATACTTCCACTCTTGGCTCATCTTCTAACGCTCCTCGACATGCGATGCCGGACTTCTTCCACGCCATAGATGGTTGGTCCTCAGGCAAGATCAAGTGGAGCGGGCGCTTAAGGGCAGATAAGCTCAGTGGCCGACCTGGTTGGCACACCTTCTGAGGCCACTTTTCTCACACTCTGCCGCAAGCTTCTTGGCTTCCGCGATCTCGGGAGCTTTCATCCTGTGCGCCAAGCGGTTGAGGTTGTTGTGCCCCCGGCGGCTGCCTCGTGATTTCGCCAGTTGGTACCACATCATGGCTTTCACATAGTCCGCATTCACGCCGCGGTTGGTTTCATAGATAACGCCAATGCTGTTCTGTGCTTCCGCATGACCCACGGAGGCGGCTTTGACAAACCATTTCAGCGCTTCTTGATGGTTGGTCTCGGTGCCCTGACCAAGGCGATGCATCATGCCCAAAGCGAATTGCGCAGCCGGATATCCCAGATAAGCGGCCTTGGTGAAGAGCTTGAGCGCCTGGGGAAAGTCCTGCTCCACACCCTGGCCGGCCCTCAGCATTGCCGCCAGCGGAACTTGTGCCGCCTCATGGCCCTGCCTCACGGCGCTGGCGAGCAGCGTCGCCGCTGCCTGGTGGTCGCCGGCGCGAAACCGCTCTTGCGCCATGCGAAACTCGGTCTCGCCAACGGCATTAGCGCCGGCTAGACCTGAAGTGAACAGGGTGATCCAAAGTCCCAAGAGGAGGCTTGCGCCGCTCGGAAGCTGAGCCATCAGTCAATCTCCATCTGCAGTTGACCTCGTGTGGCGCATCCTAAGCAGACAAGCTTTCTTAGAACTGAAGCGGCTTTTCAGAGGTCGTTGGTCTCGTCCAGCGGCCATGTGGGGCGCGTGAGATGTTGGTAGGGCAGTTCTGACAGCCTCATGGACGCAATGCCGCCCGCATCCACCAACATTACATCGCGGGCCAGCGGGCCATAGGCGGCCCGGAAATGGTTCCGGCTTTTGAGAGCAAGCGTGGTCTTCTCTGACGGTTCGATGCCCATGGACCGGAAGACTTGGAGATCCATAACGGCGGTGGGCACCGAGGAGAGGATGATCTCAACGCCGCCAACCTGGATCACCGCGCTGGGACCCATGGAGAAGGCAACACCCCGCCACATGGGGCCCTCGCAGACGAACTCTCCGTCGTTCAGCAGAGTGACTTTGCCGGTAATGGCCAAAGGTGGCGTGAGCCTGGGCGCGCCGCGGCCGCCGATCTCCATCTCAACCTCAGCGCCTTCGCCGGCGCCGATGGCCTTCTGTACGGCGAGCGGATCTGAGATGGTGGCGAAGGCTGCGTTTTGAAGATCCGCTGCGACCATCTGTGCCAGAAGGTTGGGCGAATCCCCGTAAGCGCCGCCTGCGGGATTGTCGGCAAAGTCGGCCATTATGAAGGGCCGGTCGCCCGGACGACCCTCCTGGGCGAGATTCATGGCCGCCTGGGGGCTTGCGAAGTTCAGCTGGGTTTCCTCCCGGCTCTGCCAGAGCAGCTCAAGCAGCTCTTCGGCATACCCTTCAGACACGCCCCGGTTCCACCCGGTAACGGCGACGGAGGGACCTTGATGGTCCACATCTGCCCAGGGAAAACCGATCTGTAGGCTGACACAAAGAACGTCCGGGTGCTGTTCCATCTCGTCGGCCCGGGCGAGCAGGCGGTTCATGGGCCCGGGTGGGTCGGTCCGTCCATGATCGGCTGCATCCATCATGGCTTTGCGGGCAAATGTCATGTGCGGCTGTTCTTGCCGCGTCAGAATCTGGTGCACGATGCTGGCCAAATGCTGAGCCCGGTCGAACTGGTCAATGTGCGGGTAGGTTCTGTAGGCCATCAGGATGTCGGCACTCTGTGCCATTAGGTCGGACACATTGGCGTGCATATCCAGGGTGGCGGCAATCAGCGCCCGCGGCCCCGCCAGCTCGCGGACTAGGGCGAGAAGCTCGCCATCCGCATCGGCGCTGGACTGGGTCACCATGGCGCCATGCAACACCAGGAGAATGGCATCGAAGGTCTCACCGGTTCTGAGGGGCGCGGTGATTTTATCTATCACCTCTTGCCAGGTCTCAGCCGCCATGGGGCCGGATGGGCTGGCGGAGGCTGCGAAGGGCAGGGTGATCTGCCAGCCATAAAGTCTGCCGGCTTCGAGCACTCCCCAGATTTCCGTGTTGGTGCCGTCAAGCTGGTCGCCAATGTCATCGCCTTCCAGCCAATAGCGACCGGCGAAGTCGGTTTTCGTGGTGGCGATGGTGTTGAACGTGTTGCTCTCGTGCATGATCTCCGCAAGGAGAATACGCGTGCTCATGATCAGCCCGTCCCGCCGCATGCCTCAAGCAACCCCGGTAGGTCGTCCCAGGCGATCTTGGTGTGCGGCGCGTTGGAGCCGGCAAACGGATCGAAGCCATACTCTACCGGCTTGCCGCCCAGACGTTCATAGAAGCGGATTGCGCCCGGGTTTTGATCGAAAGCCCAAAGACACAAGGTCTTAGCCCCGCCTGCAATGATGCGCATGAGCGCGCCGGCCAGGAGCCGGCGCCCCAGGCCACCGCCGCGATGGCCAGGGCGAACATGGAGGTTGTCCAGATATGCATCATAACCCGGCTCTGCATCCCGGTAGATGGAGATGAAGCCGCGCAAACCATCTGTGTCTTCGGCCACAAGCACCAAGTCTTCAGGCTTCAGTGAGCTCAAGGTTTTGTCCCAATGGGCGCCGCGTTCGGCTTCAGCTTCACCATCCAGATAGGCATCCGGCAGAACGCCCCGGTAAGCGGAGCGCCAGCTGGCCACATGCAACGCCGTGATGGCGCTTGCATCCTTATGCACCGCCTCGCGCAGGAGAAGTTTCTCGCTCATAGCGTGCTCGCAGCCTTTCAAACCCCGGACACAAAACCCATATGACGGAAGACGCGGGGCGGCAAGCGGCGTATAAGACAGCCGCACAAGAAGCAGAAACGACACGCTATGCAGACGGAGCCGAGTTCGGCTTATACCTCAGATGCCGATGGGCAGCTGAAAACCCTTGTTGGCCTCTTTCCGTACCTTTGGCCCCTGGAGAGGCCGGACCTGCGCACGCGCGTGATTTTGGCGCTGTTGGCTTTGGTGGTTTCCAAAATTGTCACGGTGCTCACGCCGTTCGCCTTTAAGGATGCCGTGGATGCTCTGACGCTGGACAACGCGACATCGGCGAGCGCACTGGTGGCCGCGCCCATCGCCCTTATTCTGGCGTATGGCTTCGGGCGGGTGATGATGGTCATCACCCAGCAAATTCGCGACGGCATTTTTGCGAAAGTGGCCCAGTATGCGGTGCGGCATCTGGCGGTGCGCACCTTCCAGCACCTGCATACGCTCTCCTTGCGCTTCCACTTGGAGCGCCGCACCGGCGGATTGGCGCGCGTGATCGACCGGGGGGTCAAAGGCATCGAAGTTGTTCTGCGCTATGCTCTGTTCAATACGATCCCAACCGTCCTGGAGCTCGCTTTTGTGTGCGGCATCCTCTACTTCAACTTCGGGGGATGGTTTGCGCTGGTCACCGCGGTCACGGTCGTGTTGTACATCTGGTTCACCTACCAGGCGACTGAGTGGCGGATCGGCATCCGCCGAATCATGAATGATGCGGACACGGAAGCCAACACCAAGAACATCGATTCCCTGTTGAACTTTGAAACTGTGAAGTACTTCGGCAACGAAGAGCACGAGTACAAGCGTTTTGATGTCTCAATGGCCAGATACGAAAAGGCAGCCACGAAGAGCTACACATCCCTTGCGGTTCTGAACTCCGGTCAGTCGCTGATCTTCTCCACCGGAATGACCATTGTTATGGTGATGTCGGGCCTGGGTGTGGCGAATGGAAACCTGAGCGTGGGCGACTTTGTGCTCGCCAATGCGCTCTTGATTCAGCTCTACCTGCCGCTGAACTTCATGGGCACGGTGTACCGGGATATCAAGCAGGGGCTGATCGACATGGAAGCCATGTTCAACCTGTTGAACGTAACGCCCGAGATTGCCGACAAGCCGAATACCGAGGCGCTCACGGTGAGCGACGGAGAGATCGTGTTTGATCACGTGACCTTCCACTATGATCCCGAACGCCCCATCCTGAAGGGCGTCAGCTTCAAGGTGCCTGCCGGCAACACCATTGCCATCGTCGGACCGTCGGGCGCGGGCAAGTCCACTGTCTCGCGCCTGCTTTATCGGTTCTACGATGTCAGCGGCGGAGCGATTACGATCGATGGGCAGAACATTGCCGACGTGACGCAGAAGTCTCTGCGCGAGGCCATCGGCATGGTGCCCCAGGACACGGTGCTGTTTAACGACACGATCCGCTACAACATCCGCTATGGCCGCCCGGATGCCACCGACGAAGAAGTGGAAGAAGCTGCCAAGCTCGCCCAGATCCACGATTTCATCCAAACGCTTCCTGCCGGTTATGATGCCATGGTGGGCGAGCGCGGCCTGAAGCTCTCCGGCGGCGAGAAACAGCGCGTGGCGATCGCGCGGACCATCCTGAAAGGCCCGCCTATTCTGTTGCTGGACGAGGCGACCTCTGCGTTGGATACCTACACTGAACATGAGATCCAAAGCGCCCTTGCCGGAGTTTCAAAAGACCGCACCACGCTCGTGATCGCGCACCGGCTCTCGACCATCGTGGACGCAGATGAGATTATCGTGCTGGAGGGCGGACACATTGCCGAGCGCGGTTCACATGCTGAACTGTTGCAGCTCGACGGGGTCTATGCCGATCTGTGGAACCGCCAGCGTGAAGCGGAAGATGCACGCAAACGTCTGGCCGAGGTGGAGGAAAAACGCGTGAAGGCCACGGACACCGAAACGGCGGAAAAAACCAGCGCAGGCATTGCGGCCTCATGAGCGATCAGGTTTTATGCAGCCGGCCACGTGACGTGGCGACCGGGGTACGTCAACTGATCAGGGGACATAGGTAGTGCTGGATTCGATCGCTTCCGTTTTTGTCCCAATCCATAAGGAAGGGCACAAGTTCCTGGCGCTGTTTGGGCTGGTGACGCTACTGGTGTTTTACTTTCTGCCTGACGTCTTCGGCTGGATCGGTGTCATACTGACGCTCTGGTGTGCGTACTTCTTCCGCGATCCTGACCGGGTCACACCCATGCGTGATGGTCTGATTATCTCGCCTGCCGATGGCCGGGTCTGTGCCATTGACGACGTTGTGCCGCCTAAGGAGCTCGACCTGGGACCAGAGCGGGTGACCCGTATCTGCGTCTTCATGAATGTGTTCGATGTGCATGTGAACCGCGCGCCTCAGGCCGGTCGGATCACCAAGATCAATTACATTCCCGGCAAGTTCTTCAATGCTGAGCTGGACAAAGCCAGTGAGCATAACGAACGACAGGGCTTCACCATCGAACTCAAGGACGGTCTAAAAATCGGCATGGTGCAGATCGCCGGGCTGGTGGCCCGCCGTATCGTTAAATTTGTCGATGAGGGGGACCAGGTGGGCGCCGGTGAGCGCTTGGGATTGATCCGCTTCGGAAGCCGTGTCGATGTGTATCTGCCTCCTGGGAAGTCTGCTCAGGTCTGCATTGGCCAACTGGCCCTTGCGGGGGAAACCGTTTTGGCTGATCTAAGCTCTGATGAACCTGAACGGGAAGCGCGGCGCGCATGAACACGCAGTCCCCTCTGGATCCCGACGTTGGCCCCGGCGACACCAGCCGGCGGTTCAAAGTGGTGCCGATGCGCCTGCTCTTACCCAACATCGTGACGCTTCTGGCCTTGTGTGCGGGGATCACGTCCATTCGCATGGGGGTGGCCGGGCGCTACGAGCTGGCTGTCGGACTGATTGTTCTGGCAGCGGTGTTTGACGCCTTGGATGGGCGCATCGCCCGGTTCTTGAAGGGCACATCGCGCTTTGGAGCGGAGCTGGATTCGCTTGCCGACTTTGTGAATTTTGGCGTGGCGCCGGCCATCCTGGTGTTTGTGTGGTCGCTCGATGAGCTTAAGAACCTGGGCTGGATCGTTGCTCTTGCATTTGCGCTGTGCTGTGCGTTGCGGCTGGCCAGGTTCAATGTGGCGCTGGACGATGATGATGCACCGGCTTGGAAAGCCAACTACTTCTCCGGCGTGCCGGCGCCCGCGGGCGCAGCAATTGCACTGCTTCCGCTCTATCTGGGCTTTCACAATGTGATCGATGGCCCGGAAGCCTCGCCCATCATCCTGGTCTATTTGGCCTTCGCAGGGCTCTTGATGGTGAGCCGCATTCCCACATGGTCAGGCAAAAACCTGGGCAAGCGGATCAGCTCCAACATGGTGCTGCCGGTGATGTTGGTGGCGGTCTTGTTTGCTGTGCTGTTGATTTCCTATCCCTGGTTCACCATGAGCGCCCTGGTGACCGCGTACATGGCCAGCTTCCCGCTCAGCTACCGCGCCTACAAACGCCAGGAAGCCGAAGACGCTGCAAACGCCAGCTGAAGCAGCTGAGCGCAGCTTGACCCATTTGCAAGAACGCAGTGCTCAGACTGATGGGCGGAACGGTAAAGGACGGCTCTGCGGCATCAGCCGAGGACCCGGTCGAGATCAGCGCACAGATCCTCGCCGTCCTCTAAGCCCACAGACATTCTGAAGATGCCATCGCCCGCGTATGCCCTGTAGCTGTCGAGCTGCGCACCGTCCAGGCGGAATGATGTTTCCATCAGACCAGCGGTCTCCATCCAGAAGATCAGGCTGCGATGATGACCAAGCGATACGGCGTAGTGGATGACCTGCAGCTCTTTGGTCATGCGGTCGGCCACAGCGGCACCGTCTTCCACTTGGAAAGAGAGCATGCCGGAGAAGTTGGCCATCTGACGCTTTGCGAGTTCATGCTGGGGATGGGAGGCAAGGCCCGGATACATCACCCGGGTCACCTTGGGATGGTCTTCCAGGAACTTCGCCACCGTCAGAGCGCCCTCCTGGTGGGCACGCATGCGCAAGGGCAGGGTGGCGGCGCCACGCATGATGAGCCACGCGTTAAACGGCGACATGACCCCGCCATGGTGAATGCCGGCCTCAAGCCGGAGCGCGGCAATGTCGTCTCTGCGCCCGCTCACCGACCCGCCGACCGCATCGCCATGGCCGCCCACATATTTGGTGAGCGAGTGCATGACATAGTCGATGCCAAGCTCCAATGGCCGCGTGGCGACCGGAGTTGCAAAGGTGGAATCCACCGCGGTCTTGATCCCGCCATGGGCTTTGGCAATGTCGGCCACCGCTTTCAGATCGGTGAGGCGCATGATGGGGTTCGCAGGCGTTTCCAGCCAGATGAGTTTGGTGTTCGGTTTGATGGCTTCTGCCACATTCTGAGGATCGGATGCATCCACCAGGGAGACATCGACACCATACCTTGGCAACGTATCGCGGCCGATCTCCGCAACGCCCGCATAGTTGGTGTCGGTCATGATGCAATGGTCGCCGGCACTCAGTAGAGAGAACAGAACGCCTGAAGCAGAAGCCATTCCGGAGGCAAAACACAAGCTGGCTTCTGCACCTTCCAGCGCCGACATCTTATGTTCAAGTTGGCTCACGGTAGG
>JBCDDQ010000188.1:0-9380 GCA_039180225.1 Pseudomonadota bacterium
CCACGCCCACATACTCTCCTGCATCCGACAGGAAAAACTTGAAGGGAATGGCCATGCGCCCAATGCCGGAGCCATAATCCAGAACCCGCGAGGACGGGCTGAGGTTTGTCAAATGAACAAGCTGACGAAAGCTGGTCTCACACTCCGCCAAGACATGCCCGATCGATGTGAAGGGCCCGGCTGCCTTGATCCGGTTGGCACCGGACGGCAAGAATTGCGCCCCTTGTGCCCTGACCTTCTCCATGACGCGTTCAATGACGTGCTCGTTGGCAACATAGTGCGACATGTCCCGCTACTCCACTGCGTGTCGTTGCTTAGGCATTAAAACAAAATCTCGGGGCCGAAAGAGCCTGTGCAGGGCGGAATAGGAAGGTGTCGTGCTTCGTTTCAGGCTGATAACAATCAACAACAACTCCATCATCCCTATTGATGTGCGCATCGTCACCGTCTGCGATGATTACACCGCGCGGCTGCGCAATGGCAAGATGGGCCGGATGATCGCTGTCCTGAGAGATGACGCGGGTCCACGTCTCAGGAGCGCATGCCGTGAATGACTATTTTGGCGTGAAAACACACAACTTGTTGCCGTCAGGATCGCGCGCATAGGCGACATAGTGCGTGCCCTGACGCACGCCCGGTTTGCCGGCATCCGATCCCCCATGCTCAAGAGCTGCCTTATGGAAAGCATTCACCGCCCCATGGTCTCTTGCTTCAAAAGCCAGCATGGTTCCATTGCCATGTGTCGCTGATTGGCGATCATAGGGCAGCGTCAGACACACCTTCGCTCGCTCCCCATCACGCCCATACTGCGTCCACTCAGCAGTCGTGCTTTCTCGCACACCACCAATCGCACCAAACACCGCATCGTAGAAGACAATCGAACGGTCCATGTCATTTGTCCCTATCGTGGAGTATGCAATCATCATCAACAACCTTCCAAAACAAGGCCGATCCGGGAGCACGGTTTCCCAGGTTGCTCGCGCATGTTGCGATCAATTCACGTGTCGCCCACCACGCCAAGAGTGTAAAGCACTCGGACCCAGCAGACTGCGTCACATATGACGACCGGGCGGCTTTGGCAAAGCCCCACCTGTCAACGCATCAGGCCGCCGCCACCGCCTTGCAATCCTGATCGAACGCATCCGCTGCTATCCAGCCGGACATCATCACCATGGGCATGCCAGGACCGGGATGTGCGGCGCCGCCGCTCAGGTACAAGCCTTTGACGTACCGGCTTCGATTGCCTGGCTTGAACGCTCCGGTGAACTTGCCATGGCTCGCCAGACCGTAGATCGCACCGTCCAGCACTTTGTAGCGGTCATGAATGTCCTGCGGCGTCAGGTAACTTTCCGTGACGATCCTGTCTTCAATGTCCGTCAAACCGGCCGTGCGCTTAAGCTTGTCCAATATGACCTGGCGATAGCCGGGCAACATTTCGTTCCAATTGTGATGCGGGCGAAGGTAAGGGGCATGGACCAGCACATACAGTGCATCGCCGCCTTCCGGTGCCACCTCCGGTTCGGTCCGAGCCGGCGCCGCCAGATAGCATGTGGGATCAGGCGCTGGCTCACCCTTGCCATAAATGACATCGAATTCCTCTTTGGGATCCTTGGAAAACACAAAGCAATGGTGCGCCAGGTGATCGTAGGCCTTGTTCAGGCCCAGATAGAGCACGACCCCCGAGCATGCAGGCTCAAACTGGCTTGGCGGATACTTGGCTGCCGCCTCGCCGCCGATCAGTTCGTTGTAGGTGCGGACTGCGTCCATGTTGGAGACAACCGCATCAACCTCAAGCGTCTCCCCGTCCGCAAACTGGATCGCATCGACCGCCCCGTCTTTCTGCCTGATTGACTCAATGTTGCAGCCCAGCTTGATCTTCACGCCAAGCTCTTCAGCCAACTTGGCCAAGGCCACCGGTACAGCGCGCGTTCCCCCTTTCGGGTACCAAATGCCCAGCTCGGTCTGCATGTGGGCAATCCCGCACAGTACAGCTGGCGATTCGAAGGGTGATGAGCCCACATATTGAACAAAATGATCAAGCAACTGAGCAACGCGCTTATCGGAGGCGCTTGCTCTTATTGTGTCTGCGACGGACCTGCCCATCTTAAGCGCCAGCACATCCTTGAGCTTTGACAGTTCGAAACTTTCTTTGAAGTTGAACATGTCTCTCAGATCTTCCACGCTTTTCCAGAAGAAGTGCTTTTGGGAAATGACGTGCAGGCGCTCCGATAACTCGATGAAGTCCCGGTAGCCTTGGGCCGCAGCGGGGTTGCCCGTGAACGCACCGATCGATTTGGCCATGTCCTCAACGTTTTCGCAAAGGTCCAGCACCGAGCCGTCGTCAAAGAAACAGCGCCACTGCGGATCGAGCCTGATCAGCTCAAGATAGTCTTCAATGTTGCGTCCCGCCTCTTCAAACACCCGGTAAAGCGCCTGCGGAACGGTTAAAATGGTAGGCCCCATATCAAACCGGAAACCGTCTTGTTTGAGCTCGGCAGCTTTGCCGCCCACCCATTCATTCTTGTCAAACAAGTGAACATCGTGCCCACGCGCTGCCAGAGTGCATGCCGCCGTCAGGCCGCCAAGACCTGCTCCCACAACCGCTACCTTCTTTGAGTTCATAACCTTTAAGTTCCTGTTCCGTTTGCAACGATTCTTGTGATGTTTGCTGTGCCAGCAACGTCCCTAAGGAGGAGTTCAGCGCCGGGTCCAAACCCGGAAGACCCGCACTGAGCAGGTTCCGCTGGGATTTAAGTGATCTCCAGCCCAGTCATTCTACAGCAACCAGGATCTCCTCCACATGGACCGGACGCGTTGGGTTTCATGCCGCTCATTTGCGGTGCAATCGGACAGGCCATTTTGCATCGCACCAAACGGCAGACAGACCATAAGAAAGAGAGATCTCAGTTTCAATCATAATATCCGACAAAATTGGTCAAGTTTGTGAGCAAAGAGAAACCGTTTTCTTTAAAGCGGACGCGCAGCTCCAATCTGGGCGGCATACCAGCTGACGGTCGGAGCATCTTACCTCAAAAAGGGTCCGGGTGCGCATCACAGAGACGGGAACAGGCTTAGCGCGCCGTTCCGGGGAGAGAGCAATGCGCACCCGAGTGTCGTTTGGCCCCAGTGTGATCGTTGGCAAATCACGAAAGGCCAAGACACAGTCGGGGCCAAAGCCCGTGCTCTCGCGCGCTCCAGCCCCATGTCGCATGGCGATCGGGGGCGATTTCAACCATATAGTGCGACACACATAAAATGTATCATAGGTTGCAATTTCCGGAAAGCACAATTTTGTCCGTTGCGCCTCGCCTCACCTTCTGTTTTCACTGGTGCAACGACCTGCCCAGCCCTCGCGAGTGCCCCTCATGCTGATTGACGGACTGCAATATGCCAACTGGTCGGAAGTGATCTTCCAGCAGATGCGCGAAGGCGGCGTGGACGCGGTGCATGTGACCATCTGCTATCATGAGATGTTCCGCGAGACGGTGGCCAATATCGAACAATGGAACCGCTGGTTTGAGACCTACCCGGAACTGATTTGCCACGCCAGAACCGGCGACGATGTGCGTGCCGCAAAAGAGGCTGGGCTGACGGCCATCATATTCGGCTTTCAGAACTGCTCGCCGATTGAGGATGATATCGGCCTGGTGGAGATCTGCCACACCCTTGGCGCCCGTTTCATGCAGCTCACCTACAACAACCAGTCGCTGCTCGCCACCGGCGCCTATGAAACCGAGGACAGTGGCCTCACACGCTTTGGCAAACAGGTGGTCGAAGAGATGAACCGGGTGGGCCTCGTGGTGGACATGTCTCATTCGGCGGAGCGCTCAACCCTTGACGCGATCGCCTTTTCCGAGCGCCCCATCGCCATCACCCATGCCAACCCCCACAGCTGGCATCCGGGCCTGCGCAACAAGACCGACACCGTGTTGAAGGCTCTTGCAGAAAGCGGCGGCATGTTGGGCTTTTCGCTCTACCCTCACCACCTGAAAGACGGCTCTGCGTGCACGCTGACCAGCTTCTGTGAGATGATCGCCCGCACGG
Organism: Pseudomonadota bacterium; assembly: GCA_039180225.1. Taxonomy (GTDB): domain Bacteria; phylum Pseudomonadota; class Alphaproteobacteria; order Rhizobiales; family CAJQND01; genus JAAEUE01. The sequence goes on from JBCDDQ010000188.1 coordinate 4,045, forward strand.
CTGATCTTATGGGCATCGACCATATCGGCATCGGCTCCGATCTCTGTCAGGACCAGCCCGACAGTGTGGTGGAGTGGATGCGCGTGGGTCGCTGGTCCAAAGAGATCGACTATGGCGAGGGCTCAAAAGACAATGCCGGCTTCCCGCCCCAGCCGCCCTGGTTCCAGGACAACCGCGATTTCGGCAATATCGCCATGGGCCTTGCCGACATGGGCTTTGGCGAGGAAGAGACCGCCAAGTTGATGGGCGGAAACTGGCTGCGCTTTTTCGATGAGAACTTTGGCCCCGCATAACCGGGAGAAAACACCATGAGCATTCAAGATCGTCTGGAAAAAGCAGGGATCACCGTCCCCACAATGGAGGAGATCTATGGGCATAACCCTTCAGGAGCCCGTTACATCACCCACCGTGCCGTGGGCGAGACCCTCTATCTCACCGGCACCTGCGCGGCCAAGGACGGCGCCCCCTTTATGACTGGAATCCTGGGCGAAGATCTCACCGTGGAGCAAGGCTATCAGGCCGCGCGCCAGGCGGCACTTTGTAACCTCGGCATCTTGCAACATGCTCTTGGAGACTTGGAGCGTGTGGTGCAGTTCGTCCAGCTCGTCGGTCACATTAACTCCGGTCCGGGCTTCACAGAACAACCAAGAGTGCTGAACGGGGCAAGCGATCTCTTTTTGGAGGTGTTCGGCGACAAGGCCTGGTCCACCCGGGCGGCTATCGGCTGCCGGGGCATTGCGGTGAACCACTCAGTGGAGCTTATCCTCACGGTTCAATATGACGGCGGTGCGGTCACCGAAGCCATGACGCGCGGCAATTTTGCCGGAGACGGCTAGCGCCGCCCTAGCGCCCTTGCGAACGCGAGGGCCCATAGCTCGGAGCGTGCGGAAGATCTGCTTGGGTCCTCGCTTGCGCAAGGACGCTGGCAAGAGCTCCTGATGCTAAACCTCCGGCTCCCCGAAGCTGAGCCACTTGGTGGCAAAAGGCAGACACAGGCTTATGCCTACAAAACGCAGCATCTGGTGCCCGGCCACAAATGCCGGATCCACCCCAAGCGAAAACGCCACCACGGTGAGCGCATCGATGCCGCCAGGCGCAAAGGCCAGCCAGACCTGAAGCAGTGGCAACGACAAGAGTGAGGCGACCGGCCACGCCAATCCCCCCGCGATCGCAAGCCCCAACGCCGTGGAGCCGGCACCGGCGAGCGCGCCATCTTTCAGCATGGCGAAATTGACGCCGGCAAAGCGCGCACCAATGGCGGTGCCGAGCACAGTCAGCGCCGGCCACAGGACCTCCGCCGGCATGGTCCCGACAAACAGCCCTGACCCAAACACCCCTCCGGCCATGAAGAACGGCCCGGAGAAGAAGGGCGCCGGAATTTTCAACACAAGCGCAAGCGGAATGCTGAGCGCGGCCAGGGCAAACAACGCCGCGAGCTGACCGCCGGTCATCACGTCCTCTGTCACCATAGCAAGCGGTTTGATTTCGCTGACGAGGCCGAAGCTCAACGGGACGAAGATGATCAACAGGGCCAGCCGTGACGTCTGCACAATCGTGATGCGCTGTACATCTGCTCCGCGTTCCAGAGCCAGGGCGAGCACAAAGCTGAGCGCGCCGGGCACCGCAGACAGGGTGGCCGTCTCGCGGTCAAACCCATGCATGCGCCTTAAGTACAGCGGGATAAGCACCACAATGGCCATGACCGATAGCGCTAACGCGGCAATCGACACCGGCCATTGGGTCAACGATTGTACAGTCTCCTCATCCACCGTGGAGCCAAAGAACATGCCGGCCACATAGAACGAGGCGTTGCGCACCGCCATCGGCATCACCACCTCAAGTCCGAGCAAACTGGCCGCGGCCACGGCCACAAGTGCTCCGCTCATAAACCCCGCCGGCATGCCGAGAGCATTGAACACGAGCGCACCGCATGCGCCCACCATCAGCGTGCGCAACAGCAAGACCGCTTGGCGCGTCCGGGTCATAAGGGGCTTTGCTCCTAGATTAGGCCAATCCGCTTGCGGATGGCCTCTTCGCTCAAGCGCACATCATCGCCGGCAAACTCAGCTGCGTCCTCGGTGCACAGCCAGGCAATGGCCCGGGCCGGCCAGCTTGGGTCAATGTGCACCGACGGGTCGAGCTGGCTCACCGGATTGATGCCGGAGGCCTTGATGGCGGTCTGCATGTAGGTGGCGACCGTGCCCGGGCTCAGCCCCACGACCCTTACCCCGTCCTGGGCCACTTCCTTGTCGGCGCAGCGGGTCAGCATATAGGCGGCCGCCTTGGCGCTGCAGTAGTGTGACCAGCCCTCCAAGGGCCCGTGGGCCGCGCCGGAACTGACATTCACCACCGTGCCGCTGCCTTGAGCCTGCATCACCGGCAGAGCCCCGCGCAGGCCATAATAGATGCCCTTGTAGTTGATGTCGGCCGCATGGGCCCACGCTTCGGGGTCGGAACTCACCAGATGCCCGATTGGGTCGATCACGCCGGCATTGTTCACCAGAATGTCCAGGCCGCCAAAGGCGTCCTGACAGGTGTCGATAGCCTTCTTCACATCGGCAAACTGGCTCACGTCACACGTCACCGCCTCGGCCTTGCCGCCCGACTGGCGGATCCGCGAAGCGATCCTTTCGATCTGATCGGTGGTCCGTGCGGTGAGCACCACCGACACGCCTTCGCTGGCCAAACCCTCAGCCGTGGCCGCACCAATACCCCGGCTGGCGCCGGTCACCACGGCGCATTTTCCGTTGAGTTCGCTCATGTTTTATCCTGTGAAGAATCCATGTGGATGGCTCCACTATAGCCCCCGAAAAGGCATTGCACCATGGCGTCAAAACAACGCCTTGCCGCCGGCGCGCGCCGGCGGCACAGTGTTAATCTTCACGTCTTGTCTCAAGGTCCAAAACCCATGAACGCACGCCCAAACCGGTTTGAAACCAATGCCGACGGCTGGGACGGCCCCGGCGGCCCGCAGGATCTCTACTTCACCCGCGATGACAGCTGGCCCTACCCACGCATGGTCCGAGCCGACAATATCTATCTCTACGATGAGAACGGCACCCAGTTCATCGACGCCTCCTCCGGCCCCATCGCCAGCAATCTAGGTCACAACAACCGCCGGGTGATTGAGGCCATGAAGGCCCAGCTCGACAAGTATCCCTTCAACACCATCCGCCTCGCCCGCTCTGATGAGAACATCGCGCTTGCCGAACGCCTGGCCGGATTTGCCGGTGCGGGTTTTGAGCGCCCCTTCTTTGTCTCCGGTGGCTCAGAGGCCAACGAGGCGGCCATCCAGTTCGCCCGTCAATGGGCCTTCGCCCACGGGGATGTGGAGCGCAAGCGCCTGTTCAGTCTGATGCCCTCCTACCACGGCGGCACGATCTGCGCCCAAATGCTGTCGGGTGATGATGCGGTGGCGCCCATCTTTGAGGGCATGACCACCATGCCTGAACGCATTGAAGCGCCCCTCACCTACCGCCCCCCGGAAGGCCTTACGCACGAGCAGAACGAAGACCGGATCTGCGAGCAGTTCGAGGCGCGCATCCAGGCGCTGGGGCCGGAAACCTGCCTTGCCCTCTTCATGGAACCGGTGGGCGGTCTGGCCACCGGCGCCAACGTCCTCTCCGGCCGCTTCTTGAAGCGCATGCGCGAGATCTGCACCAAGTACGGTTTGCTGATGGTGCTCGATGAAGTGATGAGCGGGGCCGGCCGCAGCGGTAAGTTTCTCACCACCCATCATCACGGGGACGCGTGTCAGCCCGATCTGGTGGTGCTCGCCAAGGGCATCGGATCGGGCTACATCCCGCTCGGCATCATGCTGGCGCCTGCGCGTATGGTGGATGAGTTGTCCGGCCTCACCGGCTTCAATTACGGCCACACCTCCAACGCCAACCCGCTGGCGTGCGCGGTGGGCCTGGCCACCCTGGAGGAGCTTGAGGCGCGCAAGCTGATTGAGAACGCCGCCTCCACGGGCGCCTACCTGAAGGAGCGCATGCGCACCCTGGCCGAAACCTCTCCCATAATCGGCGATGTGCGCGGGTTGGGCCTGTTGCAGGCGACCGAGATTGTGGCCGACAAAGAGAGCAAACGCACATTCTCCGCAGATGCCAAAGCGCCCGACACCTTAAGGACCATGGCACTGGATTATGGCCTCAGCCTCTATGCGCGACGCACAAACAATGGCCGCTACGGAGACTGGGTCATGACCTCGCCGCCCCTCATCACCACGCCGGACCAGGTGGACGAGATGGTGCGACGCTTTGAGCAACTCTTCACCGCTTTCACCGACGCCATGGTGCGCGGCGGCGAGGTCGTCGCATGAGCCAGAGCCCCCGCCCCGTCGCCCTCATCACCGGTGCCTCCAGCGGCATCGGTGCCGCTTCAGCACTTCATCTCGCCAAAGCCGGGCACAACGTGGCCATCTTATACGCCTCCAATCTGGACGGCGCACAGGCGAGCGCTGAAGCCTGCCAGGCAGAGGGCGCAGAAACCCTGGTGATCCAAGCCGACATCTCCAACGACGAGGCGTGCCGTGCGGCGGTGGATCAAACGGTCAAAACCTGGGGCCGCCTGGATGTTCTGGTGAACAATGCCGGCACCACCAAGTTCGTGGCCGCCAAGGATCTGGATGGCCTGAGCGTTGAGGATTTTGAGCGCATCAACGCGGTCAACGTGGCCGGCGCCTTCGCCATGACCCGCGCGGCACAACCGCACCTGGAGGCCTCGCCCATTGCTTCAGTGGTCAATGTCTCGTCCCAATCGGGCATCTCCGGGATTGGCTCGTCCATCGCCTACGCCGCCTCAAAGGGCGCCCTCAACACCCTCACCTTGAGCCTGGCGCGCACCTTGGCGCCCCACATTCGCGTCAACGCCGTCTGTCCGGGTTTTGTGGACACCGGCTGGCACGCCAAATCGCCGAAACGCAGGAGCACCTCTGACGTGGGCAAGTTTCACGAGCGCATCATTGCCGCCACAGCGCTCAAGCGCATGACCACGGCGGAGGATGTGGCCGAGGGCGTTCTTTGGTTCGCCATCGGCGCGAAAGCGGTCACCGGAACGCTGCTGTACATTGACGGAGGCACCCACCTCACCGTTGGCTCACCACTTTAACACATCGCCTTAAGGGACACTGCAACATGGCAAAATCAGACAAATTCACCCCCATCGATGCAACCCAAACCCCTCGCTTTGCCGATGTGGCCACGTTTATGCGCACGGTGCGCCACCCCATCTCCGATGAGATCGACATTGGCCTGTGTGGGGCTACAGATACATGTCCCACTGTCCCACTACAGCTCCATGTCCCACTTGACAAATGTCCCACTGTCCCACTACAG
>JBCDDQ010000189.1:0-9346 GCA_039180225.1 Pseudomonadota bacterium
TGCGCCAGGCATGGGCAAGAGGCAGTTCACATCTGTGCAGTGCTCGGCAATCTTGGTCATGTGGCCCACATCTTCGCTCACGTCATAGCGCACCGTGGCGCGCTTCAAGCTGTTGGCGGTCTGGTAATGGGCAAAGGCGGTGTCGGGATCATCGTTCAAATCCTGGAACGCTTTTCCGGCGGCAAAGTTCAGATGGATCCGGTCGTTCGGCATCTCCGGCTTGCGGCTCAACAGGGCCAGAATGTCCTTAAGGTCCGGATCGCCGCGGGTGAAGGTTTTCACCCCGCTCAGTTGGAAGTAGGCCTCAGCCCGGTGGCTCTCGCAGTTCGTTAAGGTGCGGTACTCAGCTTCGGCGCCGGCAAGATCGCCGCTTTCCTTCAATGCGTGCGCATAGGCCATGCGGGCGGCGTCATTGTGAGGCGCCTGCTCAAGCACCAGTCGCAGAGCATTCAGGGCTTCGTCATGGCGGTCCAGATCGCGCAAGGCTTGCGCCAGATTAAAGCGCGCGTCCACCAGGCCTGGATCGCAGGCAACCGCTTGTGTCAGCACATCGCGTGCCTCGCCCGGTTTGCCCACCGCCTTCAGCACCACGCCCAGACAGTTGGCCACGGCCGCATTGTTGGGAGCCAGCGGCAGCGCTTTGCGCAGAGCCGGTTCGGCTTCCCGGAACGCGCCAAGTGCGGTGAGACACATGCCCAAAACCGTCCAGCCCAACGGGTGGCCTGGCCAGCGCTTGGCAAATCGCTCAGCGGCAGCGCCACCTTCGGCAAACTGCTGCTGGCCCAAGAGCTGAGCCAGATGCGCGATGTCTTTGGGATCTGGCACGTCGTCCAGCGTTTGCGTTTGGTGCCCTTCGGCCCGGTTGGCCAGTGTTTGCGGCGGTTGATTGTACGCAAATTGAGCGATCATATGCTCATCCCCCCTGGTGTTCGAATCCCTTGCATGCTGGGGCGAACCAACCATGTGAGGATTGTGCAGAGCTTACGGGCAGAAACGGGGGAGATGGGGTCGGTCAGGCTCCGACCACCAGCCGTTTTGGCGTCGCTTGCGAAGCGCTGTTGCCCTTCAGCACCGCCAAGAGGGCGTCGATCTTCATGGAACCGGCCCCTTTGCGCCAAATCAGCAATGTTTCCGCCTTATCCTGCCCCACTGGCATTTTGTGCGCCCTGATCTGCTTGCGGCCCGGAAATGCGTCGAGCACCAGCTTCGGCACCAGAGCCATCCCCATGCCAGCGGCCACGCACCCCAAAATGGCGTGATATGAGGCCAAATCCATGGTGCGCAGGGGCATGGAGCCGCGGGATTCCCACCACATTTCAAGCCGGCGGTGGTAGGAGCACCCGTGGCCGAAGGCAATCAGAGTGGACGGCACCGGGCTGTCCGCGTCCACGGGCGGATGGTCGATCGCGGTGACCAGGACCATCTCTTCCACAAAGACAGGTTCGTAGTCGAACGGTTCGGTGGCAATTGGCTCGGCCACCAGCGCAGCATCAAGCTCACCGCTCAGCACCTGGCGGGCGAGCGGCGAGGATTTGCCGGTGTTGAGCTCCAGATCCACGTCCGGGTAACGCCGGTGATACTCTGTGAGCGGGGCCGGCAGACGCACAGCGGCTGTGCTTTCCATGGATCCCAGGCGGAACGCGCCGCGCGGGCTCTGCTCATGAACTGCGCTCTTTGCCTCTTCGGCCAGGCTTTCCAGGCGCTGGGCATAGTCCAGCAACACCCGCCCGGCAGGGGACACATGCAGCTTCTTGCCCTCACGGATGAAGAGCTCCACGCCCAGGTTCTGCTCTAGCTGCTTGATCCGGGTGGTCACGCTGGACTGCACGCGCAGCAGCTTGTCGGCGGCTTTGGTGATGCCGCCTTCTTCCACCACCGTCTTGAAGATTTTCAGATCACTCAGTTCCATCATCTCTCACAGAGAATGATTTGATCATTATTACTCATTTTACTTGATGAAAGCGTGCGCGTAAACCCGTCGACCAACACCCGAACCAATCCGAAAGATCCTCCCATGACTGACCTAAACATAGACATTATCCGCTCCACATGGGCCCAAGTTCTGCCCATCGCCGATCAGGCCGCTGATCTGTTTTATGGCCGCCTCTTTGAGATTGCCCCCGCGATCGAGCCCTTGTTTGCGAGTACCGACATGCCCGCTCAGAAGGGCAAGCTCCTGACGGCTCTCAATCTGGCGGTCCAGAACGCCGACAACCCGGGCGCCCTGGTGCCGTTGCTGGAAGATATGGGCCGCCGGCATGTGGCTTATGGCGTCAAGGACGAACATTACGAGGCCGTCGGCGCCGCCCTGATCTGGACTTTGGAGCAGGGTCTGGGTGAGGCCTTCACCGAGGATGCCCGCGCTGCCTGGACCGGTGTCTACGGTCTGGTGTCCGGCACCATGCGCCGGGCGGGCGGCGAGGTGGTGAGCTCTGCTGCCTGACGCACGCGCATGCCCAAGCCGATATGCCGCAGGCACCGGCCTGCGGCATTTGCCGTAAAGGAAGTACCTGTTCTAAAAGATGGGGCGGCCACGCCTTGAAATCCCCGGGGCATTGACAGAGATTAGGCCCTTCACGACACGGCAATTTGGGAGAGCTTATGCGCGCAGCGCTGATCACAGGAGCCGGCAAACGGATCGGCGCAGAGATGGCCAAACATCTTATTGGCGAAGGCTGGTCGGTGGGGATCCACTACAACACCTCCGAAGGAGAGGCCCAGCAGATCGCTGATCTCGCCGTCGAGAAGGGTGTTGAGGCCAAGATCTACGGTTTTGATTTGTCCAGGAAGGGGGCCCCGGAAGCCTTGATCGATGCCTTTGTGGCCGACTTTCCCGACGCTTATTTGCTGATCAACAGCGCCGCCATCTTTGAGCGGGACACGATCAAAGACTTCTCTCAGGAGATGTTCTACGACCACATTCACATCAACACCCTCGTGCCCACAGTGCTGATACAGCGCTTTGCGGAGAAGCAGACCAACGATATCTGCGTCATCAATATGCTGGATCAGAAGGTGCAGAACGTTACGCCCGATTACTTCTCCTACACGGTCAGCAAGCTCGCGCTGCACAATATCACACGCATGACCGCCATGGCGCTGTGGCCCCACTGCCGGGTCAACGGCATTGCGCCGGGTCTCACTCTGCGCAGCGGTGACCAGACGGAAGAAGAGTTTGAACGCGCCCACCAGCGCACGCCCTTGGGCGTTGGTCCTACGGTTGAGGACATCTGCCAGACCGTGTCACTGGTTGCCAACACCCATTCCATGACCAACCAGATCATCGTGCTGGACGGCGGCCGGCACATGCTGACCAAATTCCCGTTCGACGATCTGCCAACCGAGTAAACCCATGCCATCCACAAAATCTCTTGAGGGAGACTATTGCGTTTTCCTGCGCGACGTGACCCTGCATTTGCCCATTGGCATCCTGGACGAGGAGCGCGGGCAAACCCAGCCGGTGATCGTCAACGTGGAGATGTACCTGAAAGATCCAGGCGCGTTCTCCAGCGAGAACATCGCCGACACCGTGTCCTACGCTGATGTGTTCGACGCCTTAAAGGGACTTGAGCATGAAGGGCGCCACATTGAACTGGTGGAAAATCTGGCCGAAACCGTGGCCGGCATGGCGCTCCAGCAGGCGCGGGTGTCGCGCGTCATCGTCACGGTCGAAAAGCCGGAGATCATTGCTGCCGCCAAAAGCGTCGGGGTGACCATCGAGCGCCTCCGATAGCAGAGGCGAGGGGGCCGGCAATGCGCATTCTCATTTTAGCCTCCGCCGTTGGCCGCTTTGGCGATGGAGCCACCGGCGGTGTGTCGCGGTACGCCACGGCCATGGTTGAGGCGCTGAAGGCTGCAGACCATTCGGTGCTCCTGCTCGTGCCAGAAGGCTCCGAAATGCCGCCTGGTCTGAAGGCCCAACATGTTGCTGGCAGCTTTCAGGCCAGCGCCGCGATTGCCGAGCGCGATATCCATCCGCTGCCTGTCGGCTCAGTGCTCACCGCCATGCTCGATTGGGCCCATGAGAACCGCGAAAAGTTCGACCGCATCATCAACCTGAACCATGACTATCTGCCGGTTTTTGCCACGGGGTTTTTCGATGGCAAGCTTATGCACATCCCCAACCTTACGAGCTCGGATGCTGCGACCGATCAACTGATCGCTCAGCGCTATGGCGAGTATCCGGATCATTTTGCCGCGATCTCGAACTTTCAGGCCACCAGGCTGGGGCTGAGCGGCGCTCCGGTCCTGTGGTTCGGTATGGCTTCGCAACCAGCCTGGCTTGCGCCCCAGGACGATGCGCCCATCTTTTGGTCAGGCCGCATCACCCCCGAAAAAGGCCTTGAGGCCGCGGCGGCCATTGCCGCCAAGGCGGGGCGGACCCTGACCGTTGCCGGGCACATCGAAAATCCGGACTATTTTGCATCCGTGATGGATCGGTTCGGGGACGTCGTGGATCACCGGGGTTTCTTGCCGCTCTCCGATCTGCAAACGCTGTGTTCAGAGGCCTGCGCCACCCTTCAGACCCAGTCCTGGGAAGAAGCCTTGGGCCTCACCACCATTGAGGCGCTGGCCGCAGGCACGCCTGTGATTGCGTTTGACCGGGGTGCAAACGGGGAGATTATCAAGGACGGGGTCAATGGATTTCTCATCGCACCGGGTGATCTGGAGGGGGCAGCGGAAGCCATGCACAGGCTCGCAGAACTGGACGTGCAGGTCATGGCCGTCGACTTCCAGGATCGTTTTTCCATCGGCGCCTTCCAGACGCGCCTGCTAGAGTGGCTGCGCTGAACAAAGGACAAACGCTATGACGGCAAAGGCCCGCCGGGACCGGTCGATCAACTATATTGAGTTCACGGTCGCCGATATTGCCCGCGCAAAACGCTTCTATGGCGACGTGTTCGGCTGGACCTTCACCGACTATGGTCCGGACTATTGCGAATTCAGCGACGGTGACATGACCGGCGGCTTTGACCAAACCGAGCCCGTGCGCAGCGGCGGTCCGCTTGTGGTGCTCTATGGTGATGATCTGGAGGGTTTGCAGCGCGCCATCGCGGCCGCGGGCGGCACAATTCTGAAACCGGTCTTTGCTTTTCCCGGCGGGAAACGCTTCCATTTCGCTGATCTGGACGGGTATGAACTGGCAGTCTGGACCGCCGTTGAGGCGTGAGCAAGGGAGCCGCCCTGATGAGCAACCGCAAGAAGACCTATCATGGTGTCACCCTCGGCATCCTCATGGTGGACAGCACCTTCACCCGGTTTGTGGGTGATATTGGCAATGCGCAAACCTGGCCGTTTCCGGTCCAGTACAAGATTGTCCGCGGCGCCTCACCCGCGGAGATGATCTCGCTGGAAGCGTCTGACGTGCTCCAGCCGTTCAAGGATGCAGCCGACGAGTTGATCGCTGATGGCGTGGACGGCATCACCACAACATGCGGCTTTCTTGCGCTTTATCAGCGAGAGTTGGCCGATCATTGCCCGGTGCCGGTGTGCACGAGCGCGCTTCTGCAGGTGCCGTTGGTAGAGCGCCTGATTGGCACGGAAAAGCGCGCCGGCATCCTGACTTACTCGGCCGAAGCGCTGAATGCGGTCCATCTGGAAGCAGCAGGTGTGGCCACCGACACGCCCGTTGTGGGGATCCCGCAAGACAGCGAGTTTTTTCGCTGGATCATTGAAGGCGATGACCAGGTTGACTTTGAAGCCATTCGTGCTGATGCCCTGGCGGCAGCCCAAAGGCTTGTGGAGGAGAACCCACAGGTTGGCGCCATTGTGTCTGAATGCACCAATCTTACCCCGTTTGCGTCCGATATCCGCAAACAAACCGGGCTGCCCGTCTTTGACATGGTGTCTATGGTGACCTGGTTTCAGATGGGTCTGAAGCCTGCCGCCTACCGCCAGGACGAGGTCAACTCTTAAGCGTTTGTGACAAAACTCACACCACCACAGGGGTGAGCTGTGCTCCAATAGTCTCCGACACTGGGTGATCGGGAGGACTAAGCTGTGATCACCTTCGTTTGCAAAGTGCGCGATCTGCCGGGCTGGAAGAATGTGACCGGCGCGGTTCAGGTTAGCGGCACGCTGTTGCACCTCGAAGATGTTCAGACCTTTTGCGCCGGCGTTGCGCGCGCCTTGGAACACGAACTGGCCTATGGCATGAGCGTGGATGCAGGCGGGCTGGAAAACGGCGGCAAGGCGGCCTTGAGCGTTTCGGGATGGTGGACGGAGAGCGATGTGCAACTGGGCATCAGCTCCGTTGAATCTGTGCAGCTCGGCTACGTGCCCATCGCAGAATCAGACCGGCTGCGCGCCACCGGCCAGAGTGAGCTTAAGGCACAGCTCTTGTCCGTGTGCTGCCCGATGGATGATGAAGAAGAGCCGGACGTTGTTTTTCAGATCTTTGTGCCGATGGAGTAGGCGTTAGCTCCGCGGGTCTCCGATTGTCTGCTGGCGCGAGTGTCCGCGATATCGGTTAATGAGGGGCCCAAGGGCTCAAGATCACGCCTTTACCACCCGCTTCACCAGCGTCTGCAGATCAGCCCGGGTGAACGGCTTGTCGATCGTCGGCGCCCCGCTCTCCTGAAGGAACTTGCTCGCCGCCGGGCTCAGCGTGTCGCCGGTGATGAAGCCGAACTTTTCCTCAATACCGGGCCAGCGCCGCGCCGCTTCTTCATATAGCCCAGGTCCATCGAGCACAGGCATGCGGATATCGCTCAGGATGAAGTCGAAAGCCTCGCCCTCCAGCACCTCCAGAGCGGCTTGCCCATTGTCGGCCACCTGACACGAATACCCCAATGTGGTGAGATGGTCGGCCACGGTCTCGCCCACGTCAACTTCGTCATCGACCACCAACACGCGCTGGCGCCCATTGCCGTTGCCGGCCTTGGCCGGCTGGCGAGCGGGAGCGGGCTGCTCCTGTAGTTTACCTTCATAGGCAGGCAGGCGCATTTCGAAGGTGGCGCCCTGGCCGTCTTGACCGGGGGCAAGGGTCAACCGGCCTCCATGGGCGGTGACAATGTTGTGGGCAATAGAGAGCCCAATGCCGGTGCCGGATCCTTCCGACTTGGTGGTGAAAAAGGGCTCAAAGATCCGGTTACGGATGGGATCGGGGATCCCCGGGCCATTGTCGGCCACAAGATAAACCGCTTCATCACCATCGGGTGAAGGTTTCAAAGAGAGGTGGAGCTTGCGTGGCTGAGACCGCTCGGCGAGCGCCTGCTGGGCATTGATCATCAAGTTGGACAGAACCTGACCGATCTGACCTGGATCGCCGTACAGCGTGGGCAGGCCATCCGCAATATCGCGCGTCACCTCAATTCCGCTCGTGCGCAAGCCGTATTCGGTGCTTGCCAGCGCGTCTTCGGCCGGCTCCGTGGCGCCAAACGGACTGCGCTCGGGGGGCTGCTGACGCACGGTCGCCAGGAACGTGCGCACAATGCCGGCACTTCGGTCGGCAGCAGACTTGATCCGCTCCACCCGCTTCAAGACCGTCTCATCGCTCACCAGTTCGGAGAGAATATCTGCTTGGCCGATGACCACCGAGAGGGGGTTGTTCAATTCATGAGACACATTGGCCAACAGAGACCCGAGCGCGCTCATCTTCTCCGCCTGTGCGACAGCCTCACGCTGTCGATTGACCTCCGCTTCGGCCACCTCCTTGGCCGCCACCAGAGCAATCTCCTCATCTTTGCGTTGGGTGATGTCGTGGGCGATGGTCAAGATACCCCTGACCGTACCTGCCACGTTCAGCAAGGGCACTTTGGTGGTGTACCAGGTGGAGGGGTTGCCGTTTTTGTCGAGGCTGGTGTCTTCAAAATTGAGCATGGCCGCGCCAGTGTCCAGCACCTTCCGATCGCGCTCCATGGTGAGTTCCGCATAGCCGGGCTCGGCCACATCGGAGACCAGCTTGCCCCTCAGTTCCTCCGGTTTTAACCCATAGAAATCGGCCTGGGCCGGATTGCAAAGCAAGAAGCGGCCATCCGCGTCCTTCACGTTGATGATGGCAGGTGTGGAATCTATCACGGTCTGCAACGTGCCTTCGCTCTCGCGCAGGGCGTTCTCGGCTTCTTTGCGTTTGGTGATATCCGTCTGGATGGAAACGGTGCCACCCGTTGACGTGCGCCGATCGCGGATCTGCAGCCAGCGCCCGTCAGAGAGTTGGATCTGCAAGGATCCGCCATCCACCTCGCGCTGGCCCACGCGTCGGTCGATGTGGCTCTTGCCGGTTTCGTCCGCAATGATGCCCTTTTCCAAATCGTAGGCGATCAGATCTTCAAACAGCGTGCCCGGTGCGGCCTCCTCATCGGTGTAGCGGTAAAATTCTCTGAACCGGCGATTACACAGGACCAGCTTGTTGTCCTTGTCGTAGATCACGATGCCCTCAGACATATTGTCGAGCGCATCCATCAGCAAGGCATCGGAGGCTTCGGCTGCATCTTTGGCGAGTCGCAATTCATCGTTGGCGTGCTCGCGGTCCGTAATGTCGGTCCCGATCAGGCCGATGGCCACCGAGCCATCTGGCGGCAATTGGATCGGAAACTTGATCTCCATAAAGATGCGCTTGCCGGAGACACCGGCGACGATCTGCTCGCGTTCAACCGCCTGTCCGGAGGCCGCAACAGCCTCATCATGTGCCTTGAACGCATCGGCGATCGTCTCATCGAAAAGGTCATGCGCCGTGTGTCCGATGATCTGCTCAGGTTTGAGATCATGCAGGTCCTGAAAGGTCCGGTTGGCGAAGATATAGCGCCCGTCCATGTCCTTCAGACAGATGGTCGCCGGTGAATTCTGCGCCATAGCCTCAAAGCGCGCTCTGTTCTCCCGAAGCGACTTTTCGGTCTCCACTCGGGCAGAGATGTCGCGGCCATAAATGTTCACCTCGCCGGCGCCTGCAGCCAGGTGCATTTCAAACCGGTAAATGGCCTCGCCCACGGTCACATTGGCTTCTGCCGGCCCGTCGCCCTCGGCAAAACGCAACACCGCCACCTGTAGCGCCGGAGATTTGATCTTTTTGTAGGACGTCTTCAGCAGCCCATCGATCTTTCGCGCCGCCTGGTTGGCATAGACCAAAGTGCCCTCAGGCTCGGCGATCATGACCGGATTGGGATTTTCGTCCGGGAGCTGAGCAAGGCGTGCCAAGCGAGCGCTTTCTGCGCCGCTCTCAGTATCCGCTGAACTGTTCTCCTCGCTCATGCGTACATTCTAACCGAAGAGCTGAGGCGCGCCAGCCCCAGATGAATGCTGGATGAATTGTGATCTCACGATGAGTTCAGACCTGTTATTCTACGGTGCAGGTTCAGGTAAAAGTATTGGGCCACAGGAGCTCTGGAAATTCGAAGGAGAGATCGAA
>JBCDDQ010000190.1:0-9342 GCA_039180225.1 Pseudomonadota bacterium
CCCGGCCAATGCCAAGCGGATCTTGTGGCCGGCCTTGAAGCGATAGGCGGCGGTATGAAACCGGATCACCGCGTGCTGTGTGTCTGCCGCGCCGTCCAACATGTCATCCAGTGCCAGATTGCGGATGGCGAACGCAACACGGCAAACCGTGCCATCAGGTGCAACATCGCTGAGCCGCAGGCTAAGCTGGGCATGCGGTGTCGCCGCGGCGAACTGCAGCATCACCTCGGCGGCGCCATAAAGGATGACGTCTTGCCCTAAAGCCGGCGTCTCATAGCAGAGCGCGTGTTCATCATCGTTGCCCTGATCGAGGGGCAAGCCGCCGAACCGGCCAAAATACCCAGTGTCTCCAGCACCTTGGCCCACCCGCAAATCATGGGGCACTTCAACCTCGCCGCCCGCATCATCTGCCCGCACGTCCGCAACAAGCGCGCCGTCACACAAGTGCAGCTGCCACCGATCATCGGCGAGCGCACTCTCGATCCATCGCCCATTCCTTCGCTCAATCGCATCGGCCGGCTCATCAAACTCACGTAGCCAAACCCGGAGTTTGGGCCAGGACGGTGCCTCTGGCTCTGAACCTTTGAGCCAATGGTTCCACCAGTCCAGGGCAACCTTTTGGAAGTCCATCGCCGGTCCGGGATGGCCTTGATCCGGGTAGTGATGGCTCCATGGCCCCACAATTCCCCAGACTTGATCAGGCCGCAAAGCGGTCAGGGATATAACGGAGTTTGAGTACCGATCTGACCAACCGCCCACAGCAAGGATCGGTGCACTGATCCGGTCCGCCTGAAACCGCACGGACCCATGCCGCCAGTATGCGCCTCTCACCTCTTCACGCACCCACGCCTCAAGTGGGAACGCAAGGTGCTCCAGCCGCGCCTGCCACATATCCCACCACTGAGGTCCAACCGTCTCCGCACACGGCGGTGAGGCCAAGATCGCCGGCAGCGTCGCCCCCCATTCTATCGTGTCGGTGAGCAAACATCCGCCCATATGGTGAATGTCATCTTCATAGCGGTCGTGGGTGGCGCACACCGCGATCACGGCCTTCAGCGCTTCGGGCGCATCAACGCTGGCCTGCAAGCCGGCCGTGCCACCCCACGATGTACCAAACATACCAACGCGTCCAGAGCACCAGGCCTGGCCGGCAATCCACTCAATCACATGACGCGTGTCGGCAAGCTCGTTCGGCTCATACATATCCCCCATCAGACCTTCACTGTCGCCGGACCCTCGCATATCGACCCTGAGGCAGGCATAGCCATGAGACGCAAAATGAGGATGGTTGCGCTCATCGCGCGCGCGCACCATGTCGCCCTTGCGGTAGGGAATGATCTCGAAAATCGCGGGAACCGGCTCACGCTCGGCACCGTGGGGAAGCCATAGTCGCGCGGCCAGCCGCGCGCCATCGGGCATCTCAATCCACACGTGTTCGATGTCATCGAACGCACATGAGGCGGTCAATGTCATGAGGGCGATCCCCAGGGAAGGTCACCGGATGTGACCCCGCTGACAGCGGGGCCACATCATGACTGTTGTGATTGAACGCTAGTCTTTAGCCGTCGAACCAAACGAACTCCGGCCACTCACTGGCGCCGAGACCGCCAAGCGACAGCTTGGGCACACCCTTCACCTTGTCCGAGATACCGTCAACAATGTTCCGGTGGCTCGGAATGACCACGGGTGCTTTCTCGGCCACGATCTTCTGCATCTTGCAAAGAATCTCATGCTTGATCTTCGGATCGGTTTCAGCCTTCGCCTTGGCCAACAAGACGCCCATCTCTTCATTTTCCCAGGCTGTGTCACTCCACGGCGCCCCTGGCGCATAGGAAAGATCCAGCATGATGGTTGCGGTTGGGCGCATGTTCCAAGCCGTGACGTTCATGGCCGTCTTCTGCCAGACTGCACCCCAGTAACCGTCGGTCGGGACTTTCTTGATCTGCAGATTGAAACCAATCTTCTGGCACTCGCGCTGAACCAACAACATGGTGTCGGTTACGCCACCGGCCACTTCGGCAACCTGAACTTCGGCTCCAGACAGGCCCGACTTCTTGAACAGGGCCTTGGCCTTGTCCGGATCAAACTCACGCTGCGGGAGCGCGTCGCAGAAGTCTACGCCATAAGCCACGTTGATCGGGTGATCATTGCCGACGGTGCCATGACCACGCAGGATATTCTTCACAATGCGGTCGCGGCGCATGATGTATTTCATGGCGTTGACGAAGTCGGCATTGTTGCCTTCCCCGTGCTTGGTGTGCAGGCAGATGCCCATATAGGAGCCGGACGGGATCGACCGTGCAGTGACGCCCGGAGCATTCTCAACCTGCGACATGGATTTCGGCGGCACCACGTTGATGAGCTGTACGTCACCGGCAATCAGCGCATTCACACGGGCCACTTCGTCAGTGATACCGAAGAGCTCAATCTCGTCTACGTTGGCGCCCTCACGCCAATAGTCATCGTTGCGCACATGGCGCGAACCCACGCCGGGCCGGAACGAGTCGAGCTTGAACGGGCCGGTTCCCGGCGCGGCTGCAAAGTCTTTCGTGTCGGCCTTGGCGATCTTGAAGTGCTTCTCCCCAAGCACGGCCGGCAGGTCAGCGTAAGGCGCTTCACAGATCGCCTTAACTTCGTACGGACCGGTCTTCTTCCACTCCTTAACGGTGGTCATCAGGCCTTTGCCAACCGATTTTGAATCCTTGCCCAAATGGCGGCTGAGCGACCACACCACATCGTCTGCCGTAAACTTGCTGCCGTCATGGAACTTCACGTCCTTACGCAGGCTGAACGTCCATTCCGATGCGTCTTTGTTGGCTTCGAATGATTCTGCCAGTTCCGGCTGCGGAACGATATCGTCGCTGAGTTGGACCAGGCTGTTGTAATGAGCGCGGGCGCGGCCGTAGTCCGTTTCCGAAGTCAGGCGGATGGGATCCAGCGTGTCGTCCGGGCCGTGCAACGCCGTGCCAACCCGAAGCTTGCCGCCCTTCTTGGGCGTGGCTGCAAGCGCTTCGCTTGCCGCGGTCACAATGCTGCCGGCAGCCGCTGCGGTCATGCCGGCGGCAACCATCATTTGCATCGTTTCGCGCCGCGTTGCACCGCGTTTTAGGGCGCGCTGCACCCCTTCTTTCTCGCTCGCCGTCAGCGTGCTGTACTCAACGCCCTTTGGACCCTGAATCTTGTCGTCAGACATACGTGTTTCCTCCCTCGAAACGTTCCGCGTGGAGCGCCCCACTGCGCTCATTTCGCCTCACATCCCGGAAATTGTGATAATTTCCGGCTCCTATGAAGGGGGAAGTTTCCCTTTCAGAGAAGAAAAATGCAACAAAATTCTTCTCAGTTTGGGTTTGCGGCTCTAGGATACGTTTCAAAAGACGAACGGGGTGATGGGATATGGCAGGTACGACGCGGCATGAGGACGGCGGCACTCGCGTGATCGCATTGGCCAAGTCTCTGATTTCGCTTGGGTCTGAGGTGCGCCAGTTACGTCATGCGCGTAAGATGAGCCTGAAAGACCTTGCCGCGGAAAGCGGAATTTCGGTCAGTCACCTGAGCGCCATTGAACGCAACGCCTCCAATCCGTCTGTGGACGTTGTGCAGGCCGTGGCCGGTGCTTTGGGCGTATCTGCCGACTGGTTCTTTGCCAAGCGCCCAGGAGCCGGCCCCATGGAGCGCGCCCACGTGGTGCGCGCTCAGAACCGGCGGGATTTAAACACCCTGTACCAACAAACGTCCGGCGAGCTCGGCTATGAGGACCGCCTGCTTTCAAGTTCGATCGGCGGGCAATTCTACATGGGCATCGCCACCTACCTGCCAGGCGCCGAGCGTCCCGAGGAACCCTTGCAGCAGCATGTGGGCGAAGAACATGGCGTCGTTATTGAAGGGGAGCTGGAAATGCAGATCGGCGATGAGTTGATCATCCTCCGCGCCGGCGACAGCTACAGCTTCAGCGCCAGCATCCCGCATCATGGCCGAAACCGGTCGAATGACGTGTGCAAGCTCGTTTGGGCCGTATCTCCCGTGGTCATCCCCAAAGATGTGGTCGTGAAGGAGCGCGCCAGGCCGGCGCGGTCCGCCCGACCGGCGCGGTCCAAGGAACAGGCTTAGCGGCCTTTCTCGAAGTGACCGGTTTTCAAGAAGTTCACCACCTGGGCGGCCACCGGCTCGCTGTAGCGCATCCCCCAATGGGTTGTGGGCATCACCATGAAGTCGGTCATCCCGGAAAATCTGGTTGAAGACACCGTGACCAGTCCGTCGTCCTGGCCGGGCAGAACGTCCTCATTCTCGCGGCCACTGCGCACGCCGGCAATGACGCCGACGGGATAGTCCGGCTTTGGCAGACTGCCGGCAAGTCCGCCGGCGGATGTACCAAGCTGCTTTACGGTTGGGCCCAGATACTCAAACCACCACCTGTTCTCATAGGCGTCGGCCAATTCTGAGCCCTGGCTTGGCGTGCCCAACAGAACCACCCGGCCGAGGTTGGGCAGTTTGTGCTTGGCGAGATAAGCCCGGGCGATCAGGCCGCCCAGTGAATGGCCCACAAAGTGAACCTTCCTGGGCGAGCCGGCACAGCACGCGGCCACTTGTGCATCGAGCCTGGAGACAATCTCCTCCGGCGACTTATGGAGCGAGCGGTAGCCAAACCGTTCTGTGCGATATCCGGCCAATTCAAGGCGCTTGGCCAAGGTCCACATCGCGGACCGGTTGCGGCCCAAGCCATGAAGGATGACAACCGTATCAGCTTCGGCACCGGGTTTTTGGTGGTACTCAAATTGTCTGTTGCCCGAGCGGGCATGGCTGTCGTCAGCAGTGGATTCGGCCCGCGCAGGTGAAGGGTTGATAAGAAGAGGTAACGACAGCAGAGAAGCGCTCAAGGTCATCGCGATTGTGTGCATCTTATCCAAGTCCTCAACGTCTTCCGCTTACGCTTGTTTGACGGCGCCAGCGTCAACCAACTGTCGAAACATTTCGCATACTGCCGCATCAACCGGGCGGTATGTCAGGCCCAGTGCGTTTTTGGACTTGCTGTTGTCGGCCCGCCAGGGGTGACCCATATTCTCCTCGACCATCCGCCGCGTGAACGCCTTGTTGGCCAGAGGGCCGGCGATCCAGACAAGCCATTTCGGCAAGAGGCGCGTTGGAAATGGCCATCCCCGGCCAAACGCTTTGCGCAAGTCCTGACCAAGCTCAAGTAAACTCTTCGTTTGATGGGAGACGATATGGCGCCCTGCTGCGCTGCTGATGAAGCCTGCGTTAAGGTGCGCCTCGGCCACATCCCGCACATCCACCGTGCCGATTTCAAAGGCGGGCACTCCGGCTTGCATGGTGCCGTCCCCCAATTGCCTGACGATGTCGAAGGATTCAGACGCCTGGGCGCCGGCAACACCCGGCCCCAAGATGAGTGAGGGATTGATGGTCACCAGGCTCCAGCGGTCCTGCGCCTGGGCAATCTCCCACGCGGCCCTCTCAGCTTCGGCCTTCGAGTAGGAATAGGGCTGGTGGGAGAGGGAGGAGGAGGTGTTCCAAATCTCCTCAGTCAGCACACCGCCGGGGGCTTTGGCCACATCAGAGTTATCACCATAGATGGCCGCGCAGGAACTTGTGACCACAACCCGCTCAACGCTGGCGGTCGTGTCGGCGCTCGCCAACACATTGCGCGTCCCCATAACCGCCGGGTCAACAAGATCGCGTTTAGGGTCAGAGAACTTCGTGGTAAAGGGCGAGGCCGTGTGAAACACCACCTTGCAGCCTTCCATAGCCTCTCCATAGCTGCCGTCTTCAAGCAGTTCCGCCTTGAACAGTTTCAAGGTGCCGGGGCCGGCCTCTGCCAACTTCTGAAGGTGGGCAACTTTGGCGTGGTTCGACGGATCGCGCACGGCGCCGTGCACGGTGAACCCCTCATCCAGGAGACGCTTGACCAGCCAGCCGGCCAGATATCCGGTCGCACCGGTGACCAGCACCGGAGCGCTGGTGTCAAAAACAGGAGATGGGTCGGTCATTTGCTTTAGGTCCTTCAAGCCGGGAGATGTTAGGATCTCACACGTTTGCAAATTTGTAATCAACCGCTTACTTAGAATGCGCAAACGCTATGTCAACAAGTGATTACAAAAAAATATGGGTAACGCTTCAGCACACGAGACACCGCCAGAACCGCGCAAACGCGATGCCGCCGCGACAGCTGCCGCAATCCTGGAGGCCGCCCGCGTGGTCTTCGGTGAACGGGGCTATGACGCGGCCGGCACGCGCGAGATCGCTGAGCGGGCCCAGGTGAACGTGGCGCTGATCAACCGGTACTTCGGCTCCAAGGAAGGCCTTTTCGCCCAGGCGGTACCTCCAACGTTGGATATCTCCCCTCTTTTGGACGGGGACATGGCCAGCTTTGGCGAGCGAGCGGCCAGCCTGTTTGTGGGCAAGGTCATGCAGGCTGATTATGACCCCTTGGTGGCCTTGGTGCGCTCGGCCACAAGCCAGGATGCCGCCCCGCTATTGCGCAAAGCCTTGAGCACGCAGGTGATCGCACCGCTCGCAGAACGCCTAGACGGCGCGAACGCAACCGAGCGGGCAAACTTGATCGTCTCCCACTTGGCGGGTTTCCATCTCATGGCCAACCTGTTGGGCACTGCGGAGGCCACACAAGCGGACCTGCCGGCTTTGCGCGCTGAGTTGGCCGCTACACTGCAGGCGCTGGCTGAGACCTCACCTTCTGTCGATTGAAAAAGACCATGACAACAGGCCGGTTTCATGATTAACCGGAGAGGCGCACACGTTCTCCACGCGCACCCGCTCTGGATCCTGTCATGACCTCTAAACCGCCAGCCGCATCCGGCCCTGGCTTTGCGGATTATGGACTGCTTCTTCTGCTCTCGGCCATCTGGGGCAGCAGCTTTCTGGTCATCAAGGTGGCCGTTGAAACCGTGCCCGCGGTGAGCATGACCGCAGCCCGCTTGACCCTGGCCGGCCTCATCCTGGTGGCCATGGCGTTTCTCAGCAAACAGCCCATGCCGAGGGGAAACAGGCTCTGGGGCTGGATCCTCATGTCCGCTTTTTTCGGTAATGCCCTGCCCTTTGCCCTGATTGGCTGGGGAGAGGAGAAGATCGACAGCGGCTTGGCCGCCATCCTGATGGCGGTCATGCCGCTCACCACCTTGGTCCTGGCGCATATCTTTACCAAGGACGAGAAGATCACTCTGCCCAAGGCCATTGGCGTGGTGCTTGGGTTTACCGGCCTGATTGTGTTGATCGGGCCGGCCAAGCTTGCAACCTTGGGGGAGGAAACCGTGCGCCAACTTGCGGTGGCCGGTGCGGCGGTGTGTTACGGCATCAATGCCATCGTCACCAAACAATTCGCAGGCCTGCCGCCGCGAAGCCTTGCTGCCGCAGTGGTCATGACTTCTGCGCTGATGCTGATCCCGGCAACGTTCGTCTTTGACACACCGCGCACGCTGGAACCCAGCGTGCTCTCGGGCCTCGCCATTGCCGCGCTCGCGGTGTTCCACACGGTGTTCGCCACCTTGCTGCTGTTCACGATCGTGCGCCGGCAGGGCGCTGCATTCTTCTCCCAGATCAATTACCTGGTCCCCCCCTTCGGCGTGGCCTGGGGTGCCCTATTGCTGGCTGAGCGGCCCTCACCCAATGCCTATGTGGCCCTCGCTCTCATTCTGATCGGCATTGCCGTTGCCGGCCTTAAATTCGGCCGCAATCCCTCCAAGGCGTCCTAGAGCACTCCAGCTTCTGCATCTTCCACGGAAACGCCGAGTTGATTGGGCCCCTCTTCCAGGTAATCTGCCAACAGCGGAATGCCCAACAGGTAATCCTCGGTTGGGGTGACAGATTGGGCGGCGGCCTCCCGTTTGGCTTCTCCAAACTCGTCTGCTTCGTAGGTCCCCCGTCCTACCCACGTCAACGCCACAAGGCTTGCACGCTCATCCACGTTGCATCCCGCGATGAAACTCTTCAGTTCCGCCTCGGTTGCATCGCCCGACCGGTCTTCCAGAATGCTGTCTGGATCACGCGGATCGCCCGCCTGGTCCCAAGGACTGACTTTGGCGTCCACCTCCCGGGCGCGAACAATCACATGAGCAACTTTTTCAGGGGCAATATCCAACATAGCCAAACTCCTCCTTTCATGCCCCTTACCCTGGGGCAGGCGGATTGACCGCACATTGATCTAGGACAACCGGGCTGATCCATATCAAGGCGAAGCTCGGCAACACCCACTACTTAAGAACCGTCACTCAATTCTGGGAGCGCCGAATCATGCCGCGAACACGCCCTGCGATCATCACTGTCCTGACGATCACCCTGGCCGCGTTCTGCTGGGTTACGGACGCGCGCGCTCAAGACGTTCAGTCCGGATCCGGCGAGTTTCAGGCATGGTGCGCGCGCTGTCATGGCAGTGCCGGTCAAGGTGACGGCCCCATTGCCAAAGATCTTGAGACCGCACCGCCAGACCTGACCAGGCTTTCGGCAAACAATGGCGGCACATTCCCGGCCAAACGTGTGAAACGCAGCATAGACGGGCGCAGTGCCGAGGCCGGTCACGGCACGCGGCTAATGCCGGTCTGGGGCAACTGGTTCGCCTTTGAGGTGACCTCCGGCGGCCTTCTCAAATCCGATCAGGCCAAAACCCAAGCTGAGATCGACGAGCGAATTAGTCGCATCACGGACCATGTAAAGAGACTGCAACGCTGATCCTCACGGCCGCCTGCACTCTACTGATAAGCAGGTGTAGCGGCCGCCCCCTCCGCCAGGGAGGCCTTGAGTTCGATCAGCGCGTTATAGGCCGCTGGTGCCCCAGCAAAGAACTGCACCCAGCCAATCACCTCAACCAACTGGGCCTCGGTGAGCCCCACATACCGGCCCGCCCCGATGTGAAACCTCAGCTGAGGCGCTGCCGACCCCAGCACGGCCAATGCTGCAATCGTTGCCAGCTGGCGCACCTGCAAAGTTTGGCGTGAAGCAGCGTACACATCGCCAAAGATCCGGAAGGTCAAATCAATCACATCCGGCGCAAGGGCACCAAAGGCTGACTTTATGGTTGTGAGCGCATCAGGATTGAGCATGGCATAGTCAGCAATGCCTGCGGCGTAACGTTCAGCATCGTTCTGCCCACCAGGTGGCAGTGTTCCGGAGCCCTGACCCCGGCTTGCCAGGGCGCCGGTAAGGCACGCAACAGAACGGCGGGTGCGGGGATAGCCGAGATAGGCCGCCATCTGGACCAGCACATCTTCAGCCAGCTCCGGCGAACACCCCTCTTCCAACAGGTTTATCAGCTCGCCGGTCAGTTCCGTGGCGCCAAGATCAAGCGCAGACAGGCCGCCCAACTGAACCGCAAAGCGCTCC
>JBCDDQ010000191.1:0-9115 GCA_039180225.1 Pseudomonadota bacterium
CGCGCCGGGCGCAAGGAAATCGACCACCACCGGCGCTTCCGGATCAGGACCGGCAGGCGCGCTTGGAACAACATTGAAATTGCGCCAGGTGACGTTGTTGTTCTCGCGGATGAATGTCCTGAAGTTGTCGAAGTTGAGGAAATCCGCAGGTCCCGGCGCCGGATCTTGGGCAGTGCCCACCAAGCCGACAAAGCAATAGTGGCCGGGCCCCGGTATCTCCGCCTGGGGCCAAGTGATGGCGCTCGATACGGTAAGCTGGTCACCCATGGGCACATTCGGCAGGGTGGTGGACCCCACCAGCGTCCACAGATCCGGCGTGACCAAGGTGGACACGGGCGACCAGAAGATCGTCGCGTCCACATTGGCGGCGTTCGAGCCGCCACGGTTGCGAAGCCGGGCGTAAAGGTGGTTGTCCTGACCTGCAACGGCTTCGAAGCCGAGCGCGTTATTATTCTCCGTTCCACTGCCCTGGCCAAAACTCGCCTGCGGATCGGCGGCCGTTGACGGCAGGAGTATAATGTCCGGACTTGCCGAGATCGAACCGGAATGAGGATCGCCGGTATCGCCCACATTGTCGCGAATATAGACGTCATGGGCCAAGTTGATGTCACTGCCGTCTATGATGGCGCGAAGGTCGGGCATCACACCGATCTGGGTTGTCTCGGTTGCGGCCGGCGGCGTGCCGTTGGCCGGGTTGCGCAACAGAGCGCGCATCTGTTTCGGACTGAAACGGTAGCCAAGACCGGCCTCTGCCAGGCCCTGAACCAGCAACGCCGCTCCGGTTATAATCGGCGAGGCGCCTGATGTGCCGCCGAAACCGGTTGTGTAGTTGGTGGTCGATCCTGCCGCGCTGGACGCGCAGGTGTCGATATTTTGTCCCCAGGCATAGCAATCGATCCGCTCACCGTGCGGCGCATAGTCAAGACGCGTATGCGGGGAAGTGGATGTGGCAGCGGACACAATGATGGCGCCTGAATCGCGAAAGTCTGCGCTCGCCGGGTTCAAAATCTGCAGGCCGGCCGAGTTGGTCCAAGTGTCCATGGCCATCGGTGGCGGATCGCCGTTGTCGGTGCCGTTCCCGCCGGCTTCAACAACAATGATGCCCAAGGCTGTCGCAAGTCGGAGGGCGTCGAAATCTGCATCGTTGATTTCAATCGGTCCAAGCAAGAGTATGGAGAAATCGGCCCATGCCTGGGCTTCAATCAGCAGCACGTCGCCGAAAGACAGATTGGTGATGGCCGCGAGTATGGCGTCGGGCCGTGTACTGCCGAAGAAGGACACCACATCAACGCTGGCGATATTGGGCGCGATGCCGACACACCCGATCGTGTTGTCCACCGCACAGACCTGGCCGAGCACTGACGTGCCGTGACTTCTGGAATTGTCGCGAATAGTGCCATGGAGCAGCGTCGCTCCCTGGGCGTTCAAGTCTTCATGGTTGAGGGTCCAGCCCCTTTCAAGATCGATAAAGCGCTGGCCTGCACCGTCGCCGCCTGTAAAACCCCAGGCATATTCTGCATCGATGCCGTCTGGCGCCGGGTCGAGGTAGCCCTGATTGGGCGATCTAGGATCATCGGCGGCGTTGACAACCGGGTCAGGGCCGGGCCGATCCACATAGGCGGTGTCGACGATTTCCCAGCTGCTGAGCCTTTTGGCCAAGGCATCCAGATCGGTCATCATTGGCGCGCGCACCCGGAAATAGCCGAAGAAATGGCCCGGTGAATAGGTGCGGTCCACCTCGCGCGCACGATCGATCAACCCTTGCAGCTTTTCCGGGTTTGCGGCCGTAAAGAGCGGGCTGAGCGAAATGCCCGGAAAGTCTTTTGACAAGCTTTTCCAAGCGTCTCCCGCAAACTCTTTGAGATATTGTTCCGCCTTCTCTTCGTAAGGCACTGGCACAAATTTATGAAACCGCACGATCACGTGGGTCTCGTGCAGGTCTTTCAGTTCAAAAGAGCCGCCCGGGATGCCACCGTCACCGTTTTTCTTTTTCTTCTTTTTGTTTTTTTTGGAGTGTGAAGTTTTGCGTTTGCTTTCTGATGCCATGACGTTCTGTCCTTTTGTATTTGGTTGGACCGTGAACACACCCCTCCAGCAAATTAACGATTAAAAATTTTGCAGTTTATTTTTGATGTGTCTGTGTCAAAACTCACAAAGTCAACTAAAAAGACGCGATCGGCTGCGCAATGTGTTTTCTTTATTGTATTTGATGCTGACCCCATGAAAGGTGAGGGGGCGTGTGTTCGGACAATCGCCCGGCGTCTGCGCAATAGATTTTTTCAATCGACTTTGTGAGGGGAATAAATTGGCGCGCCCGGTGCGCCTGTCCCATCTCGTCGCCAAGGCGGAGCCGCTCCAGGGCGGCAGGCGCTCATCACGGAGGAGAGGCGTTGGAGATGCAGGGGTCTGAACACATTATAGCGAGATTTGTCGCCCGCACTCAGACCGCGCTGCAGTCCACCTCTCTCCTGCCGGGAGCGCCCCTTAGTTCGTCCGTCCAAACCATTCACCAGACTTAAGGAGAAAGCACATGCTCGACCAAGTGAAACTGCAAACGTGGCACAACCCCATGATCGTTCCCTCCCATCAGTTCAATAACGGAACGGCGGGCACGCCCTGGTCAGCCGGATATCCTTCTTTCAGTGCACCGGTCTATTCCATTGAAGGTGACAGCCATTATCGGCTTTGGTTTTTCCTGCCTTCGCTCGACCCGGCGACGATGATCCTTTCCGCACAAGGGGCAACGGTGTCGATCCGTGCCAGCCAGATCACACCCAAAATGGATGATGATGAGAACATGATCTTCGGCAAGCCGCCCGTGGGTGAAAACTGGTGGTCGCTGCGTCTGCCGTTTGAGGTGAGCGATGGCCAGATTGAGGCGATCTACCACCACGGCTTCCTTGAGCTGAAGCTCGCCAAAATGTCCGCGAACGAGAACAGTGTTCCCATTCCGCTGAAAGCCGCTTAAGGCGCAGTACCGCACCATAGCCTCAAAACGCGGGTCGCTTCATGCGGCCCGCGCTTTTTATGAAGACCCCTAGGAACCACGAGACACTGCCATGACTGCCATTTCACCGAACACCTCCAACTCCATTATCGCCAGACTCTATGCCAACGAAGCAACGCCGGGCCTTCTGCTCATGCTGGCCGCGGTCATGGCACTGATCGCAAACAACTCCTCCTTTGCCCCTTACTATTCGGGCTTCTTGGATATCCCGATTGCCATTCAACTTGGCGCGCTGGAAATCGCCAAGCCGCTGCTGCTCTGGGTCAATGACGGCTTGATGGCGATCTTCTTCTTCCTGGTGGGCTTGGAGATCAAACGCGAGGTCGTTGAAGGGCGGCTCTCCAGCTTCGACCGCGCCGCCTTTCCGCTGATCGCGGCAGTTGGCGGTATCGCGGTTCCCGCTCTGGTGTTTGTGGGCCTCAACGCAGGTTCGCCCGCCACCTTGAACGGATGGGCCATTCCCGCCGCAACCGATATTGCGTTTGCGCTTGGCATACTGGCCTTGCTGGGCAAGGCGGTGCCCGTCTCGCTGAAAGTCTTCCTGCTCGCCGTGGCGATCATCGATGACCTGGCCGCCATTATCATCATTGCCCTGTTCTACACTGAAGGCGTGTCGTTGTTTGCGCTCGGCATCAGCGGTGCGGGGCTGGCCATCTTGATCATGTTCAACAGGGCAGGGGTGCTGAAAATGGCGCCATACGTGATCATCGGCCTCATTATGTGGGCTGCCGTGCTGAAATCAGGTGTTCATGCAACGCTGGCCGGCGTTCTCATTGCGCTGACAATCCCGCTGCGCGTGCCGGACGGG
The DNA here is from genome assembly GCA_039180225.1 of Pseudomonadota bacterium. Classification (GTDB taxonomy): domain Bacteria; phylum Pseudomonadota; class Alphaproteobacteria; order Rhizobiales; family CAJQND01; genus JAAEUE01. The sequence continues at coordinate 3,816 of JBCDDQ010000191.1, forward strand.
CAAACGTCACCGCTGAAGTCGGCAGAGCACGGGCTCCATCCCTGGGTTGCCCTGCTGGTTCTGCCGCTCTTTGCCTTTGCCAATGCGGGGGTCTCCCTGCAGGGCCTGTCTCCGGCCGCCTTGCTGGCGCCCCTGCCGCTTGGCATCGCGCTGGGTCTTTTCGTTGGAAAACAGGTTGGCGTCTTCAGCTTTGCCTGGATTGGCGTGAAAACCGGATTGTGCCGGCTGCCGGACGGCGTCAACTGGCAACAGGTTTACGGCATCGCCTGTCTCACCGGCGTCGGCTTCACCATGAGCCTGTTTATTGGCACCCTTGCGTTCGACAGTGCCGCCCAGCTCAACGAGGTCCGCATGGGCGTTCTTTTGGGCTCGTTCATGTCCGCCATCACAGGCATTGTGGCCTTGAAAATGAGCCTTCGCCAACGCGAGCCGGCGCCGCAGCCGGCAACCTAGATCTGAGCCGCGTCGGATTGGCACGGGCCCCCTGTCAATCCGGCGCGAACACCTTATTTGTTGTCATGAACGGTCTTGTTTGGCTCAAAAGTAAGATTGGTCATGGAAACACTCATTCTCTCTCGTATTCAGTTCGGCGCGAACATTTCGTTTCACATCCTGTTCCCCACGATCACCATCGCGCTGGGCTGGATCCTGCTGTACTTCAAGCTGCGCTTCAACTGGAGCGGCGAGCAGAAGTGGATGGACGCGTACCTTTTCTGGGTCAAGATCTTCGCGCTTACGTTCGCGCTGGGTGTGGTCTCCGGCATTACCATGAGCTTCCAGTTCGGCACCAACTGGCCGGGCTTCATGGAGAAGGTCGGCAATGTGGCCGGCCCGCTCTTGGCCTATGAAATCCTGACCGCGTTTTTCCTGGAGGCGGTGTTCCTCGGCATCATGCTGTTCGGCATGCGCCGGGTGCCGAACTGGCTGCATACGCTGGCAACGGTCCTGGTGGCCTTTGGCACCACCATGAGCGCGTTCTGGATCCTTGTGCTGAACTCGTGGATGCACACGCCCGCGGGCTTTGAGCTGCGCGACGGCGTGGTCCATGCCACTGATTGGTGGGCAATCATCTTCAATCCGTCCATGCCCTATCGGCTCGTGCACATGCTGCTGGCCTCTGCGCTCACCGCCACGTTCCTGATTGCGGGCGTCTCCGCGTTCCGGCTGTTGATCGGGGATAAAACAGACAGTGCCCGCGTGGCGCTGCGCTCGGCCATCCTCATGGCGGCGCTGATCATTCCCGTGCAGATTTTTGCCGGAGATCTGCATGGGCTCAACACCCTTGAACATCAGCCCCAGAAGGTGGCCGCAATGGAGGCCAATTGGGAGACGCGCCCAAATGTGCCCCTGGTGCTGTTTGCATTGCCCAATTCCGAAACCCGCTCCAACGACTATTCGATTGAGATCCCATCGGGCGCAAGCATTATCCTCAAACATGACCCGAAAGGTGTCGTGCCGGGCCTCAACGACTTTGTGGCCGAAGATGGCAGCGTGCTTCATCCGCCCGTGGCCCCGGTGTTTTGGTCGTTCCGTGTGATGGTGGGCACAGGGATGTTGATGCTTCTGGTCTCGTGGGCGAGCGTCTTTCTGATCTGGCGCCGGGGCGTTGACGGTCTGCCCTCGTGGCTGCTCCTGGGACTTGTGGGCATGAGCTTTTCTGGCTGGCTCGCAACCCTGGCCGGTTGGTACACCACCGAGATCGGCCGTCAGCCCTGGCTGGTGCAAGGGGTGCTTTCAACCGCGGACGCGGTGGGCGACGTGCCGGCCGGCATGGTGCTTTCCACACTGATTGCCTATCTGGCCATCTACGCCGCCCTGACCGCCACTTATATCGGCGTGGTGTTCTATCTTGCCCGGCGGGCAGCGCTGGGTCAGCCGCCGCGCGCTGAGGTGCGTCTCGGCGGCGCCGGCCCGCGGCCGGTCCCGGCGGAGTAGGGCTCATGCATCTGTTTGGAGATCCCGCCACCTGGTTGCCCCTGGTCTTTGCGGCGCTCATGGGTCTGTCTATCCTGATCTATGTGGTGCTGGACGGGTTTGATCTGGGCGTGGGCATTTTGCTGCCCCAGGCTGCGCCGGAAGAGCGCGATCGCATGATCGCCTCTATCGGACCCTTCTGGGACGCAAACGAGACCTGGCTCGTTCTTGCCGTGGGACTGCTGCTGGTGGCCTTTCCGGCAGCTCATGGGGAGGTCCTCACCGCGCTCTATCTGCCCTGCGCGGTCATGCTGATGGGCCTCATCTTGCGGGGCGTCTCGTTTGAATTTCGCGCCAAGGCGCCGCCGGAGCGTAAGGGGTTCTGGGACAATGCCTTCTTTGCCGGCTCCGCGCTCACCGGTCTAAGTCAGGGCTTCATGCTGGGCATCTACATTATGGGTCTGGAATACAGTTGGGGCACTGTGGGCTTTGCACTGATCACGATGGTGTTCCTGACCGTCGGCTACAGCCTGATCGGCGCCTGCTGGCTCATATTGAAAACCGAAGGTGCGCTTCAGGTGAAAGCCGTGGATTGGGCCCGGCGCGCCAAGTGGGGCGCCTTGCTGGGGGTGGCGACCATATCCATCGCCACGCCCCTGGTGAGCGAGAGGATCTTCAGCAAATGGTTCCAGATGCCCGAATTCCTGTTCCTGGCCCCGCTGCCTCTTGCCTCTGCGGCCCTTTTTGCCGTGCTCTGGCTGGCGCTGCGCCATGCGCCGGACCGCGAGGACAAGTGGTCATGGATCCCGTTTGTGACGGTCACCGCTCTGATGATGCTGGCTTACGCCGGCATGGCTTACTCCTTCTATCCTTATGTGGTTCCAGAAAAGATGACCCTCTATGAGGCGGCCAGCGCGCCGGAAAGCCTCTTCATTATGCTGATCGGCACCGCAATCGTTTTGCCCACCATCATTGCGTATTCGGTGATGGCCTATGTAATTTTCCGCGGCAAGGCGACAGCACTGAAGTACGACTGAGGATGGCGAAAGCGCCATCCCTCGACAAGCTGACCTTGCGCAAGGCATGATGGGCCAACCCCAAACATGGGGAACCAAGGAGGAAGCCGTCATGACCGAAACCGTTACCACCAAGCTGAACGACGTGGACATCAGCTCCGTTGCCAGCCTCGCCCAGAAGATCCAAGAAGAGCCTCACGTGGCCGCCACCACTTGGCAAGCGGAGGTGAAATGGAAAGGCGGTTTCCGCTCTGAGGCCTCGATCCGCGAATTCGACGCGGCCAAATCGGACGAGCCCGATCAGCTGGGCGGCACCAACACCGGCCCGAACCCGGTGGAACAGGTTTTGGGCGCACTCGGCAATTGCCTGTCCGTGGGCTATGCCGCCAACGCCACGGCCGCCGGCATCACCATCAACGACATGACCATCAATGTGAGCGGTGATCTGGACCTGCACACATTTCTGGGTCTATCAGACGGCAATGCGGGCTTCAGTGGCATCAGCGTGAACGTGGACATTGACAGCGATGCCTCGCCGGAGGCGCTGCAGGCGCTGCATGAAAAGGTCACATCCACCTCGCCCGTGGGGCACACGTTGAATCGTGCCGTGCCGGTCTCCGTGGAGCTCGCCTGAAACGGCGACAAGAGCGTTGCATTTTTGAGGCGTGCGCATTAGCTAGGAAGCGTTAATGTCTCAAATGAGGGCCTCCGTTCAATGCGCGCTGAAACCCAGACCATGGTCGACGAAATCAAGCAGTCCTTGGCGCTGCTGAGGAGGCATCTTTGACTGGGATACGGCTGAACAGCGCCTGGATGATCTGAACTCGCAGGCGGAAAACCCCGACTTGTGGAACGACCCGGGCGAAGCGCAGAAAGTCATGCGCGCGCGCCAGGAACTGGATGACGCCATCAGCTCCTATAAGGCTCTGGAAAGCGCGGTTGATGACAATGTGGAGCTGATTGAGCTCGGCGAAGCGGAGGAGGATGCCGACGTCGTGGCAGAGGCCGAAGCGGCAATCGCCGAGGCCCACAAGGACGCGGCCAAGCGCCAGCTGGAAACCTTGCTCTCCGGCGAGGCGGACCGCAACGACTGCTACGTGGAGATCCATTCCGGCGCAGGGGGCACGGAAAGCCAGGACTGGGCCCAGATGCTGGCCCGCATGTACACCCGCTGGGCAGAGCGCAAGGGCTACAAGCTCAACGTGATTGAGGCGCAGGACGGAGAAGAAGCCGGCCTTAAATCCATGACCATGGAGGTCAAAGGGCCCAATGCCTATGGCTGGATGAAAACAGAGAGCGGGGTGCACCGGCTGGTGCGCATTTCCCCGTTCGACAGCAATGCCCGGCGCCACACATCCTTTGCCTCTATCGGGGTCTTTCCGGTGGTGGACGACACCATTGAGGTGGAGATCAACGAGAGCGATTGCCGGATTGACACCTACCGGGCCTCAGGCGCGGGCGGCCAGCATGTGAACACCACCGATTCAGCCGTGCGCATAACGCACGAGCCCACGGGAATTGTGGTGCAGTGCCAGAATGAGCGCTCGCAGCACAAGAACCGTGCCACCGCCTGGGACATGCTGCGCGCCCGGCTTTATGAGGCTGAACTGCAAAAACGCGAAGAGGCAGCCTAGGCCGAGCAGGCAAGCAAAACCGAAATCGGCTGGGGCCATCAGATCCGCTCCTACGTGCTGCAGCCCTATCAGTTGGTGAAGGATCTGCGCACTGGCGTTGAGAACACCAACCCTTCCGCTGTTCTGGATGGGGATTTGGACGGCTTCCTGGAATCCTCGCTTGCCCACCGGGTGCAAGGGTCGGGCGATCAAGAGGTCGCGGATTTGGACTAGCGGAGGAGCTGGAGTTGACCACTGCTGAGTTGGCCGAAGAGATGCGCCAGTGGCGCCATCACCTGCATCAAAATCCGGAGTTTGGCTTCGAGGAACACGACACCGCCCGCTTTGTGGTGGAGCGCCTCCGCGCGTTTGGCATCGAAGATATTGAGACGGGCATCGGCGGCACGGGCGTGGTGGCGACCATGCGCTGCGGCGAAGGCGACCGGACGGTTGCCCTCAGGGCCGATATGGACTGCTTGCAGATCCACGAAACCACAAATCTACCCTATTCCTCATCGAAGCCTGGCCTCATGCACGCCTGCGGCCACGACGGCCACACGACAATCCTGCTGGGCACGGCGGCCAAGCTGGCGCGCGAAGGCGGGTTCAATGGCTCGGTGCGGTTTGTGTTTCAGCCTGCTGAGGAGTGGGGCCAAGGGATGAAGGCCATGATCCGCGATGGCCTGGGCTCCAGATTGGCCTTTGACGAGATATATGGGCTGCACAACATGCCGGGTCTGCCGGTGGGCTCTTTTGC
>JBCDDQ010000192.1:0-9083 GCA_039180225.1 Pseudomonadota bacterium
CCGCGCCTGGCCGGGTGACCGATACCACCTCAGCGGCGTCACCGGCCACGTTCTGGGCCATGTCGGCAATCACGGTGAAGGTGGTGACTACCTTGAACTTATCAGCGGCCTGCACAGAGCCGGCGGCTGCCAGGAAAACGGCCAGAAACCAAGCAAAAATCGCTGCACGAACGGAACTGAACATCTCAAACGCCTCTTTATTGTTTTGCGACGCGAAGGGGCCGCGGACGCGCCGCAGCTGTTTCCCGTACTTTATGCAGTTAAGAATTATTTGCAACTGGAAAATATGTCGCTGCGCGCAGGGCACACACCACGCGCATTTTTTTGCTATGACGTTGATCCACCCGGGTTGATTGGACGTAGGCATATGACACTCCATGTCAAAACGGGAACATCATGCTTGAGGTTTCGCTGAGAATGACAAGGCCGACCCGGCCAGATAAAGGGCCCGCGAACAACCAACACCTTGCACATTTGCTTGGGTTGGTTGCGGAAAATCGGGACAAATCGGCTTTTGCAGCTCTGTTTGAGCACTTTGGCCCGCGCATCAAGGGTTTCATGATGCGCAAAGGTGCTGACAGCGAATTGGCCGAGGATCTGGCGCAAGATACGATGATCACGGTGTGGCGGAAAGCCCACATGTACACGCTCGACAAAGGGTCTGTGTCCACGTGGATTTTCACCATTGCCCGTAACCGTAGGATTGACTGGGCGCGGAGGCTGAAAGGCGTTCAGTTCTCCGACATTACAGAGCTGGAACAACCCAGCGACGATGTCAGCGCGGACGAGGTCGTTCTGGCGTCACAGGAAAGCGAATCGGTTAAGGCAGCTGTTGAGAAGCTGCCGGCCGATCAGAAACAGGTCATTTCAATGGCTTTTATGGAAGACATGACGCAGCAGGAGATCTCCCATAACCTGGGCGTGCCGCTGGGCACCGTGAAATCACGCATGCGGCTGGCTTACCAGAAACTCTCCAAATCTCTAGAGGCGTTGCAATGAATATTCACCATCATTTGGACGATGCCACAATCGTCGCTTATGCGGCAGGTGCACTGCCTGCACCCATCGCTCTGGTGGTTTCGGCCCACTTGAGCTTTTGCCCGAAGTGCCGGGCGCGCGTCCGTCAGGCTGAAGCCATTGGCGGCGTGGTGATGGAAGAAGAGGCGCCGGTGAGCCTGTCGGCGGGCTGCATGAACAATATGTTCGAGCGCTTGGAAGCTGAAACGCGCACCGAAGCCACCGCCCCGGTCCTCACCTTGTCTGAAAAGGTGAAAGAGGACTCCATTCTGCCTCCACAGGTGCGCAAGGCGTTGGGCATCCCCTTCAGTGACATCAAATGGAAGCGTGTCGCCAAAGGCGTCGGCATGAGGGCCATCGATCTGGGCGATGAAGACGAAGGCAAGGTCTATCTGATGAAGATTGAAGCTGGACGGGTGCTCCCTGAGCACGGCCACGGCGGCAGCGAGGTGACCTTGGTTCTGTCCGGCTCCTATACGGACCGTTACGGCACGTTCGGCCCTGGCGACATTGCCGATCTGGACGATCATGAAGACCATCAGCCAATCGTCGATGACGGCGCGGACTGTATCTGTTTGGTGGCCAGCGAAACGCCGGCCAAGTTCAAAGGCATCCTGCCCCGCCTCTTCCAACCTGTGATCGGGATCTGATACATCCCTGCCCCATGCCGCCCGTACCTTCGTGGAAACATGCATGGATCACCGGTGCCAGCTCCGGCATTGGCGCAGAACTGGCTGTGAGCCTGGCTGAGGGCGGCGTTACCGTCTCCGCCTCTGCCCGCTCCGGCGAAAAGCTATCCGCTCTGAACACGCGCAACCGTGATGTCCATCCCCTGCCCCTTGATGTGGTTGACCCGGATGCGGTTGCCGCCAGCGTGAAGGCTGCCGAAGAGGCTCATGGTCCCATTGATCTGGCCATTCTCAACGCAGGGCTCTGGGAACCGTCAGATCCCGCCAAGTTCGACGGCAACGCAGCCGAGCGCTCCATGGAGGTCAACTATCTGGGCGTCACACACGCCTTGGCCGTCCTCTTGCCCGCCATGAAGGCGCGCAGGAGCGGACACATCGCCATTGTCTCCTCCGTGGCCGGATACCGCGGCCTGCCGAAGGGCGCCTACTATGGCCCAACCAAAGCGGCCCTGATCAACCTGTGCGAAGCCCTGCGCCCGGAGCTGGAGGCGGAGGGCATTACGCTGCAGGTGATCAATCCGGGATTTGTCAAAACACCCATGACCAGCATCAACACCTTCCCCATGCCGTTTCTCATGGAGGTGGATGATGCGGTGAAGGCCATCATGCGTGGCCTGACGTCCGCTAAATTTGAGATCGCGTTCCCTTGGCAATTGGTGTTCTTGCTCAAGCTGTTGCGCATCCTGCCATACAGGATCTATTTCTGGCTCATGCGCCGCATTATGCCCAAGGTCTAGCACCGGATGGACCGCTATCGCACTGCCATTGAAACATATGCCCGAATGCTTGAAGGCGCCGATGCCGCCTCGGTAGACAGCTTGCTGGATCTCTGCGCAGACACGGTCGAATTCTGCGATCCCTTCAACCACACCTTTACCAAACCGGCGTTCCGGGCTGTTCTGGCACATATGTTCAAAACCGTGCAGGGCCTCAGATTTGAGGTTCACGACATTATCGGTTCAGACCAACTCTGGGTCCTCAAATGGACCTTTACCGGGACAATTAAGCCCGTTGGTGAGGTGGAGATTGTGGGATTGACCGAAGTGGCCCTGACCGATGACGGCCAAGTTGAACGCCATATCGACTATTGGGACAGCGGAACCGAAGTCTTTAGCAAATTGCCGGTTCTGGGCGCGGTTGTTCGGCTTATTCGCTCGCGGGCAAGCGCCTGAACCCGGCTGTCACCCGGCCAAGCGGCACGCCGAACTTGCTGACCTTGGCCCGGTTCAGCAGCGTTTGATCGTCCATCAACTGAAACAGATCGCTAAACGTCACCATGATGATCCGCTTGCCCACCGGCAGGCGGAACTTGTAGCCAAAATAGCAACCGTTATGGATGGGTTGCCCGGCCGCTTCGCCCACCACATCGTCACACAGGCCAATGAAATGACCGCGATCCCGATAGCTAAGGCGCCAGATCCGCTCATCCGTTCCGCCATCGGCGTACTGGAACTGCTCCTCGAGCACGAAAACGTCGCCCTTCCAGGTCCCGGTAATGTCGGCGGTAAATGCCTTCTTGACCACACCCATGGTGTTCTCAAAAAAGCCCCAGGCCTCGGACCGGCCTTCAAAGAAATCCGCCAACAAGAATTCTGGGCGAATTCTCTGGCGTAGCGGTTGAACTTGCTGGAGCATGATTTGAACACCAATGTTAATCTGACGTGGATAGATACGCGCAGATCGCGTCCGTGGATTACCCGGCGGTTTTCGTAAAACGGTAAATCCCCACAGACGTCAGCCCCTCAGTAAAGGCCGCCTCGCAGTAGCAAAGGTAGTAGCGCCACATCCTCTGGAAACGGGCATCAAAGCCCTGGCGTGCGATCGTCGGCCACTGGGCCTCAAACGCCCCCCGCCACCGTTTAAGGGTTTCAGCGTAGTCGGGACCGAATTCCACCATTGTCTCCGCCGTAAAGCCGGCCTTTTCTGCCTGGTCCTCCAGAATGGGCACGGTGGGCAGCATGCCGCCCGGGAAGATGTAGCGCTGCACGAAGTCAGCCTTGCGCCGGTAGCTCTTGAAATGCTCAGGCGCAATGGTGATAGCTTGCACCACCGCTGAGGCCCCCGGCTTCAAGCGCTCGCTTAAGGTCTTGAAATAAGTGGGCCAATGGGCCTCACCCACCGCTTCCACCATCTCAATGGAGACAATGCCGTCATAGGTGCCCGACGTGTGGCGATAGTCTTCAAGGCACACCGCTGCCTGATCTGAACGGGCGTGAGCTGCGATCCGGTCACTGGCGAACGCGTGCTGCTCCTTGGAGACGGTGATGGCCTTCACGCGCACATCCGAGGCCTCCAGAGCATGTTGAATGAACCCGCCCCAGCCGCAGCCAACTTCCAGCACCTCAGCGCCGCTGGAGAGCTCAAGGGCGTCCAGGATGGTCTGATACTTCGCGCTCTGTGCTTCAGCCAGAGACCGGGCCTCACCTGCAAAAAGCGCCGAGGAATAGGTCATGGTCTCATCGAGCCAGAGGTCATAGAACGTATTGCCCAGATCATAGTGTGCGGCGATGTTGCGCCGGCTGCCGGCCACTGAATTGTTGCGCAGGATATGCGCCAGCCGGTCCATACCCCGCGAGCGGAACAGGGATCCGCCAGCCGCCACCAAAGCGGCCTTGTTGCGTGCGAAAAAGCGGATCAGGTTGGTCAGATCCGCCGTTTCAATCTCGCCGCGCATGTAACTTTCCGCAAAGCCGTTGCCGCCGCGCTGAATGGCACGCGCAATCACCTTCCAGCTCTTGATGTCAAGCTGCGCGGCCGGCCACAGCCCAGCTTCGCCCACCGACAGTTTGCGCCCGCTGGGCGAAATGATGGTGAGCTCCCCCCTCAGGCCGCCGGGCAGCATGCGCCGTGCGATCTTCTCGATCCGGCGCTCTAGGAAGGATGCGCGCGCAGGCGTCTTGCGCGCGCCAATGCCGGCGGTTGTATCAGTCATATCAGGAGGTACTCTTGTTTTTGAAAGACAATGAATGAAGCGCTCTGGGGCGCTTCTTGATTTTAAGGCCCTTCGCCCAGAGAAGCAGAGCTTCCCAGTGGATGGCCGCAATCACCTTGAACGTCATGGCCGGCAGACGCACAAAGGCCCCCAAAAGGGCCCGGTCGCTCAGCTCCGAGGTTTGCGCGGAAAGGTAGGCTTTCAGAACCGGCGCGCCATCGACCCTGAGGTTGACGCCGACGGCCAGTTTGTCCTCCGGCGCACTCACATGGAATTCATAAGTGCCGTCCACAGCATTGAACGGGGAGACATACATCTTTTTTGCGCAGGCCTGGGCCAGCGTGCCCTGCTGGTCGGCATCGACGGTGAGCACATAATGGTGCCGGTCGCCAAAGGTATTGTTCACCTCATAAACCAGCACTTTCAGCGCATCGTCCGCCCCATAGCAGTAGTAGACCGTAAGCGGGTTGAACACATAGCCAAGCACCCGCGGGAAACACAGCATCACCACCCGCTCGATCGCCGTACCCGCGTGCCGGGCTTCGACTTTCTCCACGATGGTGCGTTTAAGACCGCCGGGCACCCCGGTTCCATGATCCTGCTCATGCAGGCTGAACAGGTTCGCCCGGTTAAGGGAAAACAGTTTGAGCCGTTTCGACAAAAGCTCCACCTGGTCAAGGTCGACGAGCAACGAGAATACCCGATACTTCAGGCCATGCACCTTGGGGCGGTAGCGCCGATGCACCACGGTGCCGTAGCAAAGCTTGGCCAGCGGTGCACTCATTCGGCGGCCTCCAGCAGGGGGGCGGGCCGGTCATGACGGACAATCCGTGACGAGGCGCCCGCCACCTGCCAGGGACGCTCAAGACCGCCCAGGTCTTCGGCCACGGCGAGACCGCTTTGCAACCCGTCTTCATGGAACCCTGCACCAAAGTAGCTGCCGCAGAACCAGGTGTTGGTCCGGCCCTGAAGCGACCACAGTGCCTCTTGGGCCTTCAGGGCATCCGCCGTGAACAGCGGGTGCTGATAGGCAAATTGCGCGATTGCGTGCCCCTCTTGCGGCTCTTCTGCCGGATTAAGGGTGACGAACACGTCACGCTCAATCCCCAGGGTCTGCAGGGCATTCATCCAGTAGCTCACGGTCAGCGCACCGGTGTCTTTGGCCCCGCCCATATAGTTCCAGGACGACCACAGGCCCTTGCGCCTGGGCATGAGCTTCCGATCGGAGTGCACCACCGCCCGGTTTTTGGTGTAGCTGAACGCCTGGAGCAGCGCGGTTTCCTCAGCACTGGCATCTTTCAGCATTGCCAGGGACTGATCGGCATGAGCGGCCAGCACCACATGATCGAACCGCGCTTCATGGCCCACACCATCTGTGACGGTCGCCCCGCCGGGATGCCGCGAAACAGAGCGCACCGGAGCGGACAGCCTCACCTCAAACGCCCCATCGGCCAAAAGTCTCTTCACATACTCCCGGCTGCCACCGTCCACCGTCCGCCAGGGCGGCCGGTTGGTGACCTTCAGGAGACCGTGATTGTGGAAGAACCTGACAAAGGCGCGCAAGGGGTAGTGCATCATCTCACCCACCGGCGCCGACCAGATGGCTCCGGCCATGGGCATCAGGTGGCGTTCCACGAAGCTCGGGCTGTAGTCTTCCTGATCAAGATAGGTGCCCAGTGTGCACTCTACGGGCAAGCGTTCTGCGTCAACCGGGGCATTCTTGAAAAAGCGCAGAATGTCCTTGAGCATGCGCCAATGGTTGAGGTTGAGAAGGGTGGAGGGCTGGCCGAACAGGCCGCCCAGGCGGGTGCCCGAATACTCGTACGCACCGCCTTCCATGGACACAGCAAAGGTCATGGGCGCAGGCTTTGTGGGCACGTCCAGATGCTCGAACAAAGCGCACAAGTTTGGGTAATTGGGCGGGTTGTAGACAATAAACCCTGTGTCGACCGGGCACGTGCCGCCCGCCACCGGAACATCGATCGTGTTGGAGTGCCCGCCGGCATAACCGCGCGCCTCATACACCACAACCTTGTGCCGCTTGGACAACAGCCAAGCGGCGGAGAGGCCGGAAATGCCGGCCCCAATGACGGCAATGGTGTGTGATGTCATCGGCGGGTGCGCTTTATTGCCTGCACGGATCGTTTGTTCCCTCTCTCCTTGTGTGAACGCGCAGGCGGGGGGTGTGGATCACCCAACTGGTTGATTTCAATCAAGGCCCGCCCCTCGCGCCCCAATGATGATAGTATCCAGGTCTGATCGTTACCTTATTGGGAGGTTCATGCAACATGGCTTTTGATGATTTGCTCGCCCGCTTCAATCTTTTGATGTCGCAAATGGAGCATCAGCCCGAAGATGCTCACGAGATGTTCGAGCAACTTCATTTGGAACTCAACCAGCTAAAAGCCACCGGACAGCCGCTGCCGGAGGATCTGCTGAAATTTGAAGAGCGGTTGGCCCGGGAGTTTGCGGTGTTTAAGGAGGGGGACGGCGGGGATGGCGGGGACGCCGGCTCGTGAGCTGAGGGGGCGCGTGGGGCGGCGGGGTTTTGAGCTGGAATGGGAGTTCGGAGGTTTTGGCGTGATGTTGGGTATGAGGACAATGCTGCCTCTCGCCGCGCTGAACCCAAATGCTGTGCGTGGCCAGACGGTCAAGAACGGTGGCTCCCGCAAAAATTGGGTCATTTGGTGGTCAGGCCCGCTTCCTCCAAAATGAGTGAAGCGCCTTTTTCAGCAACCATCATTGTCGGCGCGTTCGTGTTTCCGCTTGGCATTGCCGGGAATACGGACGCGTCAATAACCCGAAGATTTTCCAATCCACGCACCTTCAAATCCGGCCCCACGACCGCGGTGTTATCAATGCCCATTCGGCAAGTGGAGGTTTGGTGCCAGGTTGTGCTGGCTTCAGCCCGGGTGGCCGCGATGATGTCATCGCGATCTGGTCCGGGTCCAACCACCCCGTCCCTGATGCCGTCGAAGACCGGATGTTCCGCCATGCGCTGATTAAAGCGCATAAACTCAACGTGGGTGTCGATATCAAGCGGATCTGAGAAGTAGTTTGGGTCGACCAAGGGCCGATCAAAAGGGCTTGCCGACGCGAGGCGAACACTGCCTTTGGATACGGTTCGGCAGATATATCCGCCAAACCGCACACCGGGTGGCGTATCCTTCGATCTGTCCATGTGTGTGTTGGTAATGGCACAGATAGATTGAGCGCTTGGATATTCGTCACTGCTTCGCAACCTGACGAAAGCACCTGCATCGACGCCGGTCGTGGCAAGAGGTCCCGTCCCCGTCGCTTCGAATTCACGCAGGCTGACCATTTCGCTTGGGATCGGGAACCCGAATTTCTCCGGCTCGCGCAAGGTGAGTATAACGCGTGGCCCGCCGAAGTGATCAAGGAGGTTCCGACCAATGCCGTCAAGTTCGTGAATGCAACGGATGTCATGTTCGGAAAGATGGTCCGATGGTCCGATACCCGACAGCATGAGCAAATGCGGTGAACCGATTGTACCCATGGATAGGATAACTTCTCCTGCCGACACGCCAAAAGCTTCACGCCCTTGGGCATACGTCACCCCTGTTGCGCGCTTGCCCTCTACAACCACCCCCGTCAGCAAGGCACCAGTGACGACGGTGAGGTTGGGCCGGTCTCTAACCGGGTCGAGGAAACCATCCGCAGCGCTGACACGCCGCCCATTCTTGGTCGTGAACTGATAGTAGAAATAGCCCTCTTGCGATTTGCCGTTGTAGTCTGAGTTGCGGGGAACGCCGAGATCCTCATAGGCCTGAAAACACATCTCCTGCAGCGGGTTCAGATTTCGCGGCCTTTCAATCGAAATGTCGCCATCGGTACCATGATAATCGTCGTCGAATATGGTGCTGGCTTCCGATTTCTTCATCAGCGGCAACACGTCATCATAGGACCAGCCGGTGTTTCCAAGTTGAGCCCAATGGTCGTAGTCGCCACGGTTGCCACGCACATACATACCCCAGTTTATACCGCTCGATCCCCCAAGCCCCTTTCCGCGATTGAGCAAAATGCGACGGTTGTCGAAGTGGGTTTGCGGCTCGGAACGAAATGCCCAATCGAGCCGTGTATCCCAATAATCTGTGGAAGCTCCATACGCTTCAAGCATTGGAGCTTCCATCTTCTGGCCCGCTTCCAGCAACAGGACTTTGACAGCGGGATCAGCAGAAAGCCTGTTGGCCAAAATGCACCCCGCAGTACCTGCACCACAAACAACAAAATCAAAGGTATCCATCTCAATCCCAAGGCGCGTTATTGAATTGTTTTTCCGAAGTTACCGGCAACGATCCTGTTTGTCACACCGGCTCGCATAATGTGCCTGCTGAGAGTTTCTGTGACGCAAACCGATCGCAATACCAATTGTGACCGACCGGCATTTTCGGCCGGCTCTGTAAGACCGAACATGCATGCGACAC
>JBCDDQ010000193.1:0-9061 GCA_039180225.1 Pseudomonadota bacterium
CCATGGTCCTGTTGAAGTTGGCGCACGATGTGTCCACATAGCGGCCGGTGAGCTCTTCCTTGTCGGAAAAGGCAATGGCGTGCACCACGAAATCCAGGCCGCCCCATTCTTTCTGAATGGCATCAAAGGTGGCATCGATGGACGCCGCATCGGTGACATCGCACGGCAGCACCAGAGACGCCCCCACTGACTCTGCCAACGGGCGCACCCGCTTTTCCAGCGCTTCGCCCTGGAAGGTAAATGCCAACTCTGCGCCATGACGCGCACATGCTTCGGAAATGCCCCATGCGATCGAACGGTTGTTAGCCACCCCCATCACAAGTCCGCGCTTACCGGCCATTAAAGGTCCAGGTTCACCCATCACGCAACCTCAAGATTTTTAAAACTGTCCCCTAGGAAATCGCGCGCATCCTACACATTGTGCAAAGCCGATCTATCAAAAAGGGGCCGATTGGAAAGAATTGAGAAATGTTTCATTTTGTTACCGCCCGGCCGGGGTTGCCAAAGCCGTGGGATAATGAAATGAGTTTCTCTTCAAGATCTCACCTGGCGAGCAGATGCGCATGAGTTACGACCCCATACCGCAGGACGACTTTGTTGACCGCGAAGATCCCTTTAGCCTGTTTGGCGATTGGTTCGAGCTGGCCAAGACGAGCGAGCTCAATGATCCCAGCGCCATGTCCATTGCGACCGTGGACCAGGACGGCATGCCCAATGTGCGCATGGTGCTGCTGAAGGACTTCGCCGACACGGGCTTTGTGTTCTACACAAACTTTGAAAGCCAGAAGGGCGAGGAGATACTCGCCCAGCCCCGAGCGGCGCTTTGCTTTCACTGGAAGTCACTGCGCCGGCAGATCCGGATCCGCGGCACGGTGAGCGTGGTCGGCGATGAGGAGGCTGATGCCTACTTCAATTCCCGTGCCCGCGACAGCCGCATCGGCGCCTGGGCCTCCCAACAATCTCGCCCGCTTGAAAGCCGCTTTGCGCTTGAAAAGGCCGTTGCAAAGTATGCGGCCAAACATGCCATAGGTTCGGTTCCCCGGCCGGAATACTGGTCTGGTTTCAGGATTGCTCCGCTCTATATGGAGTTCTGGCATGACCGGCCTTTCCGGCTGCACGACCGGGTGGTGTTTCGCCGCAAAAAGACCGATGATGACTGGTCAAAGGAACGGCTTTATCCCTAACGCTAAGAAAGAGCAGGCCCTCCCATGAGCGAACTGCGGAACGACGACCGGAAAACCCTGATTCTGACAGGCGCCAGCCGCGGCATTGGACATGCAACGGTGAAACGCTTCTCCAGCGCCGGCTGGCGGGTCATCACCTGTTCCAGGCACGGCTTTCCAGAGAACTGCCCTTGGGAAATGGGACCGGAAGATCATATCCAAATCGATCTTGCCGATCCGGACAATGTGGAAGGGGGCATCCGCGAAATGCGCGAGCGCCTGAAGGATCAAGGCTGCAAGCTTGA
The DNA here is from genome assembly GCA_039180225.1 of Pseudomonadota bacterium. Taxonomy (GTDB): domain Bacteria; phylum Pseudomonadota; class Alphaproteobacteria; order Rhizobiales; family CAJQND01; genus JAAEUE01. The sequence goes on from JBCDDQ010000193.1 coordinate 1,469, forward strand.
TGCCCTGGTGAACAATGCAGCCATTTCGCCCAAGGATGAGCATGGCCAGCGTCTGCCGGCGTCCGACACCGCGATCGCCGATTGGAAGACCGTGTTTCAGGTGAACTTCTTTGCCCCAATCATGCTGGCCCGCGGTCTGGTTGAGGAATTGAAGGCGGCCACAGGCTCTGTGGTGAACGTGACGTCGATTGCCGGCTCCAGCGTGCATCCGTTCGCAGGTGCGGCCTATTCAACCTCCAAGGCTGCCCTTGCCTCGCTGACCCGCGAGATGGCGGCTGATTTCGGACCTCTGGGCATCCGCGTAAACGCCATATCACCGGGCGAGATCGAAACCTCGATCCTCTCACCCGGCACGGAAAACATGATCAAAGACATTCCCATGCGCCGGCTCGGACAGCCGGAAGAGGTGGCGAAAGCCATCTATTTCCTGTGCACCGAGCAGTCCAGCTATGTGAACGGAGCTGAACTCCATATCAATGGCGGCCAGCACGTTTAGGACCTTATGAGCAACACCCTTCCTTCCACGCGCTCTCTGGTTGCCCAGGCGCTGCACTATATCGATGAAGCCACCGGCGGCGTGGTGCCGCCCATCCAGCCCTCAACCACCTTTGGGCGCGATGAGAATTACGAACTCATGGGCAGCTATTCCTATGGTCGCTACGCCAGCCCGACGGTGGCCAAGGTGGAGGAGGTTCTGGCCAGACTGGACGAAGGGGCCGATGCGTTGGCCTTCGCCTCGGGACTTGCCGCGTTCGCCGCCCTGTTTGAGACCGTGCGCACCGGCCAGCACATGGTGGCGCCGGAGATCATGTACCATGGCGGCCAGGACTGGCTGCGCATGATTGCAGAGCGTCGGGGCATCGGCCTCACCTTGTTCGACCAGACCAAACCGGGCGCCCTGGAAGAGGCCATACGGCCAGGCGAAACCGCGATTGTGTGGATTGAAACGCCGGTCAATCCCACATGGGATGTGATCGACATTGAAGCGGCCGCAAAGGCAGCCCATGCGGCAGGAGCAAAGCTTGGGGTGGACGCCACCGTGGCCACACCGGTGAGCACGCGGCCTCTGGAACATGGCGCCGATATTGTCTTCCACTCGGCTACCAAATATCTCAACGGCCATTCTGATGTGAATGCAGGTGTCCTTGTGACGGGCCAGGCCGACGCGTTCTGGGAGGAGATTTTTACCAACCGCAAGTATCTCGGCTCCATCCTCGGCACATTTGAAGCCTGGCTGCTGCTCAGGGGCATGCGCACCCTTTTCGTGCGGTTCGAGGCCTCATCGCGCAACGCTTTGAGAATTGCAGAACATTTTAAAGGTCACGCAAAGCTTGACGGCGTGCTCTATCCGGGGCTTCAGAGCCATCCAGGTCACGATATTGCGGCGCGCCAGATGACCGGCGGCTTTGGCGGCATGATGTCCGTCCTGGTCAAAGGCAGCGAGACAGAGGCCAAGCAGGTGGCCGCCGCGTTGAAGCTGTTCGTGCCGGCGACCTCGCTTGGTGGTGTGGAGAGCCTGGCAGAGCACCGCAAGACCGTGGAAGGTCCGCACTCACTGGTCGCCCCGAACTTGATCCGTCTGTCCATCGGAATTGAAGAGGCTGACGACCTGATTGCAGACTTGGAGCAGGCTCTTGCCACGCTGTAGCGTCATATTCGTTGCATTGGCCATGGCTTTGGCCGTGCCCGCCTCGGCAGGTGAGCTGCCGGAAGGGGCTTTGCCTGATGCGCTGATCTCCCCGGGCAAGCATAATCTGAAGAGCGCCTGGCTGGCGCGGCCGACCACGCGCTATGGCCATGGCATTCTGGGCGACGCCATTGAAGCGGGCAGCCTGGTGGCCGTCACCTCATGCGGCCACAAGATGGAGTTTGTGCTGGACGAAACCCTGGTGTTCGAAGACCGTCAGGCGCGCATTGTTGATCTTGAGGGGGACTACTACGCGGAGATCGTGGTTGTGGAAGCCAGCCTGGACCACGGGGCGGCGCTGGCGGTTTATGGACCGGCCGGGGCAACCTGCAGCGCGAATGGCGGTTTGAAACGCATCGCCCGCACCCCGTTCATCGGCACGCCCAACCGCTGGCTGAACCCGGCCGGCATCGCGGACTATGACGGTGACGGGGCCAAGGAGATTGCCATTGTGGTGACGCCGCACATCGGCGGCACCTTGCAGTTCTGGAGTTTGCAGGATGGCAAACTTGTGTTGAAGGCGAAGAAGTATGGGTTCTCCAACCATGCCATCGGCTCCCGCGAGCAGGATTTGAGCGTCACCGTTTCACGCGAGGAGGGAGATCTGTTGTTCGTGCCGGACGTGGCCCGGAGCACGCTGATGCGTGTTGAGCTGAAAGACGGCGCGATTGAGAGCACACCGGTGGCCGAACTCCCCAGCCAGGCCGCGGGCACGATAACGGCCAAGGTGGCGGAGGACGGCGCGATCACGCTGGCCGTGCCAACGGAGAAACATGGCGTGGTGGAGCTGAAGAGTACGCTCTAACCGCGATTAACCGGAAATTATCGGCTCTTTCCTACCCTCTCCCCATAACGGAGAGGGGCTCATCATGATTGCGGAAATGCTTGAAAAAGCCTGGCTGATGACGATAGGCATGTCCGTCTTTTTCGGCGCTATGTACCTAATCTACTTTAGAGATTCCCACTATTGGCGCTATCTGGGCAAGTTCTATGAGGCCCCCTGGGAGCGCCCTCTGGAAACCCGGCATTTTCAGCACGCGGTCGCCTACGGCGAAGGGATTGCTTCAAAGTCCTACAACGGTCTTCTGACGATCGGCGTCCACCAGATGGGCCTGGCGCTGCGGATCATCCCGCCGTTCCACTTTTTCCACAAACCGCTGTTCATTCCATTTTCGGAAATCAAAGGCTGGAAGCAGTTTTGGTACATCAACGCAAAGACTTATGAGCTGGAACTGAAAAGCGCGCCGGACGTGAAACTGGTGATGCCGGCCGCACAGGTGGAGTGGCTTCAGGAACGCTCCAACGGGCGCCTGGAGGTTGTTCAGGAAGACACACCCCACAAACAGAGGCCCAACGTCTGGTACGCGATCATGATCATCCAGGCACTTATGGCGCTGGGGCTTTTGGGTTACCTTGTGATGAACGGGTTTGAGTTATAGGGCTGCTTCCCCGCGCCCTTGCGAACGCGAGGGCCCATAGCTCGATCTTTCCCTTAGCAAAGAAGGTCCTCGCTTTCGCAAGGACGCCCTACTCCTCCCGCAGGCCCTCTTTGCGCACCCACTCCTCGGTGTCGTCCAGCCCCATTTCCAGGCGGTCAAACATCTCGTGGATCTCATCTTCCTTGATGATGAGCGGCGGGCAGAGCGCCAGGGCATCGCCCAGCATGCGGTTGATCAGGCCCTGCTTCTGGCAGAACTTCACCCCGTTGATCCCCACCTGATGGGCCGGGTTGAAGGCCCGCTTGGTGGCCTTGTCGGCCACAAGCTCGCACGCACCAATCATGCCCACGGCCCTGACCTCACCCACCAGCGGATGATCTTTCAGCTTGTTGAAGCGCTCCAGAAAGATCGGGCTCATTTTCTTGGCATGCTCGATCACACCGTCCCGCTCGTAGATCTCGATGGTCTTCAGCGCCACCGCTGAGGCCACCGGATGGGCCGTATAGGTGTAGCCATGACCGAAAGTGCCGATCTTTTTGCTCTGTTCCAGCATGGCCTGGTAGAGGTCTTCCTCAATGGCGATCGCACCGAGGGGATAGTATGCCGACGTGATGGCTTTGGCCATGGACACGGACGTGGGCTTGATGCCGAACGTCTCCGTGCCAAACCAATTGCCCGTGCGCCCAAAGCCGCAGATCACCTCATCAGCAATGAAGCGTACGTCATACTTGTCGAGCACGGCCTGGATTTTTGGGAAGTAGCCCTCCGGCGGGACGATGACACCGCCGGCTCCCATCACCGGTTCAGCGATGAATGCGGCGATGGTTTCCGGGCCCTCGCGCTGGATAAGATCTTCCAGGTCGGCTGCCATGCGCGATGCAAACTCTCCCTCGCTCTCCCCGTCCTCACCGAAGCGATAATAGTGGGGCAAAGAGGTGTGCAGGATATTGTTGATGGGCAGGTCCCAATCGGCATGCACCGGTGGCAGGCCGGTGAGCGAGCCTGAGGCCACCGTCACCCCGTGATAGCCCTTGATCCGGCTGATGATCTTCTTCTTCTCAGGCCGGCCCTTGGCATTGTTGTAGTACCAGGTGAGCTTGACCTGCATGTCGTTGGCCTCCGAGCCAGACGAGCAGAACAGCATCTTGGAGGCCTCACAGGGCACGATCTCCTTAAGCTTCTCGGCCAGCTCAATAGCCATATCGTTGGACTTGCCGCCGAAAATGTGGGTGTAGGACAGGCGGCGCATCTGATTGGCGGCCGTCTCCACCAGCTCTTCATTGCCGTAGCCGAGCGACGTGCACCAGAGGCCGGCAAGGCCCTCAATGTAGGGCTTGCCCTTGTCGTCATAGACGTAGATGCCCTTGCCCTCTTCCAGGATGAAAGGACCTTCCTCTCGGTGAACAGCCAGATTGGTGTAAGGGTGGATCACCGTTTCGATGTCCCGAACGGCCATATTGGAAAGCTGGTCCATAGAATTCATCCTTTGAGGGCTTACGCTGATGTCTGCTCTATGCTAGCGCCTAATTGGCACCGCATGAAGAGCAGTCCCCAAGTGGTAGAGCGGAAATGGGCAAGGAACAATCAAAATGTCAGACGAACTGATCAGAAAAGACGCCACCGAAATTGTCGAGAGCCTCAAGGCCGGCGACGTGACACCCCATGACCTGCTGGATGCTCTGGAGGCACGGGTCAGCGACGTGGATGGTGCGGTGAACGCTCTGCCCACTCTGTGCTTTGACCGGGCGCGCAGGCATGCCGACGGTCTGATGGCGTTGCCCGCCAGCGAACGCGGGCAACTGGCCGGAATGCCGGTTCCCATCAAAGATCTGGCGGCCGTGGAAGGTGTGCGCTCCACAATGGGCTCGCCCATCTATGCCGATTGGGTGCCGGAGGACTCCGACATTCTCGTGAGCCATCTGGAGCGCGAAGGTGGCGTGATCTACGCCAAATCCAACACACCGGAGTTCGGCGCCGGCGCCAACACCTTCAACGAAGTATTTGGCCGCACGCTCAATCCCTGGAACACAACGCGGTCCGCCGCCGGATCATCCGGCGGGGCGGCCGTATCCCTGGCCACGGGCATGGCCTGGGTGGCCCACGGTTCTGATATGGGCGGCTCGCTGCGCAATCCGGCCAGCTTCTGCGGTATTGTGGGCATGCGCCCCTCCCCCGGCCGGGTGGCCACCACCCGCGGCGGCAAGATCAACGGTTTCATGGGCGTGGAAGGCCCTATGGCGCGCAACGTTGAGGATCTCGCCCTTCTGTTCGACGCCATGCGCGGCGAGGAGGCCGGCGACCCCATATCACTGCCCCATGACGGCACTTCTTACCTTAAGGCGGCGCGTAGGGATTGGCTTCCAAAGCGGGTCGCGGTGAGCCGCGATTTGGGCATCACGCCCGTGGAACCTGAAGTCGCCGAGATCGTCATGGCGGCGGCTCGCCGCTTTGAGGAAGCTGGTGTGACCGTGGAGGAAGCTCACCCGGATCTCTCAGAAGCACATGAGTGCTTCCAAACGCTTCGGGCTGTTGCGTTCGCCACGGCTCATGACGGGCACTTCCGCAACCATCGCGACCAGCTGAAACCTGACGTCATCTGGAACATTGAACAAGGGCATAATCTCACCGCCGCCGACATCGTCCGGGCCGAACACCATCGCATGGCCATGTTCAACCGCACACGGGCGTTCTTCGAAACTTATGATCTGCTCCTGTGCCCGGCCACCATCGTTTCACCCTTCCCGGTGGAGCAGCGCTTTGTAGAACGGTGCGATGGGCAGGACTTCGGCAACTACGTGGAGTGGCTTGCCATTGCCTATGCCATCACCAACGTGGCCTGCCCGGCACTCTCGATACCGGCCGGATTTACCTCTGAGGAACTGCCCGTGGGCATTCAGATTGTGGGTCCGCCCCGCGGCGATGCCCAGGCCATTCGCGGGGCCAAGGTGCTGGAAGACATCCTCGGGCTTAAGGGCTCCACACCCATGGACCCGCGCGTTGTGAACTGAGGCCGTCCACGTCCTTGCGAAAGCGGGGACCTTATCAGCCATGGTGCCGGTTGCGAGCTATGGACCCTCGTGTTCGCAAGGGCGTGGAAATTTGCACCCTGTGACCCAGGTCATAGGACACCGCCTCGGTGCGCCTTAATGTCTTCACATGAAGTTTGGTGCGTGAGTAGCCGTCGCGAACACCCTTTTGGTCAGAGGTCCGGTGTCATGCAGAATATAGATCTGAGTGCATTGCTCTTACTGCTGATCTCTGCTGGTGCCTATGTGGCGGCTACTTACTTCATGAAGCTCTGGATCAGCAGCCATCACACACTCCTCCTGTCAGCCCTGATCGTTATCACTCTGCTGATCGGCGTGGCCAGCGAGATCTTCGTGCTGAAAACCGAGAACATGGGCCAAGTCTATCTGATCATAATCGGCCTTGAATGCGTGCTGCTGGCAGCATTCGCCAAGCTGGCCCTTAACGAGAGTTATTCCACCACCGAACTGGCAGGGCTCTTTCTCATCGTCACGGGTGTGGCCATTTTGCAGCTGCCGGACGCGAACACGAGCACGCAGGGTGACACACTCAAAACCGTCAGCGCACCCCAAGGCATGATCGCGCGGAACGCACCCCAGGTGCCCTTCCGAAAGGGTAAATCTGACAAGCTTGCCGTTACGCTCTAGAGCAGCAGCCACGCGGTTTGATCGGCCTTACAAATGCCCTTCAGTCCGCCCGGCACGTCTGCACTGGCCAACTTTGTCACCTCATAATGCGGCGCATAGAGCTGCTTGATCTCTTCGTCAACAACGGAAAAGGGTGGGCCTGCCATCTCCGACTGATCATAGTCCACCGAGACGAGGAGCTGCGGCGCCCGTTGCGTCAGGATCACCAGATGCTCAGCATAAAGCCGGCGCATGTCAGCCGGCAGGGCAATGAGCGCCGCGCGGTCGTAAATGGCCTGAACCGGTCCCAGCGTTTCTGGGGTGAGAGAGAAGATATCGCCCACAAAGATGTCTATGTTCTCTGCGCTGTAGCGGACCAGTTTGCCCACTGGAGTGCGTTCTGGAACCAACTGAAGATTATCAAACAACTGCTCGATCGCCAGTTCGCTCAGCTCCGCGCCCAGAACGTGGTGGCCATTGGACAGGAACCAGCCAATGTCCAGGGTCTTGCCGCACAAGGGCAGGAACACGCGCTCGCCAGGCTTCAGCTCCAACAGGTCGGCGTGGGCCACCATCATGGGGTTGTGGACCTCCTGGTGGAAGCCAAGCTGGTTCGTTTCCCATCTCTCGTGCCAGAATTCTGCGTCCATATTCACTCCTGATGTGTTGTCTTATCTGCATCTTGGGGTTTAGGATACGACTTCAAGTTGACTTGAGGTCAATAGAAAAATGAACACATCTGAAGTTCTGGATATTGGCGAAGTTGTGAAGCTCTGCGGGCAGCCTGCCTCCACCTTGCGCTACTACGAAGAGA
>JBCDDQ010000194.1:0-9032 GCA_039180225.1 Pseudomonadota bacterium
CCAGGAAGGCCTGGTGCCGATTTCCATGGATGCCACCTTGTTCCATGGCGATCTGGCCTATCATGACTATGAAGGCCCCAGCCTCTACCCTGATGAACGCGAGCGGATTGTGAAGTCACTCGACGGGAAGCGCGCGCTGATCCTGCGCAATCACGGTCTGCTGACCACCGGACGCACAGTGGCCGAATGCTTCATCCGTCTCTACAGGTTGGAGAACGCCTGTCAGGTACAGATCGATGCGGGTTCTGCGGGCACTCTCAACGTGATCGGCGAAAACCTGGCCGCCAAATCGGGCGCCGATGTGCGCCGCTTCACCGAAGGGGGCGGGCGCACAGACCAGGAGGAGGCAGGTCCAGGCTTCGGCGAGCTGGAGTTTGCCGCGCTTTTGCGCAAGCTGGATAAGATCGATACCAGTTACCAGCACTAGAGCCACCCCGCGCCCTTGCGAAAGCGAGGGCCCATAGCTCTCCCCTTTCCCTTGGGTAAGAAGGTCCCCGCTTTCGCAGGGACGCGGAAAACGTGAGCCCCTCTAGCACCAGTGGTGGACAAGATTTTGGTCAGGGTTCACTCAGAGCCCTGAATCCGGGTATTGTCCGAGGCCGTGGGCAGGGCTGAGACATCTGAACAGACCCCGTAGACATCCCTTCGGGCGATGACTACATGCTCAACCAGATAGGCTTGAATGACGGGCGAGGGCCCAAGGAGCGCCTGATGGCAAACACACACGCAAAAGTCATTGTTCTGGGCTCCGGCCCGGCTGGATACACCGCGGCAATCTACGCCGCCCGGGCCATGTTGGAGCCGCTCCTGATTGAAGGCATTCAGCCGGGAGGCCAGCTCACCATCACCACCGATGTGGAAAACTATCCCGGCTTTGCCGATGTTATCCAGGGCCCGTGGCTGATGGAACAGATGCGCGGGCAGGCCGAGCATGTGGGCACCAAACTGGTGTCAGACCATATTGCCAATGCCGATTTGTCACGCAGCCCCTTTATGCTCACCGGCGATGGCGGTGACACCTACACCTGCGACAGCCTGATCATCTGCACCGGCGCCCAGGCCAAGTGGCTCGGCATGGACACCGAAGAGAAATTCAAAGGCTTCGGCGTTTCCGCCTGCGCCACCTGCGATGGCTTCTTCTACCGGGGCAAGAAGGTGATCGTTGTGGGCGGCGGCAACACGGCCGTGGAAGAGGCCCTCTACCTCACCAATTTTGCTTCAGAGGTGATCCTGGTGCACCGGCGCGAAGAGTTGCGAGCCGAAAAGATCCTGCAACATCGTCTGCTGAACCACGAGAAGATCACGGTGCGCTGGAACAGCGTGCTTGATGAGGTGGTGGGCGATGAAAACCCACTGGGCGTCACAGGCGCCAAGCTGCGCAACGTGCAGACCGGCGAGGTTGAAGACATGGACGTTGACGGCATCTTCATTGCCATTGGCCATGCACCGTCCACGGAGCTCTTCACCGAGCAGCTGGAGACCAAGCAAGGCGGGTATCTGGTGACCAAGCCGGATTCCACGGCAACGTCCATTCCGGGCGTGTTTGCCGCCGGCGATGTGACCGATGATATTTTTCGCCAAGCGGTCACCGCCGCCGGCATGGGCTGTATGGGGGCCCTGGAGGCTGAGAAATTCCTGGCCCACCAGGACGTCCAGTCCGAGGCAGCCGAATAGCGCATCACGCGCCAGGAGACGTAAAGATGGACTGGGACAAACTGCGGGTGTTCCATGAGGTTGCCGAGGCCGGCAGCTTCACGCATGCGGGCGAGAGCTTGGGCCTCAGCCAATCCGCTGTGAGCCGGCAAATCAGCGGTCTGGAGCAAAACCTCAAAGTTCCCCTGTTCCACCGCCATGCCCGTGGGCTGATCCTCACCGAACAGGGCGAGATCTTGTATCGCACGGCCCATGATGTGTTCTCACGCCTGGCGGCCACCAAGACGCGGCTGATGGATTCCCGCGAAAAGCCCACCGGTCCCCTGAAGGTGACCACCACGGTGGGTGTCGGTTCGATCTGGCTGACCCCTCATCTGCCGGAGTTCCTGGATCTTTATCCCGACATCACGGTGGAACTGCTCCTGTCTGACCGGGATCTTGATCTTGGCATGCGCGAAGCCGACATTGGCATCCGCCTGCACCGGCCCACCGAGCCGGATATTATCCAGCGGAAGCTCTTCACCGTGCACAACCATGCCTATGCGGCGCCGGAGTATCTGCGCGAGTACGGCATGCCCAAGTCTGTGTCTGACTTGGACCAGCACAGGATCTTAGGGTTTGGCGTTCCGCCGGCTTACCTATCGGAGATCGACTGGCTGTTGAAAGTCAACAGGCCGGACAACAATCCCCGCACCCCGGTGCTCACCATCAACAACGTTTACGGTCTGCGCCGGGCAGCGCAGATGGGCCTCGGCATCACCACGATCCCGGACTACATCGTGGGCACGACAACAAATCTGGTGATGATCCCACTGGACCAGGATCCGCCGGCATTCGACACGTATCTGGCCTATGCAGAGGAGATGCGCGCGTCGAAGCGGGTGGCCGTGTTCCGGGATTTCGTGGTCTCCAAAGCGCGCCAGTGGTCGTTCTAGGGCGCTGTGCCGCTCTGGGCCCCGGAGATTTGCTTACGCAAATTCCGGGGTGACGGTGTTAATCAGTGGGCCACCACCCCGCCTTCCCGTTATCCCCGCTCTCCTCCGTCATCCCCGCTCTCCTCCCTCATCCCCGCGAACGCGGGGACCCAGGGCAATCGGGCTCGGAGCGGTGCCATTCCGGGGCGCCCTTCACCTGCGCGCCGACTGATCCTTGTACTTCACCAGCAAATCCGTCGCCTGCCAGGTGGGCTCAAACCACTTTTCGGTTTCCTCCACAATCCAAGTCGTAACCGCGCCGAAATGGCGCTCATCAGCAACGTTGTTGCGCCATAGGAGCCACAAAGGCCGGTGGATGACGGGATGCCGATCCAACAGCTCCAGGTTCGGATTTTGATCACCAATGAAGGCCGGCAACATGGCTTTGGCAGCTCCGGACGCAACAATCCCTTCCAGGGCGGTCGATGTGGTCGCCGTATACCTCACGCCATCGTTGCCTGCATGACGCTCCGGGATCTTGACCTCTGCCAAGTGCGAGTGGGCCCGATCAAGTGTCGCCCAGGGCGAACTGGCGCCGTCTGCTGCCTTGCCGGCGTACGTGCAGTACTTGATGTCCGCAATGTGCCAGGCGGCAACTCCCTTGGATTGGGAATTGCCCAGCCTGAGCGCGATGTCCGCTTCCTTGCCACCGATCAGCGTGAGGTTCCTGTCACCGCCCACCAGTTCGATGCGCAAACGACGGTCGGGCGCCAGGCTGGCCATGCCCGGCCCCAAAACTCTGTCGCAGATATAGTTGAGCGAGGTAATGGTGATTTTACGCCATAAGCTGTGCTCCAGTTCTGAGCTCAACTCCGCCTGGGCGGCCTCAAGATGCCGGCCTGCCACGCGAATCTTATCCAAAGCCTGCTTGCACGCCGGCGTCGGCACCAGATAGCCTGCTTCGCGCTGAAACAACTGGCGCCCCAAAAGCCGCTCCATCTGCTCCTTGCGCCGCTTGACCGTGGTTGCATTCACCTTCAGTCGACTGGCCGCAGCGGAGTAAGACCCGGCAAACCCGAGTTCTTCAATTGTGTGCCAAAGATCCCAATCGATCATATTTCAACACCCAGCCCTGCAAAAACGCAGATGCAACTTCTAAAAAAGTGCAATATCGCAAGTCGGGCCATTGCTGTAAACTGAGATTCGGCGGAACGGTTGGAGGCCTAAATGGCGGTGATAAGCTTTGACGGGCAGCGCTTGCGTGACACTGGGCAGGCGGACGCCCACCCCCAGCAAACCGGCGACATTCTCCAGCTCATCCAATCAACCAGATCACTGCGCGATGAGGCCAGGGCACTTGGCCTGAAACACGAAGCCTACCTGCTTCATTTGGCGGTTCTTGCGCTTGTGGACCGGGCCAAGCCGGAACACTAATCGACATCTGGCCGTTCGGAATCGTCGCGGCGGGCTTTTTCATGCTGATGTCTGAGCACCGATAACAGGAACAATGAGGCATCCATGGGCGCCAGCTCGTCGCCTGAATCTTTGAAGCTGGCAGCAACCTTCGGATGTTCAGCAAGCGCAGCTTGGTAGGATTGATGGCCCATCAGCGTCATGGCGCAATTGGAGATGGGCCCGGTCAGGACACCCTGGCCCACCAGCCAGTTCCAAAGATCCATAAAGGTGTCGGAAAACTCGGCGATGCGCTTGCAGGTGGTCAGATCGACCTGATCTGGAAACTCGCTTTCCAGCCTTCTCAGCACGATCACGAGAAGCCTACTGAAGTTGGCTTCTTCAAAATCGCCTTCCGACAAACGGAAAAGCCTTGAATACCCCCATTCCGGACTTTTGGCTGCCATTCGGTTCGCCCGCTTGTCATATCCGGACCAGCGGCCAAAGTGATCAGCCACCGGCTACCCGGCCCCGATCCCCGTCGGCGCACGGTAGTCACCGGGCTGCGTCCTTGTCAAGCTGGCGTTAGGGCATGCAGGCCCCGCCCGTGGCAAAGGCACCGGGCGCGGTGTATTTCGGCGAGATCACCTGAGGCGTATCGCTGGCACAAGAGAATTGAGCCACATTCTCATCGGCCAAATCCCGGGCCGCCTGATTGTGGTTGCGCACGCGGGCATCCACGTACCCCATGGGGCAAGACTGGTCCCCGTCCAGCTTGGTGACCACCAGAAACTGTTCTTTGAGACCATCTCCCTCTACGCGAAAGCGCAGGATCGTGGCCACCGGCCGGCCTCTGCGCAAACGCCATTCAATCGTGGTCCCCGCCGCATTGAAGCGCTGGAACGTGGTACGCGCCGAACAGGTGTTTTTCGCATCCGGCCCATAACCCACAAACTCACGCAAATCCGCATGGGCAAAGAAAATGGGGATGCCTTTGTAGCCGGTGCACATCCAATTGGCCCAGCCCTCGTCATCGTTGCTCTCGCCCTTCTGGCAGTCCTTCAGATTGAGCTTCGTGTAGGTGCTGTCGAACTCAGCTGCGGACACGGACGACGTGTGAGCGAACCAGGCGAGCATCATGAAGGTCAAGAACAGCCGCATCTCATTTCACCTTAAGAACAGAACACCAAACACCGCTCCGGCGACAATCAGCAACAAGGGCGGCACGCGCCCGGACATGATCGCGACAGCTGCCAAAAAAGCAATGGCAATGTTGGTCCAGTCCGGCACGTTGCCGGGAAGGCACACCGCATAGATCAGCACAAGCGCAAGCTTGCCGATAATGCCCACCACCGCCGCTGACACGCCTGCCAGCGCCGCGCGCACCAGGGAGATGGAGTAGAACCAGTCCACGTATGGCGCAAAAGCGATCACCAGCGTGAGCGAGGGCAGAAAGCTGAAACTGACAGCCAGGGCGCCGCCCAGAACCGCGCCCCAAACCCCATGGCCGATCGCGGCCATGGTGCCCACATAGGCGTTGAACAGGCTGAGTGGGCCAGGGATCGTTTCCGCCAGCGCCAACCCGTCGATCATCTCGGTGCGGCTGAGCCAGCCCCAGGTGGTCACCGCCTGCTCCCCCACGAACGCCACCGCCGGATAAGCCCCGCCAAAGGTGGCCATTGCCGCTGTGGACATTACGATATCGATGCCCATGTAGGGGTTGAAGGGCAATACGAAGATGCAAAGCGCGGTAAGCGCCAGCCAAATCACACTGCCGACCCCCAGAACGATGATGACGGTACGCTTGCGCCCGGCGGGCGTGTCGTCTGCCTGAGGGTTGATCTCGTAATAGTCGTGGCCATCGGCCAGAAGCAGGGCGCCCAGCGCGCCGGCGATCAAAATCACCAGAGGAAAGACCCCGGAAAACAACATCATGGCCACCAGCGCAAACACCGCCAGTCCAAGCGCCAGCTTGCTCCTCAGATGATTGCGGGCGAGCTTGAAGAGGGCCGCCGTGACAAACGCCACGATCACCGGCTGCACCCCGGCGAACACCGCTTTGATCAGCGGCGCATCGCCTTTGGTGGCAATCCACAAAGTGGCCGTGATCATAAGGATCGCGCCGGGCAGCACAAATCCCGCCCCGGCCAACAGCGCCCCTGGGATGCCGGAAATGCGCCAGCCCAGATAGGTTGCAAGCTGCAAGGCTTCAGGCCCGGGCAAAAGCACGGCAAAGTTCAAACCCCGCAGATATGTGTCGTACGTTGCCAGCTTACGGCGCTCGCAAATCTCCGATTGGATCAGCGAAATGTGAGCCGCGGGCCCGCCGAATGACATCAGCCCAAGCTTCAGCCACAGCCACACAGGCGCGCGTTCGGCGGGAAGGTCGTCAGGCTGGCTCATAATGAGCCGTTGTAGCTCTAAAGCTCTGGTGCTGCCACACCGGCCTGCGCACAGGCTGCAATCACCGTGCTGCGCAACAGGCAGGCAATCGTCATGGGACCAACGCCGCCCGGTACGGGGGTGATGGATCCGGCCACCTGCTTGGCGCTGTCAAAATCCACATCGCCCACCAGCCGGGTCTTACCGTTTTCCCCATCGATGCGATTGATCCCCACATCGATGACACATGCACCCGGCTTCACCCAATCACCCTTGACCATCTCCGGGCGGCCCACAGCCGCAATCAAGAGATCGGCCCCGCGGCACACTGCCGGCAGATCCTTGGTGCGCGAATGGGCGATGGTGACCGTGCAGTTTTCCTGCAAAAGCAGCTGTGCCACGGGCTTGCCCACGATATTGGAGCGCCCGACGACCACAGCATTGGCGCCGTTCAGATCACCCATGGCATCCTTTGCCAAAAGCACGCAGCCCACGGGTGTGCACGCCACAAGTGCGTCCTGACCGGTGGCTAGGCGACCTGCATTGATCACGTGAAAGCCGTCCACATCCTTGTCCGGGCTGATCGTGTTGATTACCTTTTCACTGTCGATATGGTCCGGCAGGGGCAGCTGCACCAGGATGCCGTGCACGGCGGGATCGTTGTTCAACTGCTCCACCAGGGCCAGAAGATCCGCCTCGGAGGTGGAAGCATCCAGCCGGTGTTCAAACGAGTTCATCCCGGCTTCCAATGTCTGTTTGTGCTTGTTGCGCACATAAACCTGGCTGGCCGGATCTTCGCCCACCAGAACCACGGCCAGACCCGGCTGCAGATCATGCTCCGCCTTCAACTGCGCCACTGCGCCGGCGACCCGTTCTCTGAGGCCTGCGGCATAGGCTTTACCATCAATAAGTCTGGCTTCGCTTGTCATGGCGGGAATGTCCTTGTTCTGGGATGGGCGCTCAGCGCCGATTGGATAGCGGTCTTGGGGCGATTGACCTTATCTGGTTACGCCGTGACAGGGGTGTGATGCGACAGGGCGGGCCTCAGCCGCTCAGTAAGCGCGGGGCGATGTCGCGGGCAATCAGGTTTTGCAGGAACCAGACCGCGAGCAGCAGCACGATGGGCGACAGATCGATCCCGCCCATGTTGGGCAGAAAGCGGCGGATCGGCCCCAACAGCGGCTCGGTTAGCCGATTGAGCACATACCACAGCTGGGCCACAAAATTGTTGTGAAGGTTCACCACATTAAACGCAATAAGCCAGCTCATGATGACCATGGCAAAGATCACAATCGTGTAAAGCCACAGTACGGTGAGGATCAATTCAAGTATGGCATTCATAAGCTGTCTCCAAACACATTGCGGCACATGTAACCATGGGCGCCGCGCTGTGCAAGTGCCCTCTAAGCGGAAGGAAGTTCCGCACCATGCGTTGACGTCGGCAGGCGTGCTGGTGAACAATGTGTTTCAGGAGGATCAGCGATGAGCCCGTATGCGATACCGTTCCTATTTTCCTCAAAAGGCCGCCCCGATCACCGCACGCCGAACCGCCGGGAGGATGAGGAACCGCTCCACTTTGTTGTCTCCAACGCCACCTACAGGCTGGTCGTGGCCGGGGACGAGGTGCGCGAAAAATTGGTCGAATTGTGGAAGCAATACAGATAATCCATGAGCACCAACACCGGCATCACCGATCATTACACCAGCGGCAGCTTGCTTGACCGCCTAAAGGCCGCACTCGTGGAGGATGGCGCAGATCCGGACAATCCTACCGTTGAGACACTGGCCCCATATGACCAGTTCCACGGCCGGGGTTTGGACTCAACCGAGCAGCTGGCCGCCGGCATCGCAGTCAATGCCTCCGATCATCTTCTGGATATCGGCTGCGGCATCGGCGGCCCGGCCCGCTACATGGCCACACGGTTCGGCTGCAAGGTTACCGGCATCGATCTTACCGAAGAATTCTGCGACGTGGCCCGTCACCTGACGTCGGCCATGGGTCTTGAGGGCCAAGTGGCCATCGAGCAGGGCAATGCGCTGGCCATGCCGTTCGGCGACGCCACCTTTGAGGGCGCGTACTCCATGAACGTCTCCATGAACATTGCTGACAAGGCAGAGTTCTACGCAGAGATCTTCCGCGTCTTGAAGCCCGGAGGCTGGCTGGTGCTTTCAGAGCTGGCCCAAGGGCCCGGAGGCGCTGTGCCCTACCCGGCCCCCTGGGCGCTTACCGAAGAGAGCAGCTTCCTTGCAACCCCTGAGGAGACCCGGGCCGGTCTTGAGGCAAGTGGTTTCAGGATCGAACGGTTCGGCGACCATGTGGCAGAATCAAAAGCGTTCGCCGCCAAGGTTCGTGAGATGGTGGAGCGCGGAGAAAAACCGCCCCATCGCGCCATTTCCATGATCCACGGCGAGCTGGGCGAAACGGCAGCAGCCAATATGGCCGAGGCCTCCCGCCTTCAGGCCATCATCCCCATCGAAGTGCTGTGTGCTAAGACTTAAGTCTTTCTTGGAAGCACGTTGTGGTGAAATTTGTAGGTCTTTGGTCTCCAGAAGGGGATGAAAAGGAGACCGGTTGTCGTATCATCCACCCATTCCCCGTCTTCCAGTGACTGCATGGTCCAGGCGCATTCCATGCTGCCGCGCAGGGTGACCTTCAAACGGCAGGCTTCAGACAGCCCAAAGGCAAAGCAG
>JBCDDQ010000195.1:0-9029 GCA_039180225.1 Pseudomonadota bacterium
CGGCAGCGCTTCCAGCGCTTCCCATCTCCAGGTGCTGAACTCCGGCTTGTGGTCGTCCGGTGCAATGTTGATGTCATCATCATTGCCCTCAAAGCGCATCACGAACCAATGCTGTTTCTGGCCCCGATAACGGCCTTTGAGGGCGATGCCCAACGCATCATCGGGCAAGTCGTAGTACAGCCACTCGGAGGTCTGGCCGAGAAGAGTTGCCTTGGTTGCCCCGGTCTCCTCAGCAAGCTCGCGCCAAGCGGCCTCTTCAGGGGTTTCGCCCTGATCGATCCCCCCTTGGGGCATTTGCCACAGGTGGGCTGAGCCATCTCCCTCCCATTTGGGGATGCGCTTGCCGATCCAGGCCTTGCCGTCGGTGTTGAGCAATATGACGCCGACACATGCGCGGTAGGGCATGCTTTCCCGGTCAGGTTTCGCCATGGGCTTTTATCTTCCGTAAACTGCGCTCACAGGGATCAGTGCGATGCCCTTGTCCGCCAGGGTGTTGGCCCACTGGCTGACTTCCGTGATGGTTTCGGGCAAACCGCTTCCAACCGCAACCGCAATTCCGCGTTTCAGGGCGATTTTCTCCAACTTTTCCAGGTTCGCCCGGATCTGCACCGGATCCTGCACGCGGTCGATCACCTTATGGGCGCGCGCCACGCGCAAGTTGAGGCGCCGGCCCACTTCGCCAGTTTTGCTGCGCCCGGAGGTGCCATCATCCAGATAGGTCAGGCCGCGTTGCTTCAACTCGCCCAACACAGGAGCAAGCGCACCCGGCTCGCTGGTAAACTTGGCGCCCATATAGTTGGTGACGCCGGTATAGCCGGTAAAGCGGCCCATGTAGGTCTTAAGACGCCGCAAGTTCTCTTCAGGGTGAAGGGTGGTCAAAAGCGGATCAGGCCCCGGATTGGCTGCAGGATAGTTGAACGGCTCCATGGGCAGCTGCAACAGGACCTCGTGGCCGCGCCGGCGGGCTTTGCCGATCCAGCGCTGAAGGCCCTGGCCGTACGGCGCAAAGGCCAGGGTGACCGGGCCGGGCAGGGCGCGGACAGCCGCACCGGTGGCCTCAGAAGAGAGCCCCATGCCGCCAATAACGATGGCGATCTTACCGCGCGACTTGGAAAGCGCCTTTTTGTTCACCGGACGGGCATAGGCCTTGGCCGGGGTCAGCTTTCCGGAAATCTTTGGGAGCGGGCCAAAGGGCGTCTTCTCCACCAGCCGCCGGATGGGCGCACGCGTTAGGCGGATGGCCCGTGGTGTGCTGGCACCAATAGCCCCGGTGATGATGACATCTTCTTCAGGCACCCCGTCAGGCGGCACAGCGAATTGACGGTCGAGTGCGGTCAATTCCGCCGAACCCTCAATTCGGGTCATCTTGGACGTGGTGCTGGGGGAACTGGTGGTCACCCCGGACTGCATCTCAATGGGGGCATCCCCGCTGCCATAAACCCGGACCATGCCCTCTTTGGGGGCATTCGGCAGCTCCTCGTTCGCAGCGGCGATGATCACCGGATCGCCGGGCAACATCTTCACGGTCACCACCGGCTCGCCGCCCAGCGGATCATGGTTCAAGCTGAGCCAGCCAACCAGGCCAATGGCGGCTGACACAACGCAGAAAGTTGCCACTTGAAGCGCCGAGATGGACGAAAGGCCCAACCGGCGTTTCAGATGCTGGCGCTGGAGCGGCGTTCTGAGATCTTCGTCAATCATGCTCGCGGCGTGCTTACGTGATTCGTTGGTTTGATTCCCAACGTGCAAGGTACGGACACGCGTCTTAACACTTTGTTTACGACGAATAAAAAACCCCGGCAGAACCGGGGTTTTTTGCTCATTTCAGATGTGAAGCGCCGGACTAGTTTGCCGTGGCCTTTTCGTCCGCCTTGGCCGGCTCTTCGGTGGCTTTGTTTTCATTCACCTTGATACCGCGCAAGAGGTTGAAGGCATATTGCAGCTGCTGGTCTTTGGCCTTGTCAGCCGGGACGTAAGCAGATGAACCACTGTCTTCTTTCTCTTCTTCTTTTTTCTTCTCGTGCTCAAGGTGACCGCGCAGATGTGCTTCGCCGCGAGGCTTAGGCGCCTTGCCTTTCAGCTCATCGGGAAGTTCCTGTTCCACCTTCACGTCAGGTGTGATGCCCTTGGCCTGGATGGAGGAGCCAGCCGGCGTGTAGTAGCGGGCCGTGGTGAGGCGCATGGCGCCATAGGAGCCAAGCGGTATAATGGTTTGCACCGAGCCTTTGCCGAAGGACCGCGTGCCCAAGATGGTGGCGCGCTGGTGATCCTGCAGGGCGCCAGCCACGATTTCAGAGGCTGATGCGGATCCGCCATTGATCAATACCACAAGCGGCTTGCCATTGGTCAGATCGCCGGCCTGAGCGTTAAAGCGCTGGGTTTCCTCAGCGTTGCGTCCACGGGTGGAGACAATCTCGCCGCGTTCCAGGAATGTGTCAGACACGGAAATCGCCTGATCCAGAAGACCGCCCGGATTGTTCCGCAAGTCGATGACATAACCTTTCAGCTTGTCGCCCATCTTGTCGTTCAGTGTCCGAAGCGCCCGGTTCAGGCCTTCTTGCGTTTGTTCGTTAAAGGTGGTGATCCGCACATAACCCAGATCATCTTCTTCATTAAAGCGCACCGACCGGATACGGATGATGGCGCGGACAATCCGAATTTCAATAGGCTCAGACTGGCCTTTGCGCACCACGGTGATGGTGATCGGGCTGTTCACCTTGCCGCGCATCTTATCGACCGCTTGCGACAGGGTCAGGCCGTGGATCTGTTCTCCGTCCAGATGGGTGATCAGATCACCCGCCAGAACGCCGGCTTTAGCGGCTGGTGTGTCGTCGATCGGAGCCACAACCTTCACCACGCCGTTTTCCATGGTGACTTCGATGCCAAGGCCGCCGAACTCACCGCGGGTCTGAACCTGCATATCCTGGAAACGCTTGGCGTTCATGTAGCTGGACTGGGGATCGAGCGAGGCCAGCATGCCGCTAATTGCGCTGTCCACGAGCTTTTCGTCATCCGGCACTTCCACATAGTCTGACCGGATGCGGTCAAACACATCGCCAAACAGATTAAGTTGTCGGTAGGTATCGGCATTGGAGCCTCCGACCGCGGACATGGGGCCAATGATGTGCCAGCCCACGGTGGCGGCTACGGCGCCGATGGCCAAAAATCCAGCATTAGAGAGCAATTGTTTGCGCATTATCCGCGTACCTTACTGCTTGATCCAGCCCACCAGGGCCGTGAATCGATTGACTTTCCGTTCCTGCGAAATTCTACATACAACACCGGGCGATTAGTCGGCGCCCCTGATCCTACAACTCCCGAAGCAGCCTCTGTTCCCATTGTCCCGATCGGCTCACCTGCGCGGACCGTTTGTCCTGCAGCCACCGTAATGGAGCCAAGGCCGGCTAAAAGAAGATGATACCCTTCTCCGGCATTGATGATCAAGAGTTTGCCGTAGCTCCTGAACTCTTCAGCGTATACCACCGTCCCGTCTGCAGGGGCAGTCACCTGTGCGTTACTTCGGGTGGCGAGCGCGATCCCCTTGGCGATTTTGCCGTCCGGCTTCTTGTCGCCATAGGTGTAAAGCTTCTCGCCTTGGGCCGGGTAACCGATCTTGCTGCGGTTTCTGGAGAAGCGCACTCTTGGCGCGTTAAGCACCGCAAGACGGCGCTTTTCTTCGAGTTTCCGGCGCTCTTCGGCCTCAAGCTCCTGCTTGGCGAGCTTCTGGGCAAGCTTGCGTTCGGCCTCCAGGCGGGTCCTGCGCTTCTTCTCCAGCGCCGCAATCAAGCTGCGCAAGTTTCGCGCATGCTTCGCCAGCGATTTGGCCAGGCGGCGGTATTCTTTCTGCTCACCGCGGGTTTTTGTCGCGACGGCCTGTTTTTGCGCCAGAAGGGTTTCAATCTCATCGCGCTCGGTCCCGAGTCGCGCAATATTGGCTTCCAGACCCTCACGTTCACGGTTGATGGCAGAACGCAGTTCTACCAGGCGCGACAGGTTGCGCGAAATGGCCGTGGCCTCACTTTTCAGCTCCGGCACAATGGCTCCAAGCAACATGGCACTGCGCAAGGCAGACAGCGCATCATCCGGTTTCACGATGAGGGCGGGTGGAGGGTTTTGTTCCAGACGCTGCAACCCGGCCAGAAGATCCGCCAAGGTCTTGCGGCGCCGGCGCAGTTGATCCTTCAGCGCGCGCTCTTCCAGGTCCAACTGGCCCAGGCGTTCTTCTCCTGCGGTAATCTTGGCCTCACGCGCCTGCACCCGTGCGGCCATGGAGATCAGCCGTTCGGAGAGCACCTGAGCCTCACGCTCCAAGGCCGTTATCTCTGCACCGAGCGTTTTTTCGCGGGCTCTCGTGGCTTTGAGCTTGTCCTCAAGGCCTTTCAGTTCGCCGGAGCCAGCTTTGATGGCCTTTTCCTCGGCCTGATCGTCCACCGCATAGGCAAACCCCGCCGCGCCCAGGGCGAGCCCGGCCGCGGTGAAAACCGTAAGCGCTTTGCGCCATTTATGTTTGAACGAGAAACGTCCCATCTGCGCCTTTCATACGCGATGATAGGGATGATTCACCATAAGTGTAACGGCCCGGTAAATTTGCTCCAAAAGCATCACTCGCGCCAATCTGTGGGGCCACGTCATACGGCCGAAACACAGCGTTCTTGTGGCAGAGGTCAAAACATCCGCGCTGAGGCCATCCGGGCCGCCCAAAACGAATGCAAGCTCGCTGGTGCCGTTGTCCGCTGCGTTCTTGATGATCTTGGAAAATTCTTTGGAATCAACATTTTGTCCATGTTCGTCCAGGCAAATGATCTGCGCGCCGGCGGAGAGCTTGGCGGTGAGGGCTTCAGCTTCACGGGCCTTGCGGGCGGCGCTTTGGGCCTCATGGGCTTCGGCCACTTCGACAATATCGACCTTCGAAAGGCCAACTTGGCGGCCGAGTTTTTCTGCCCGCGCCTGATAATCGGCTGACAGCTCAGCTTCGGGCGCGCGCTTCAGGCGGCCTACGGCGCAGATGGTGATGCGCATAACGTCCGGCGGGTCTTGAACCGTGTGCGCCGGTCTTAAACGGCGATCTTTTCGTCAGGCGCCTGAGGCGACCAGAGTTTCTCCAGATTGTAGAAGCTGCGCACTTCCGGGCGGAACAGGTGCACCACCACGTCGCCAGCATCAATCAGCACCCAGTCGCAATGGGGTGTGCCTTCAGAATGGGCTCCTTTGACCCCGGCCTTTTTGAGCGACCGCGACAACTGGTCGGTAATGGCGCTCACATGGCGCTGAGAGCGGCCAGAGGCGATCACCATATGGTCGGCCACAGAGGTCTTGTTGCCAACGTCGATTGCGATGACATCCTCGGCCTTTGCGTCTTCCAGGCAGGTCTTGATGGTCTTCAGGAGTTTTTTGGACGCCTTGCGCGCTTCAGCGGCAGGGTCCTTGGGAGCAGCCTTCTTCTTTTTGGCGCTCGACTTGGGTTTGTCCGTCAGGGTTTGAGTTCCTTTCGCAAAAAGGCAGCCGCAGCGGTTATCGCTCGACTGCCGGTTGGACATGCAAATTATCTAAAGGTTGCAAGGGTGTAAATCCGCTTCCTCTGATCCTCTCTTTGCGACTCGGAGTTTACCCCGGACTTTGTGACAGTTTCAACAAGCAATGTTTTGAGCTTCGCGCACAGAAGACTACCCAGTGTGTTTCAGGCTGCAGTTGAATGCGGAAATAGGTGTATTCTGGTCCTTCTAGATTATAATCCAAGTTATGAAGTGGTTATGATAAAGGTTCTAAGGTGAGACTTATGAAATAAGTAAGTGTTGGTAGTGAGTTCTGTTTTAGATGTCTTAAGTATTAGATTTGTTGCATGCATCGATTACGATGCTCAATCAGGGGAAGCGTTTAGAGGCGTTGGATCTCGCCAGAAGAGGCGTTGATCTACAACAAAACAACGCTGACGCACACCTGGTTCTCGGGACATGCTTGGATCAAAATGGCCAAAAGCATCTTGCGGTCGAGCATTTCAAAGAAGCCGTGCGTCTCAATCCAAAGCATATAAAAGCGTTCCTAAATCTTGGGTTCGCTCAGATGGGGGTGCACGCATATTCAGATGCGGCGCATTCGTTCGCTGCCGCTCTTGAGCTCCAACCGGCAGCACGCGACATTCATCATCACCTGGCCTGCGCCTTGGCCAGCGACGGACAACACTCTGCGTCTTTGCCACATTTTGAAGAAGCTCTTGCAGCAACGCCCGGCAGCGTGCGGGTTATGCGCGACTACGGGCGCGCCCTTGAGAAGCTCTCCAAGTTTTCTGAGGCCCGGCACCTTTATGAAGAGGCCCTCGGTGTCCGTCCGGACACGCCGGCCATCCACATGCGACTTGGCCACATTTGTCAGGTGGAGGCGGACTTTGATGGCTCAGAGGATCATCTCAGACAAGCCTTAGCGTTATCCAATGACTATCCGGAAGCCTATCAGATGCTCTCCATGATCGAGCGCCTAAAAGAAGAGGATCTTCCTGTTATCGAAGAGCTGCTGGTTGCTGGTCAACTGTCCGAATCTCAACGTGAGGCGTTGAACGCAGCACAAGGGCGCTTTTACGATCAAGCGGGCAAGCACGCCGAGGCTTTCGAGAGCTTTCAGAGGGCCAACGCTCTGCGACGGGCTAAAGTGGACTATGACCCAGATGCCCATGATGCATATGTAGAAGGCCTCATAGAGCGTTACGATGCCGATTGGTTCAAGGGTGGCAAGGTCTCTGATGCAGGGCCGAACCTTGTGTTTCTTGTTGGGATGCCACGGTCCGGGTCGACCCTCGTCCATCAAATCCTGTCAAGCCACCGGTACGTTCGGGGGATTTGAGAGGCAGGCCATATCGAAGGATTGGTGGCGAAACACCTTAGCGGGTCTGCGGACGAGGAACGCTTGAGCCCTCAAGCTCTCAGCAACTTGCGGTCAGGCTACATTGATGCCCTTGATGAAGATGTGACGAGCGCAAAAGTTGTTGTCGACAAATCTTTGAACAATATCTTCCATTTAGGGCCAATCCTGCGTGCATTCGCCAATGCCCATGTTGTTCACTGCGTCCGTGATCCGCGAGACATACTTGTTTCGTGCTACTTCAGCAGCTTCCGCGACACGGTCGCCTATTCATTTGATTTGGATCATCTGGTCAGGCGCCAGGAAGCGGTGGACAGATTGGCGAGCCACTGGACGTCCGTGCTCAACGACCGCTTTCATGAGTTATCATACGAACGCCTGATTGCTCAGCCCGAACAGCAAATACGGGACCTACTTCAGCACATTGACTTGGCGTGGGATCCATCTTGCCTTGAGTTTGCGCAGGCCGGTGAACACGTTGCCACGTCCAGTATCTTCCAGGTCCGTCAAAAGATTTATGGCTCTTCCGTTGGGCGTTGGAAGAATTATGCGGACTTGTTGCCGCCGAGAATTGCAAGAGCTCTGAGCAGTGCTGGCGCAAATTCACCTATGCTTGAACCCGTCTCATCTCAGGCAGAAGAGCGGTCGCAGACCCTGCTAACTTAGATCTGATCTCATCTGATCGCACTCACCTAAAAGTGGAACGAAGATTGCACGGCTCGTGAAAATTGCGCGAGCAAGTGCCGGATCTGTGCAGATCTCGGCTCATTTGCCACGACGACGGAACAGCAATTGCCACTTTTAGGAGTGTTTGAATGACCACGATTGCGGAATACTCTGGAGATGGCCTGGCTTACATGGTCAGCGGCAATGCCGCTGACTATGGTTGGGGCCTGACAGAAGACGGCGCGGGGATTGTTATCTGGAATGACGAGGGGTTCCAAATTCTCCCAGCCAGCGTCCAGTTGGTGTTTACAGACCAAACTGTCGACACCTCTGGACTGTTTGGAGATACGTCCGTCCATCAGCTCTCCGGCACCTCGTCTGATTGGAACTGGTCTCTGACGGAAGACGGGCAGGGCGTTGTGGTCTGGAACGCCGACGGGTTTCAGATCCTTCCAGCCAACGTCAAACTGGAGTTCTCCGACAGGACGGTCGATACCTCAGTCCTGTTTGGCGACACTTCCGTTCATCAATTGAGCGGCGCCTCGTCTGATTGGGGGTGGGATGTCACGGAAGATGGCGAAGGGGTTGTTGTCTGGAACGATGCGGGCTTTGAGATCCTGCCCGCAAACGTTCAACTACAGTTCGACGACAAGACCGTTGATACGTCCTATTTGTTCGACGAACCAGAGCTCGCGTCTGTTGGTGGCAAAGTGTGGTTCGACGATAACCAAAACGGTGTCATGGATGGGAGCGAAGGCGGGTATTCAGGCCTTGTGGTTCAGTTGTTCGATGGCGCGCGAAACCTTGTCGCTGAAACCACCTCAGATGCGGACGGCAACTATCAGTTTGATGGTCTGGATTCGGGGGACTATGCGATCACTTTCAAGTTCACCGGCAACTATTACTTCACGGAAAAGCACGTAGCCGATAATGCCCCAGATCAGATCGACAGTGACGTGAACGTGGTGCGAAGTGGAACAGACACCTTCACCCTTGGATCCGGCCCGCACGATGAGGCGATGAATGCCGGTATCATAATCGTTGACTTCCCGGAGCCAGATCCAGATGCCATTCAGGGCTCGATCAGCGGCCGGGTATGGGTCGATGAGAACAATAATGGGCTGCTGGACAACGGTGAAGCCGGGATACCCCACGTCCGGGTTCAATTGAAGGGTGCCGATGGCCGGCTGCTCAATGAGGCCCAGTCTGAAACTGACGGCACGTATCGGTTCGATCACTTGGGGGAGGGCGACATTCACATCGCTGTCGAATGCATCGAACGTGTTGCCACCAGCATCCTTCTCACTGAAGTCAAATGCGGCCACATCCCTGAACACGATCGTGTAGTCGCCCTCGCTTAAGTGATCGAACCGATACGTGCCGTCAGTATCAGACTGGGCCTCATTGAGCAGGCGGCCATCGGCACCCTTCAATTGAACCCGGACGTGGGGAATCCCGGCTTCACCATTGTCCAGCAGCCCATTGTTGTTCTCATCGACCCATACCCGGCC
>JBCDDQ010000196.1:0-9028 GCA_039180225.1 Pseudomonadota bacterium
AAGCAGGATTATGCGGTGCTCTTCGTCGTTGGCGTGGGCACCACAACTCCGGTCAGCGCGTCTGCCCAGACCACTTGCCAGAGCTCTGGAAAGAAGCACCCCGGCCTCAAGGCGCTGGAGAGTGCAGATGGCTCACTTGTCCTGTGCTCCAGCCCTGACCCGGCGCCCGTCGCTGATCGTCTGCCTTACATGGTGAGGCGCGCAGATATGCGCAGCTTCGCAGACCCCGCCCAGCAACCAAGATGTAATGCAAAACCCACCATTGAGGCCAACTGCAGCGGTGAGGAGTTATGCATCTTCAAAGTCAATGATGACTTGTGCACCGAGCCGGAGGTAGCCAAGCACACGACCCATGTGCAGGTGGAGTGGAAATGCCAGGCCGATAGCGCCTGGCGCTTTGACCGGGTGGAACGCGGAAAAGAGGTGGTGTTCGATTGTCGCAAATAAGACGTCAACCACGCCTCAGCGCACGGAGGGGGCATAGCCTGGACCTCGCGAGCCGCTCTAAAGATCCTGGCTTTCGCAAAGACACCGCTCGTGACATCTGAGCGCGTTGCGTATTGTTGCGTCCGCCATTAGGGTGCGATCGGAAAAAAACAGTCAAAAGGCAGCACCCATTCCATGCCAAGACTTTCCCGCAAAGACAAAGTCATCAAAGCAGCGCTGACACTGGCAGAAGAGATGGACTGGCGCGATGTGCGCCTTTCAGCCATCGCCAATGAAGCAGGCGTTACTCTTGCCGATGTGGCGGAGGACTTTGCCTCCAAAGCCGACATTCTGGCGGTCTTTATGGCCCGCACGGACGCAGAGCTTCTGAAGAAAATCGAGACCGATGGCGATCCGGATGAGTTGCCTCGGGACCGGCTGTTCGATGTCATTATGCTGAGGTTGGAGCTACTGGGCCCCCACAAGAAGGCGCTTCGCAACATAGCCCGTGGTATGCGTGGCAATCCGCAAGACGTTGCGATCACCGCCGGGGCGGCCATGCGGTCCCAGACCTGGATGCTGGCGGGCGCGGGCATTGAAGACAGCGGCATGCAGGCCTTCTTGAAGACCGGTGGGCTGGCATATGTGTACGCCCGGGTCTTCCAAACCTGGCTCAACGAAGATGATGCGGGTCTCTCCAAGACGATGGCTGAACTGGACCGGCGCCTGCGGCAAGGTGAAAGCCTGCTGGAGCGTTCTGGTACGCCTGTAGCTGTTGGAACTGCGGTCTATCAGTTTGCGAGGGCTTTCTGGCGCAACCGGGGCGGGAGGCCCGGGGCGTCCGATACACAAGCTTCCGCCTCCTAAGAACTCGGGAACTTCCATGACAGCAGACACTAGGCCAGCGGAAATCACGTTCGATGATTTCCTCAAAGTAGACATTCGTGTGGGCACTGTGATTGATGCCCAACCCTATCCGGAGGCACGCGTCCCGGCGATCAAGCTGTGGATAGATTTTGGCGAGGAGATCGGTGTGAAAAAAACCTCTGCCCAAATCACCAAACACTACACGGTGGAGAGCGTTATGGGGCGCCAGGTTTGTGCGGTGGTCAATTTTCCACCCCGCCAGATCGGCAAGTTTATGTCAGAAGTGCTCACCCTGGGCATGCCGGATGCTGAGGGCGATGTGGTGATGATCGCACCGGATCAGACGCTCCCCAATGGCGGAAGGCTTTATTGACCCATGAAGATCGCCAAGCTGGAGACCTTCTGCACGCAAGCGGTGGGCTTTGTGAGGGCCACCTCGGATACGGGCGCTGAAGGTTGGGGGCAGGTCTCCACCTATCACTCCGACATCACCTGCCAGATCTTTCACCGCCAAGTGGCCCCTTATGCTTTGGGTGCAGATGCTCTGGATTTTGACGACCTGCTCGACATCATCACTGAGCGTGAGCACAAGTTTCCAGGTTCTTATCTGCGCCGAGCCATGGCGGGGCTCGACACGGCCTTATGGGATTTGCGCGGCAAGCTTGAAGACAAGCCCGTTGTGGCGCTGTTGGGGGCACAGGCGCGGCCCATTCGCGCTTACGCATCATCTATGAAACGGGACATCAGCCCAGCCGAGGAGGCAGAGCGTTTCATGCGGCTGCGCGACGAGAAAGGTTTTGATGCCTTCAAATGGCGCGTCGGTTCTGAAGTGGGCCGCAATGTGGACGAATGGCCGGGCCGCAGCGAAGAGGTTGTCCCCACCGTTGCGCGGGCATTGGGCGATGGAGTGGCCAAGCTGGTGGACGCCAACTCTTGCTATTCGCCGGCCAAGGCCATCGAACTCGGCCGTTTGCTGGAAGATGAAGGCATCAGCCATTTTGAAGAGCCATGCCCTTATTGGGAACTTGATCAGACGAAAGAGGTGACCGATGCCCTTTCCATCGACGTGACCGGCGGGGAACAGGACTGCGATCTTGCCACCTGGCAACGGATGATCGATATGCGTGCAGTCAACATTACTCAGCCGGATGTGATGTATATGGGCGGGTTGAACCGCACGCTGCGGGTGGCGAAGATGGCAGATGAAGCCGGTCTGCCCTGTACCCCCCATTGCGCCAATCTCACCCTGGTCACCATCTGCACCATGCATCTCTTAGGTGCCATTCCCAACGCCGGGAAATATCTGGAATTCTCAATTGAAGGAGAAGACTACTATCCCTGGCAGGAAGGCCTCTTCTTGGGAAACCCGTTTAAGATTGTGGACGGAAAGGCGCAGATACCCGAAGGGCCCGGTTGGGGTGTGGAGATCGATCCGGCATGGTTAGAAGCGGCGGATTATCACGTCAGTGAACTGACCTAAAACTGCGTCGCCACAAAATAGAGCCCACGCACCACGTCGGCCATCCGGCGGTAATCGAGCGTGTCAGGCGTGTCGGTGGGGCGGTGGTAGTTCGGGTTCCTGAGGAACGCGGTGTCTGTAACCATGACGGCCGGCAAACCTAAGTTCCAATAGCTTGAATGGTCGGAAAAACTGGCTTCGGGAATGAAGCCTGGCGCGTTCAGGGAGTACACGGGCAAATCCGATGCGCTCTGCATCAAGGATTTCACCCGGTGCACGTTGCTTCGATCCATGAGTTGGCCAACCACGCCAATAAAGTTGCCCGTATTGGGATAGATCGGCTTCAGCATGGCGAGCGGGAAACGCTGTGATCCCGGTTCGTCGGAGAAGTAGCCGATCATCTCCACGCTCACCATCAGCCGCAGGGGAATTCTGTTTCGTAAAAGCGAAGCTGCATGAACCTGGCTCCCCATGGAGCTGGAGTTGAAATGGGGCTGCTCTTCCAGCGTGTAGGCGATAAATTCAAGCCGATGGCTGAGCGCAGGCTTAAGTGCGGCCACCATGCGCGCCAACTCCAACACGCCCGCCACCCCGCTCGCGTTATCGTCGGCTCCGGGATTGTCGTTGAAGTGCACATCATAGTGGGCCCCCATCACAAGGCGCGGCGCATCTTCAGGGCCAAAGAAACAAGAGACGTTGCGGAACTCTTTGCCTTCAATCTTGTAGGTCTGTTCGCTAACCTCACATCCGGTTTTACTGAACTCCGCGAATATGAAATCGGCCGCCTGGTTCAGGGAAGCCATGTTGAAGCTGTTGCGCGACGGTACAATGCTGGCCAGCTTTTCCACATCCGCCCGCAGACGCGTGTCGTCGACCTGGAGCCTGCCCTTGGCAACGGGGGTTTCCAAGAGAGGGTTGCGCAGAAGCCAGAACCCAGCTGCCGCCAGAACGAGGCTGACGAGGGCAACTCCGGCTATCCACTTCATGTGGTCTTTCCTTCCGTGACCGGTGCCTCATCACTGCTTAACACCCGCTGGTAGACAAGCCCCATGCCGATGAGGACGGCACCAAGGCCGACGAACGACAGAGCCCGCAAGATGCCCTCAAGCGCGGACATATCGATCAGGAAGACTTTTGCCGCCGTAAGCATCATCACCGCGGCGGAGCCAATCCTCAGCTCGCGAACCTTGAACACCATGCCGCCCATCAGAAGGGCAATGCCGAAGAGCAGCCAAACGATGGAATACGTGTATTGTTCTGTGTTCAGCACCGGAGAGAGCGTCAGCGCCATATCTTCCCCGCCATGATAGCCAAATCGCACCATGGTGGTCATATAGGCCACGAGGCAGGCCAGTGACACCCCGCCCAAGGTCTTAAGGTACCAGCCGGGCCGTTTGGTCTGTTGTAGCCACGCAATGGCGCCAAGCAGCAAGCCAGGAAGCAGATAGGACAACAGAAGGCTGTTGAAGATATAGCCGCCTTCAATCTCGACAGTGGCGTTGAAGAACGGGTTCAAGGAAATGAGAACGCCGAACACCAAGCTGAGGAGTGATACCCCCATGGCTGCCATGGCTCCGATGGAGAACAGACTGCGCGGGCCGACATCCTTGATACGCGAAAGACCGAGCGAGAAGCACAAGCTCACCAGGACCTGGAGGCCAAGTTCCTCCAGGCTGAGTTCAGAGGCGAACAAGTCGCCGGCATTCATGTAGTGGCGCACCTGGAAGACCGCGAACAGCGCCGTAAGGGCCAGCGCCAAGGCCTCCAGAGCCTGGGACCACTTGTCGGCCAACAGGCGGCCCAGGAACCATCGTCCAACGCCAGCGGCCAGTGCGGGCAGTGCAAAGTAGATCCAAAGTTCATTGAACAAAACGCGCGGCCCCACCGCATCTGGAAACGCCGCCACAGAATAGAGCACGTGCAGTGCCAAAGCAGCGCCGAACACCGGGCTGGCTACCCGCAAGATCCAAAGGTGGCGCCGGGCGGTGATGGCGGCAATCGCCGGAACAGCAATCATGAGCGCCACGCTGAAATTCAGGCCGGACAGGCCCGCTGTGATGGCGAAGAATGTGGCAAGACACGCAGCCCCTGCAAAAATGTTGAGGGGAAGCGCTGCAATTGGCCCGCCGTCGGCTGCGGGTTCTTCCATCTGTCGGAAGAGCCACTCAACAGCGCCGGCAAGAGCTGCTGCGAGCCCGAGGCCGGCCAGCGCAAACGGCAGATGCGGCACACCCCGGGCTCCGATGAGCCATAACAGAAAGAACATCAGCAGGGGAAAGACGGCTCCTGTAATCGACCAAATTGTAGCTGCCCCCTTGACGCTGGCGGCCTGCTTCGTGGCGCACAGTGCGGAGATGGCGATGAGCACACCGGAGGTAATGGCTGCGATGGCGAACACACGCGCCCACTCGCCTTCGAGCGGGGAGGGGATGTAAAACCCACCTGCCGGCCACATCCACGTTCCGCCACCAACCTCTGCGCCACGCGCAAGGATCGCCACCATCACAAGGGCGCCTGACAATAGGCTTGCACCAACCATCCTGCTCCAGTGCCAGGCGGCGGCGAGCCCCAACGCACCGGCAGCCAGACAAGTATAGAAGCTCCTTGGTGAAAACAGGTCCTCGTACATCATGGCAATCAGCAAATGGCCGGCTGCCGCATAACAGGCCAGCGGCAAGACGAAGGCCTGCACCCAGTTTGGCGCAACAGTCAGAAGGGGCAACCGCTCATTGGCGTTGAGCACGATGGTCAGCGTGGTGAGCGCTGCCACATAAAGCGTCCAGAGCCAGAATTCATGGTTTGCGTGCAGGCCAAGTCCGATCAGAGCCCAGACCATGCCGCCGGCGGCAGCGGCCACCGAAAGCCATGCCCAGTCACGGTACCGCGCCAAGATAAGGGCGCCCGCCGCGACAATCAGTAAATAGACGTAGAGCCCGCCGAAAGACGGCTCAGGTGTGGACACCAGCCATGGGGTGACCAGGGAACCGGCAAGGCCAAGGCCCGACATTGCTGGACCTTGGCGCAGACCAAGCGCAAGGCCGGCGAGAGACAACGCGCCCATGAGCCCGAATGCCGGCGTTGGGCCGATAAAGCCATAAAGCGCATAGCTGGCGTAAACGGAGCCAAACAATGCCAGAATGCCCACGGCAGTGAGGACACCGGGGATGTAGGGGCGGCGTGTGATTTCAGAGTGTGCGGCAGGGTCGGAGCGGCCAAGCCATTCACCGGCGGCTAGAGCGCTGAGCCCAAGCATTGCGGTCAATGCTACGCGCAGAGCAGGGCTAAAAAGGCCGGCCTCAATGCTATAGCGCAACAGAAAGATCGCACCCAGGGCAAGCGCCAAGCCACCGACCCACACGGACCAGCGTGCGCCCAACTCATCGACAAAGCCTCGTTTCTTGGGCTTCAATTGGCTCGCCGGAGCTGCCGGCACAGCGGATGGCGAGGGGGCTTTGGTCGCCGGCGCTGGAGATGTTTTTGCCGGAACGGTTGTGGAAGCGGCGGCGACTTTCGGGACAACGGAAGCAGACTTGGCAGCAGATGATTGGCTGGGCGTACGCAAAAGGGCCATCTCATCGCGCAGCTGCAGCACCTGCTTTTCCAGTTTCAACGCCTTGCGAAACGCGAAAATCCCAAGCACCGCGCCAACCAGAAACACCAATGACAAGAGGCCAAACAAAGCTTCCACAGCGCCAATCTCCTATCAGTCTGAGACACCATAATTGGCTGTTCAGATGATTCCTACACTGTAAATGAACAATGTTCAATTAAAATTTGCACATCACTAAACCTCCGCCGCAAACATCGAACTCAGATCAGTTTAACGTGGCGCCAGTGGACGCTTTTTGGCGCAGCTTCCTCTTGAGATTCACAACGCGCTGATAGGCGGCTTTGATGCGTGCCCTCAAGATCGCATTCGTCTCGGCCGCGCTGGCAAGAACGGCGATTACCTTGTCTGGAATATGAAGGTCCGGGGTTTTGTCGTTCGCAAAGATCAGAATATCGTTGCCCGCAAAGACTGCCTTTTTGACAGCCTCCTCAAATCCAAAACGTGCGGAGACGGCCCGCATTTGCATGTCGTCTGAGATGATGACCCCCGAGAAACCCAGCTGGCTTCGCAAAAGCTGCGTCAGCACAGCGTGCGACAGGGATGCCGGATGGTGATCATCTGCTCTTTGCAGGCGCCGATTGCGGATGTGGCCGCTCATAACAATATCGGCTTGGCGCTGGCGAATGAGAGCCCGGAAAGGCTCCAGTTCGCCAGGCTGCCAAGTCTCGCTCACGTCCACATCAGTCTTGTGGCTGTCTGTGCGGCTGGATCCATGCCCCGGAAAGTGCTTCAGCGCAGTCAGGACGTCGTACTTTCGGTGGGCTTCCACGAAGGCTGAGGCGTACTCTGTGACTTTGTTGGGATCATTGGAGTAACTGCGGCCGAGGCGACCGATGATCGGATTATAGGGATTCACATCCACATCAACCACCGGCCCCAGATTGAGATTGAACCCCCAATTGTTGAGCCCTTGGGCGAGAGCGCCATAGGCGTCGCGCGCATCTGCAGGCTCCATGGTGCGTGCAATGCGCCGCGCAGACGGCAAAGACAGAAATCCCACATCCGGCGTCAAACGCTGAACATAGCCGCCCTCCTGGTCAATCCCAATCAAAGGCGGAAGACCGCCGCTGCCAGACCCGGCAAGCACTTGGTTCATGGCGCTCACGGCTGCCTGGTCGCGCACATTGCGGGCAAGATACAGAACGCCGGTGACCTTGCCCGAGTTCACCTGCTCCGCCACCTTGCGGAACCAGAAATGCTCCTGTGTGTTCCCCAGGAAGCCAACCATAATCATTTGGCCGATCATCTGGGTCAGCGGCGTCTCAGACGGGTGGTGATCAGCAGCTTGCGCTCCAGGCCCGCCCAGGGCGAGGCCCATGGCGACAATCAGGATTCTCCAAATGTGCATCACGCAACCTGTGGGTTTATGAGTTTCCGGCACGGTAGGTCGGCATGGTTAATCAGATGTTATGGCAAGAGTCTGATCTTTCAAGAATAGTCTCGCCTGCACGGTTTCTGCACAAAGATTGCGAGAGATCTTCAAGCGGTGGGCTCGTCAGGTGCACGTGCCATGTCTATCCGTTCAGACATGAGTTACGCCATATCCCTCAAGTCGATTTTCAGTCCGGTGGTCTTGCTGGTTCTCGCCGGCATGGTGCTCGCGCTGGATCCCGCCCTTTGGCTCCTCAAAAGCTGGCATGATCCGGCGTATGATTCCGCCGGTTATCTGGTCTTTGCCATTTCGGCCACCCTGTTTGTCTGGAGCGCCACGAGCCCCTTGCGCTCAGGGGAGGATGCGAACCATAGGCAGATTGCAATAGCGCTTCTGTTGCTGTCCGCTCTGGTTCGGCTCGTCAGCCAGGTGCTGGCGATCAACACCATCGGCGCGCTTTGCTTGGTTGTGGATGTCTATGCGCTGGCCATCCTGACGCGCCTCCATCAACGTCAGCGGCCACTCTCGCCTATTTGGCTGGCGGCCGTATTCACGTTCTCCTTGCCGCTGGAGAGAATCCTCCAGCGCACCATTGGATATGGGCTCCAGCAGATGTCGGCAGACGGCGCATGTGCGGTGCTCTCTGTTTTCTATGACGATCTTGTGTGCCGGGGCGTGCGCATCGTGGTGAACGGTGTCGATGTGCTGGTGGATCTGCCCTGTTCCGGCGCCCAGGCTGTGCTCCTTGGGCTGCTGGGATTTTGCATCGCCGCCTCCATTTGCCGGGCACGTCCCTCTATGGTCGTGGCCGGTTTCGCTGCCACGCTTGCCACAGCCTGCCTGTCGAACGTTGTGCGCATCGCGGTGCTCGCCGTCGGCATTGCGCAGCCTGAAACCGTCGGCGGCATCAATGTCATGGCGCAGCCTTGGCATGATCTCATCGGTTTGAGTGCGCTCGGGTTGGTATGCGCTGTGCTGGCCATCTGGGTGCGTTTGGCGTGGCAACCCGCTGCCGAGGGTGGCGCCGAGAAGTTGCTGTTGCCGCGCGGTCCGCTTCGGTTCACGGGATGGACCCGCGCCGGCGCAGGCGCCCTGCTGCTAGCAGCCCTCGCCATCACCGGACTGCCGCGCACCGCACTTGATGTTTCAGCTCCTGCGGTGGCCAAACCCCTTCCCCTGGCGCTGAACGGAGACCTCAAGCGTTCTGTTGAGCTCGCTCCGCGGGAAGTTGCGTTCTTTAAGCAGTTCGGCGGCTGGTCGGCCAAGGCAAATTACGGCGCCCATGGGCTGATGC
>JBCDDQ010000197.1:0-8999 GCA_039180225.1 Pseudomonadota bacterium
CCCTTTCCTCGCCAGGGCAACCTGTTGACCGGGGGTGACGCGGTTGACGCCCTCCAGCAAGAGACGCGCGCCAGCAGTGAATGTGCCGCGTACAAAGGCCCTGTCGCCTTCAATATGGAGGATTTCGGCCGCTTCGCGTTCCACCACAGCCCCACCGTCCCGCTCGGTGACGGTCAACACCGACCAGAGACCCTTGCGGCCCTCGGAGAGCGCGCTGATGGGCAGCCAGGTGCCGCGTGCAGAAACGCTGCGCGGCAACACAAGCTCCACAATTTCGCCGAACGGCACAGAACCCTGCGGCGCAACGGAGAAGAGCACCGAGACCGTTCTCGTGCGCGGATCAAGGTCGGGGCGCTTGGCAATCAAGGTGCCGGAAACGGTCCGGCCCGATGCGAGAAATTTGTAACGTTCACCCACCGTCAGATCTGCCGCCGCCTCGGCTGAGACGCCAATGCGCACCTGGCGCTGAGCGGTCTCCAAGAGCTCGACAATGTTGCTGCCTGCGGCCACCACGGCCCCTTCATCGGTGGTGCGGCTGGCGATCGTGCCGCCGAACGGCGCGCGTAGCTCGGACTTCTCAATATCCACATCAAGTGAGGCAATAGCGGCCTCAACCCGGGTCAGCGACGCGTCGATCTCCTGAAGGCTGAAGCGGGCCTCATCGTAGTTTTGCGCAGAACGCCAGCCCTTCTTGTTGAGCTCTTCCTGGCGCTTCAACGTGGCTGAGGCCAAATCACGGCGCGCGTTGAGCTCGCCAATTTGGGCCTTGAGGGTTTGGCGTTCCGCTTTCAGCTTCACCGTATCGAGCGCGGCTACCACATCGCCTTTGGACACTCTATCGCCCTCTTCCACCAGAACCTGGCGCACCAGACCGGCGCGCTCAAAGGAGAGCTGGGTTTGGCGCGCCGGCTCCAGGCGGCCGGCAAAGCGCTCGGTGATTTCATAGCTGTCGACCAGCACGAGCGGCTTGGTGTTTACGGCCACAGGCGGATTGGCCTGAGGCGGCACCTCCGCATTGGCCCGCATATGCAGCGCCGCGGTGCCGGCCACCATCAGACCCACGAAGGTGAGCGCGGTGCCGCTCATCAAAATCCATTTCAAGACCCGGCCTTGCGCTGCGGGGGCATTGTCCGTTACCTGGTCTTTGGCCATCTTTTCGTTCCTTTGAGTGGCTTTGCATCTTGTATGTTAGCGGGACTAACATATGTTAGAAGCGCTAACATTGCAAGAGAAAGTTAACCGCGCTAACATTATCGTTACGCATGATCTTGGAATTTGGATGAACATGACGACCGTGGCTGCGCAAGAAACTTCAAACCTGAAGGGCAAGTATCACCATGGCGATTTACGCCAGACGCTGATTGCTGCGTCCTATGATCTGGTGAATGCGCATGGGGCGGATACCTTCTCTCTGGCGGATGCCTGCCGGCTGGCCAATGTCTCCACAGCTGCGCCTTATCGGCATTTCAAGGACCGCGACGAGATTCTGGCTGAAGTCACAGCAAGAGGCTTTGAAGCCATGACCGCCAAGGCGGTTGAAGCGGTGGAAGCGGCCGGCGAAGGCACGCTTGAAGGCATCACCGCGATGGGCCAGGCCTATCTCGATTTTGCCACCTCTGAGGAAGGTGTCTTCCGGCTGATGTTCGGCGGCGCGCCGGCGTTGGAGGATTCTGAGATGGTCATGGAGATGGGCACAAATTGCTTCGGCTATCTCATTCAGCAGATCACCGCCTATTGCAGCGCCCAGGGCCTGGAGCAGGACGCCGATGCGGTGGCGGTGAAAATGTGGACCTTCGTTCATGGCGCTTCAGCGCTTCTGATGGATCAGAAGTATGAAAAGGTGACGCCCGGCCTGGATGTGAAGCGCATGATCGCTGAAGCTGTTCCCCTGCTCATGACCAAGCCGGACTAGCAGTAGGAGTAATCCTCGCGCTGCAAGGTGAGGTTTGGGGAATAGTGCGGGTCCTGTGTGAGCGCATCGCCCCATTTGGCTTTCATGTGAGCACGCTCGGCGGCGAACCGCGCCTCATTGTTTGGTGTATCTTCGGCGCCCCGGGAATGGCTCTCCTTGTGATAGAGTTCTGCGTGTGGCGTCCAGACATTGCGAT
Organism: Pseudomonadota bacterium; assembly: GCA_039180225.1. Taxonomy (GTDB): domain Bacteria; phylum Pseudomonadota; class Alphaproteobacteria; order Rhizobiales; family CAJQND01; genus JAAEUE01. Next base: position 2,109 of record JBCDDQ010000197.1, read on the forward strand.
AGCCCCGCCTGGCCACGGTGAGGCAGAAGTCCACATCGTTGAAGGCAACCGCCAGGTTCTCCTCATCCAACCCGCCTGCTTCTTCATAAACGGACTTGCGGACCGCCAGGCAGGCGGCCGTGACTGCGGAAACGGTGCGCACGACGCGGAGATGACCGAAATAGCCTGAGGCCGCCCGGGCCGTGCGCTTTTGGCCGTGGCCCGCAACGCCGCCGATCCCCAGCACCACGCCGGCATGCTGAACCGTGTCGTCCGGGTGGTAGAGCTTTGCGCCCACACAGCCGATCTCCGGCTGCACGGCCCAAGCCACCATTTGACGCAGCCAATCCGGAGAGATCACCTCCACATCATTGTTGAGCAGCACCACAAGCGTACCCTGAACATGATCGACCGCGAAATTGTTGATGGCGGAGAAGTTGAATTCAGCGTCATAGGACAGAACCGAGATGTTGCTCTGCCCGGCCAGTTCATCGAAATAGGCCAGGGTTTCGGGGTCTGAGGTCCCGTTATCGACAAGGACGATCTCATAGTTGGTGTAGACCGTCTTCTCCAAGATGGACGTCACGCATGGCCGCAGCACATCCACCGCGTCCCTGGTGGGGATAATGATGCTCACCAGGGGTTCTGGATCGGGCACCTTGGGGCGTGTGTGGTAGAAGATGGAGCCGTCCAGCGCAGACGTCTCGTACGCCAGCCCGGTGCGTTCAATGTGCGCCTTCAACGCCTTGAGCGCCGCCTTCGCCGCGTAGTCCTTCTCGCCCGGCCTCAGCGCGGCCGAACCCTCGCTCATGCGCCAGTGATAGAGCACCTTGGGGATGTGAACGATATTGGCCGGATAGGTCTGTTCCACCACTCTGAGGTAAAGATCGTAGTCCTGCGCTCCCTCAAAGCCTTCCCGCCATCCGCCCACCTGGCGCACCATGCTGGCGCGGATTGCCGTGAGATGGTTCAGGTAATTCTGGCAGCGGAACAGCTCCAACGAGAACTGCGGCTTGAAATAGGGGTCTGAACGGTTGCCGGCCTCATCAATCTTGTCTTCATCGCTATAGATCAGTTGCGCGTTCGGCGAGCGGCCAATGGCCAGCGCGAGCTCCGCCAGGGCGTTCTCGCGCAGCTTATCGTCATGGTCGAGCGGCACCACCCAGGTTCCCGTGGCGAGGTGCTCAAAGGCGGTGTTGGTGGCCGCTGCGATGTGGCCGTTATTCGGGCGGAAGACCAGCTTGATGCGCTTGTGCTTCTTCGCCCAAGCTTCCAGTGCGCGGCGCACATGACGGGCGCTGGAGCCATCATCGGCGATGCACAGTTCCCAATGGGGGTAGACTTGATCCACCACAGATTGGATCGCCTCGTCCAGAAGGGCGGCAGGCGTGTTGAACACCGGCATCACCACGCTGAGGAGCGGCGCGCTCTCCAGGCCGTCTACCACAGTTTTAAGGGCAGCGGCATCTCGGGTGTGGTTGTAGTCATGCTTCTGCCTCCAACGGGCATAGTCTTCTTTGCGCCGCCTCTCACCTTTCGCTCTTAACCTCGTGAAAGGATGAACGAACACAAGCCTGGTGCCATCGGCCAGCCGGCGCATCCTGACGGTGAAGAGCATGCGCCCCAGAAGCGTCCCGGCCACAAGTTGGCCAGCGTGGGCCAGCACACCTGCGGCGCCAAGGGTTGCATGCTCAATACGGTCGAACTCGAAAGAGTGCTCCGAGGCGCCCGGAGTGAGGCGAAGACCGGTCGCACTCTTCGCCGTGCGCACCAGCACTTCGTGGGCGCCGCTTCTGGTGGGGCCCAGGGGCACGGCGCTGGCCTCAGAAAAGCCGTCGCCCCAATCGAACACCAGCCGCGGCCGGAGGCTGGCGGCGGATGCCGGCTTCAGATGGAAGAGATGCCAGCCAGGCTTCAACGCATGCGGAAATGCAACCTCGCACACAGCGCTCTCCAGCTCTCCGGCAAAGCGGTGCGTGGCATAGGGGCTAAGGTCGACGCGGCGCATCTGGCAGCCTTGGGTGGTGTGCGGGACACGGATGGTGTTTTTGTTATCGGGCCTCGCGCTTCGGATCAAGCCGGGTGGCTGGAGCAGTTCTTTGTCACATGGAACTGCTCTAGAACCTCAAGATGCGCAGCCAGCGGGCAATATCCAACAAGCTCATCAGGGCCGCGGCCACATAGGTGAAGGCGGCGGCTTTGAGAATCTTGCGCGCGGCGGGGAGATCTTCCTCAGGAATGAACCGGCCCTTCTCCAATATGGGCAGCGCACGCTTGAAGCTGGCATCTAACTCCACCGGTAAGGTCACCGCGTGAGCCAGAGCGCTGGTGGCGAGAAGCGCGAGGCCCGCGGCCACCTCCAGAATGATGATTGACGGCATGCGGGTCAAAACCGCGATGAAGGGCGTGGCGAGCAGCACCATGCTGCCCACACGCTGGATCACGTGCACCGCCCCGGCCATGCGGGTGCGCAGCTTCAACGGGGCATACCCGTGCGCATCCTGCAGCGCGTGGGCGACCTCATGAGTGGCCACGGCAACGGCCGTCAGGGAACGGCCATCATGATTGGCCTGGCTGAGACGCACGGCCTTGTCGCGCGGATCGTAATGATCGCCCTCCTGGCTGATTTCCACGGTCACGTTGTCCAGCCCGGCCTCGCTTAACAGATGGCTGGCCAGTTCACCGCCGGTGCCCGGAAAGTCGGGCCGGTCGTGGTTGTGCTGCTCCATCACCCGTTTCACCCACATGCTGGGCAGAAACACGATGGCCAGGACGAAAATACCCAGGATCGCGTAAATCATGCCCCTTATGTAGGGTCCAAAGCCTCCAATTCCAAAGGCACGCTTGCGCTGCGTGCATCAGTCTTTGCTCTTGTGCAATGGGGTATGGGAGCGTCAATGTGGACCTGAACGCTTCGGAGCTTCCAACAATGCGGGCTGATCCAACAATGGTGCGCAAATGACCTCCAAACAGGACCGTACGGGTCTCGGCATTGCCATCATTCTGGGCTCAGTGCTCACCATGGCGTTCGCGGACGCCGTGGTGAAACTGGTGAGCGCGAACATCACCGTCTGGCAGGTCTTTGTTGCGCGCTCCTTGGTGGCTATCCCCCTGTTGGCCGGCCTTTGGGCGCTGAGCGGCACGGGCTTCCGCCTCAAGGCGCCCAAGTGGACGTTCCTGCGCAGCATCCTTTTGCTGCTGACTTGGCTTGCCTTTTATGCCTCGTTCCCGGTGCTTGATCTTTCGGTGGCCGCGGTTGCGGTCTACACCAACCCCATCATGATCGCCCTCTTATCGGCGCTGCTCATCGGCGAGCCGGTGAGTGTGCGCCAGTGGGGCGGTGTGCTTTTGGGGTTTGTCGGTGTTGTGGCAATCCTTAAGCCGGGAACCGATGCGTTTTCCTGGTTCACTCTGCTGCCGCTGATGGGGGCTGGGTTCTATGCGCTGGCCATGGTGCTGACCCGCAGCAAGTGTGGTGATGAAGCCCCACTGGCCCTGGCGATCAGCCTGCACGGTGCATTCTTGATCACCGGGCTCGTCGCCACGGCTGCGCTCGCGCTCATCGGACTGGGGGCGCACACCAAAGCGGCCTATCCCTTCCTCCTGGCCGACTGGGCGCCCATGGGGGGGCGCGAATGGGGTTTGATGGTGTTGATCGGTGCCCTGTCTGCCGCCTATTTCATCGGGGTGGCACGGGCCTACCAAATCGCTCCGCCGCCGGTGATCGCCACCTTTGATTATGCCTATCTGGTTTCCGCAGCGCTTTGGGGTTTCGTTTTCTTTGCGGAAACGCCTGATGTCTTGACCGTGGCCGGCATGGTGCTGATCACCGCCGCCGGCGTGCTGGTGGCCGCGCGGGCTTAAGGCTTGGGTGTGTAGCTGATCAGCGCGCGATTGGAGAGCAGCTGGCCCCAGGAGCGGTTATAGGGATGCACATAGCGCGTACTCTGCGCGCCTTGGACCAGGGGGCGGCCGTCATTGTGCCATTGAAAGATGCCGCCGGTGAGGTTGTAGATCCTGGTATCGGCCTGGCGCTTCAGCACCCGGGCCAGCCGCGCCGCCAAGGCCGATGAGCGCACGCCCACTGAGCAGTAGACCAGGATGGTCTTTCCAGCGATGCGATCTGCATGCTTGCGCATGAATTCCGCCGGGCGCATGTCCGGATCGATCCGGATGGCATTGCTCAGATGGCTGACGGCGAACTCTCCCTTTTCACGCACATCGAAGATCACGATGTCTTCACTGCCGAAGGCCTTCAGATCCTGCGCGCTCAGATGCTGAACCGTGTGGAACCGCTCCTTCACATCGGCATGAACGGACGCGAGCGTGCGGTCTTTCGCCGGCGCGCCAGTGGTGATCGCCACCATCGCGGCGGCGGCCATCAGGCCAAGATATGCGCGTTTCAACGTCATGTTCTCCCCTCGCATGCCCGGCGTTGCACGGTCAAATAAACCTCCAGTGATCTTTTGGTGTGCGCTAGGTGTTCAGTCCGACAAGAGATTGCCCGTGCGCCCCTCAACCTGGGTGGTGCCAAAGATCTTGCCGATGTCCTGACCCGGCCGGGCGAGCTTTTCCAAGCTGCGGGTAAACAGGCGCCCTGAGGTCTCTGCGAGCACCGGCGTTCGGGCCCCCTCCGTGCCCAGGGCCGACACGTTGACGATCTCAGCCACCAGATCGCCGGCCTCGACCATGGCACCCAAAGGCTGCTTGTAAGCAATGATGCCGGGCGCTGAGGCCCACACAAAGACGGTTTGTTCAAAGGGAGCGGCGACGCCTTCAAACGCCGGCAACGGGCCCGGATCACCGGAAACGCAGCCGCGCCGCTGCAGGAAGCGGAACAGCGCATCGGCATCCTGGCCGGCCAGTTCATCGCTCACGTCAGCAAGCCCCCTCAGTTCCACCACGACCGTGAGCGGCACCTCCAGGGGATGGTCTTCATTCACACTCACGTAGGGTGCCGCAATGGTCTCCTCAAACGGATTGTTGCCGGAGCCACGCGCCAGCATGACGACACCAACGCCGAGCTCTGCGGCCAGATCCTCCGCGTCGGGCCAGTAAATCGGATCGATGAACAGATGCATCTCCGCATCGGAATCGGTGTGGAGATCAAGCACGATATCTGCATCAAACGCGAGCTTCTGCAGCTGCACATGCAGCTCATCAATGGCAAAGCGCGGGGTTATGGCCTCAAGCGCCTCCTGAATGGCTGCGCGCACGGCTTTTGTGTTCTGGGCCGCATTGTGCCCCAGCGCTCCCTCCACGCGCTCCATGACCGCCTGGCTGGTGTCAAAGAAGCCGCGATTGTAATTGCCGCCGGTCTCCATATCGTGACGGCCAAAATGGTCTGCGCTCAGGATTTGTGACAGGCCTATGGGGTTGGCAATGGGCACCAGCACAACCTCGCCGGTGATGGCGCCGGCCTCATCGGCCGCCTTCAGCCTGTCCGCCAGATGGTGAGCGGTTAAGGGCGCGGCCAGTTCGTTGGCGTGTATGCCAGCCTGCACGTACACCTTGGGCCGTGCACCCGGCGCTCCGAAGCGGTGAACGGTGAGACTGCGGTGATCGTTCAGGCTGACCTCTCTTAATGGGATCTGTTGTGTGCTCGCCATAGCCTCCTCCTATATGTTCTCAAAGTCACCGCCACGCCCGGCGCCCGATGAAAAGCGTGCCGCACCTGCAATGCCTTCCTGGTTCACAATGTCAATGCCGCCCGTCCACTCATCCTGCATAGCCTCCCACAGGCCCTTGCCGGCCTGGCCATAGATCGAGGCCCGGTCGGCCCGCACGCAAGCCTGGGGAAAGCGGGCAATCTCCTGGGCCATCGCTTCAGCCGCCTGGCGGCACGTGCCGTTTGGCACCACACGCTCGCAGAGCCCGATCCTCAGACATTCTTCGGCCGGGACCTTGCGGCCGGTCATCGCGATCTCCAGCGCCCGCCCGCGCCCCACAATCCGCGGCAGGCGCACGGTGCCCCCATCGATGAGCGGCACCCCCCAGCGCCTGCAATAAACGCCAAGGTAGGCGCTCTCTTCCATCACCCGGCAATCGCACCACAGGGCAAGCTCCATGCCGCCGGCCACGGCAGGTCCGGCAATTGCGCCGATCACCGGCTTGGTGAGATGCAGCCGCGAGGGCCCCATTGGCCCGCGCGGCATGGCGCCTCCATTGTCGGCGGGGTCGAACTGGCCTGGAAAGTCCAGGCCCGAAATCTCGCTGGTATCGCTCAAGGCAGCGGCAAACTTCAGATCCCAGCCGGCACAAAAGGCGCCCCCTTCACCGTAGAACACCGCCACATCCGCCTCATCGCTGGCATCAAACTCCAGGAATGCCGCCTGCAGCGCATCGGCGCTTTCCGGGTCCATGGCGTTGCGCGCTTCGGGCCGGTTGTGGATCACGGTCCAGACACGGCCAGACTTTTCTATCGAAACGGTCATGATGTTCCTCAGGTTCTCTGCTAGGCTTACGGTCACTGTGTTTCAGGGAGATGCGAGATGGCAAGACCAGAATATAGAAGTGCACTGATTGTAGGGGCCGGCAGCGGACTTTCGGCGTCTTTTGCGCGGTTGTGTGCGGGCGAAGGCTGGACCCTGTCGCTTGCGGCGCGCTCGCCGAACAAATTGGCTGACCTGTGTGCCCAGACCGGCGCCCAGGCCTACACGTGCGATGCCTCCGATGCTCAGAGTGTGGCCAGCCTCTTCGGCGCTCTGGATGATGAGGGCAATACGCCAGATGTGGTGCTCTACAACGCGTCGGGACGCGAGCGCGGGCCGTTCGTTGGGCTTGATGCGGAAGGGGTGCGGCAGGCTATTCTGGTGAGCGGCTATGGCGGCTTTCTGGTGGCCCAAGAGGCGGTGAAGCGGATGGAACCCAATGGCCATGGGGCGGTGCTGTTCACCGGCGCGTCGGCCTCGG
>JBCDDQ010000198.1:0-8992 GCA_039180225.1 Pseudomonadota bacterium
AACGGCAAAGTGAAAACCGCGGTCCTGAACTTGGATAAGGCCATCGATAAGATGGTATCGGCAGGAAGGCTCTCTGAAAATGACGCCCGTATCTCAAAGGGCCTGTTCAAGATGCTCTCCGGCAACAACCCCAATGGCGAAGTGGTGACCGATTTTCGCATCAAGAACGGCAAGCTCTACTTCGGGCCGTTCAGGCTCCTGAAGCTCGCTCCACTCTTCACGTCAAACTAGAGCAGTTCTTTGTCATATGGAATCGCTTGACCGGGTTTTCAAAAACTCGGCCAGCGCGGCAACGGTCGCCCGGTTGGCCTCCTCCGTGCCGATCGACATGCGCAAGGCGTTGGGCAAATGGTAGTTCCCCAGCTGGCGCATCACGATGCCTTTTTTCAGCAGAAACGCGTCAGCCGCGGCGGCACCGTGATCGTCATCTTCGGGGAAATGGATGAGGACAAAATTGCCCACACTCTGGGTCACCTTAAGGCCCAGGGCCTCAAGCTCGGACCGCAGCCAGGGCAGCCACTCATCATTGTGCGCCACGGCCGCCTCGGTGAACTCCACATCGTTGATCGCAGCCACCCCGGCGGCGATCGCCGGTGCGTTCACGTTAAACGGCCCGCGGATCCTGTTGAGCGTATCGGCAATGCCCGGCGCACAATAAGCCCAACCGAGCCTCAAGCCTGCCAAGCCATAAATCTTGGAGAAGGTCCGGGTCATCACCACATTGTCCGCTGTGGCCACCAGCTCAATGCCGGATTCATAGTCGTTCTTGCGCACATACTCCGCATAGGCCGCATCGAGCACCAGAACGCATGTCTCCGGCAACGCCGCATGCAACCGTTTCACCTCGGCGAACGACACATAGGTCCCGGTGGGGTTGTTGGGGTTGGCCAGAAACACCATCTTGGTGCGCGCGCTGATCAGCCCGATCATGGCATCGATATCAGCCGTGAAGTCCACTTCCGGCGCAACCATAGGCGTTGCCCCGTTCGAACGGATGGCGATGTCGTAAACCAGAAAACCATGCCTGGAATAGATCGCCTCGTCCCCCGGCCCCAGATAACCCTGGGCCAAAAGTGACAAGAGCTCATCAGACCCCGTGCCGCAAACGATCCGGTCCGGATTGAGACCATAGTGAGCCGCAATGGCATCGCGCAGATCGTATGCCGCGCCATCGGGATAAAGCTCAAGGTTGGCGCCGGCTGCATGAAACGCCTCAATCGCCTTGGGGCTGGCCCCAAGCGGCGTCTCGTTAGAAGACAGCTTGTAGGTTTTGACGCCCGGCGATGCGGCGCTCCGTCCGGGCACGTAAATCACAATGTCATCAATTCCAGGCTGTGCGCTTGGGCCCTTTGCCTCGGCCATGGTGGACCTCGTATACTTGTCTTTGAAGAAACGGGGATTGGCTTCTACCAGTCCGCCGAAGCTTTTCATAGCCCCGGCAGGGCCTTGGCTGCAAAGAAAACATTGACACTTGCGCGGTGGCCAATCTAGCTAGCGCCCCCGATGCCGGACGAACACGAAAGCCGCTGAGCCTCAGATGCATAAGCCTTCCAAGAGCGACCCGATTGCCGATGCTGGCTCTCTGCCGTGCGACTATGTGCACTTTGGCGACGACACGCCGCTGAAGCTCGACAGCGGCATGGAACTGGCGCCCCTTACCCTGGCCTATCAGACCTATGGCACGCTCAACGCAAACAAAACAAATGCCATCATGGTGTGCCACGCTCTGACCGGCGATCAGTTTTGTGCAGGCACACACCCCATAACCGGCAAGCCGGGATGGTGGGAAATGCTCATCGGCCCGGGTAAGCCGGTGGACACCGACAAATACTTCGTGATCTGCTCCAATGTGATCGGCGGCTGCATGGGCACCACCGGGCCCACCAGCCTCAACCCGGTGACCGACAAACCGTACGGACATGCCCTGCCTGTGGTCACCATCGCCGACATGGTGCGCGCCCAAGTGATGCTGATCGACCACTTGGAGATCCCCGATCTGTTTTGCGTCATGGGCGGCTCCATGGGCGGCATGCAGGTTCTGGACTGGGCGGCGAAATATACCGACCGGGTGTTTTCCGCCATGCCCATTGCCACGGCCACAAAGCACTCCGCTCAGAACATTGCGTTCCATGAAGTGGGGCGCCAGGCCGTGTTGGCGGACCCCAATTGGCACGGCGGTGATTACACCGAACACCAGACCAGCCCCCACAAGGGATTGGCTGTGGCCCGCATGGCCGCCCACATCACCTACCTCTCCGAAGCTGCCCTGCACCGCAAGTTCGGGCGCAACCTGCAAGACCGGGATGCAGTGACGTTTGGCTTTGATGCCGACTTTCAGGTGGAAAGCTATCTCAGATATCAGGGATCAACCTTCGTCGACCGGTTCGATGCCAACAGCTACCTCTACCTCACCCGCGCCATGGACTATTTCGATTTGGCAGCAGATTTCGGGGGCCAGACCATAAATGCCTTTGCCGAAACCAAGACCCGGTTCTGCATCGTCTCCTTCACGTCCGACTGGCTGTTCCCCACGTCGGAGAACCGTCAGATCGTGCGCGCCCTCAACGGGGCGGCGGCCGATGTCAGCTTCGTAGAGATCGAAACCGACAAGGGCCATGACAGCTTTCTCCTGGATGTGCCGGAATTGTTTGAGACGGTCACCGGCTTCCTGAATTCGGCGGCCCGTCAAAGAGGCTTAACGGGCTAGCGCCATGGACGATCTTTCGCAACTCACGCCCAAGCCACCGCGCGATCGCAGCGATCTGCAGCTCATCTGCAACATGGTCGCCGAGGGCTCCAAAGTTCTGGATGTGGGCTGCGGCGACGGCAGTCTTTTAAAGATGCTGGCCGACCGCAAGAATGTGGCCGCACGGGGTGTTGAGTTGAGCCAGGCAGGCGTGAACCGATGTGTGGCGCAAGGGCTGTCAGTTGTCCAAGGAGACGCAGACACAGACCTTGAGACCTATCCGAACAAAAGCTTCGATTACGTGATCATGAGCCACACCATCCAGGCAACGGACAGGCCCAAGACCGTGCTGAGCGAAATGCTGCGCATTGGCCGTCACGCCATCGTGTCTTTCCCAAACTTCGCTCACTGGCTCGTGCGCTATCAGATTGCACTGAAAGGCCATATGCCGCTGAGCGAAAACCTGCCCATCCCCTGGTATGAGACACCGAACGTGCATTTTTGCTCCATCAAGGATTTTCGCGGGCTCGCTGACGAGGTCGGCGCAACGGTGGAACAGGAAATCGCTTTTGACGGCGAGGGCCGGCAGCTGGCGGGATGGCGCGGCGGAACTCTGGCCAATCTTATGGCCGAACGCGCCGTTTTTCTGTTGTCGAAATAGCGTTACCCGCCGCCTCGGGCGCATGGGCGAGCTCCGGCACCAGCTGTTTCGGCCGCTCCCGCCGGACCGCGGCAAACACCTGCTTTTGCGCATCCACAATGATGACACCGGACATCATCATTCCGGTCATGAGGCCAAACCGCTCCCAGGCGGGGGCAGACCGCATGACAAAGGCGCGCTCGATGGGCGGCACGAAGAGTGCATGGGCCCAGCCTCCCGGATTGAACATGGAGTCGCGCAAAAGCTGAGTGAACTGGCCGCGGGAGAACGGACGGCCATGGCCGAACGGGGTGGAATCGAACCGGGCCCACATGCCTTTACGGTTGGGCACCACAAACACGCAGTGGCCTTGCGGGCTCATCACCCGCCAAAGCTCACGCAACATGGCCCTGCGGCTCTCCGTGAGCTCAAGGCTGTGCACAACCAGAGCAAGGTCGATGGAGCTGTCTTCCAAGGGCAACTCGGTTTCATCCGCCAGACAGGTGGCGCTAGGACCTCCCGGCGGCCAATGCGTCACCCCCTGCCAAGCCGGCATAAACCCCAGCACGCTCTCCGCTTCGGCCCGCCAGGGATCCAAATAAGGTACAGCATAGCCGAGGCCCATAATGCGCAGGCCCTTGTGAACAGGAACTCGGGCGCGAATCCTGTGCGTGATCAGCCGCCGGGTCATATGGCCAAGCGGGCGCGAATAGAAATCCTTCAGATCAACCACATCCATGTCCGCAATGTAGCATAAGCTCTGGACCGCAACAGGGCTCGCGTGCCATCAATCGGCAAGAATTGCTAACGGAGCGCCCCATGGCCAAATTGCAGGTTCACCAGTTTCCCGCCCTGAGCGACAATTACGGTTTTCTCATTCACGACGCCGAAAAAGGCGTGACCGCCAGCATTGATGCGCCGGAAGAAGGTGCCGTGCGGCAGGCCCTCGCCGACACGGGCTGGGCCCTCACCCACGTTCTCACCACGCACCATCATGCCGATCACACTCAGGCGAATGTGCCCTTGAAAGCCTCAACTGGCTGCATGATCGTCGGGCCAAGGCCGGAAGCCTCCAAAATTCCGGGTATTGATGTGGAGGTCGGCGAAGGGGACACTTTCGATTTCGGGGGGCACATTGCCACGGTTTACGAAACCCCGGGACACACTCTGGGTCACATCGTCTATCATTTCGCCGATGACGGCATCTGCTTTGCCGGCGACACTCTCTTCCCGCTGGGCTGTGGGCGGGTGTTTGAAGGCACCATGGATCAGATGTGGTCCTCCATGGAGAAAATGGCTGCCCTGCCGCCGGCGACCTCTGTCTATTCGGCTCACGAGTACACCCAAGCCAATGCAGCGTTTGCGGTCACCGCTGAGCCGGACAATGCGGCCCTGAGGGCCCGTGCCGCGGAAATTGATGCCCTGCGCGCCGATGGGAAGCCGACTGTGCCCACCACCATTGCCCTGGAGCTGGAGACCAATCCGTTCCTGCGCGCAGGAAGCGCAGCGCGCTTCGCACAGGTGCGCACGGCGAAGGACAATTTTTAGAAGATCATGGCGCAGACGGCCGACGAGATCATCGCTCTCTTGGATCTTCAGCCCCATCCGGAAGGGGGACACTTCCGCGAGACCTGGCGGGCGGAGGCGGCAGACGGAGGGCGGGCGGCCGGCACGGCCATCTACTTTTTGCTCAAAGCCGGCGAGGTCAGCCACTGGCACCGGGTGGATGCAGCAGAGATTTGGCATTGGTATGCCGGCGCATCTCTGGAGCTCGGCATATCATCTGGGAATGACGGGAAGATCCGGACCCAAACTCTGGGCCCGGCGCTGGACAAGGGACACCTGCCGCAGGCGATCGTGCCACCAGGGGCCTGGCAGTCGGCCCGCAGCCTGGGCGATTGGACTCTGGTGGGCTGCACGGTCTCGCCCGGTTTTGAGTTTGAAGGCTTCGAGCTCGCCCCGGCCGGCTGGCACCCGGCGGGATAGGGGCAAGGCCCCTGCTTTTCGCAAGGGTTTAGGCTTGCCTGCCCGTCATGCCCACCCCAGGCAGGCATGACGGAGAATGTAGACCGTAAATGGCCGCGGCAGACCTGCGATCAGTCCATCAACTGGCCGCCATTGGCGCTGATGGTTGACCCGGTGATAAAACCGGCATCATCGGATGCCAGGAACACGACGCAACGCGCAATCTCTGACGGCTCCCCAAGGCGACCCGTGGGGATCTGCGGCAGAATGGCTTTCTCCAGAACGTCCTGAGGGACGGCCAGCACCATCTCCGTGCCGATATAACCCGGACAGATCGCATTCACGGTGATGCCCTTGCGGGCGCCTTCCTGGGCCAGAGCTTTCGTGAAGCCGAGATCGCCGGCCTTGGCGGCCGAATAGTTGGCTTGCCCCATCTGACCCTTCTGGCCGTTGATGGATGAGATGTTGATCACCCGGCCAAAGCCACGGTCACGCATGCCTTCCCAAACCGGGCGGGTCATGTTGAACAGTGAGTTTAGATTGGTGTTGATCACCGCATACCACTGATCGGCCGTCATCTTGTGAAACATGCCGTCTTTGGTGATGCCCGCATTGTTCACCAAAACCTCAATCGGCCCAAGATCCGCTTCCACTTGCGCGATGCCGGCGGTGCAAGCGTCGAAGTCCCCCACATCCCATTTGTAGACGGGAATACCGGTCTCTTCTTTGAAGGCGTTCGCCTTCTCATCATTGCCGGCATAGCTTGCAGCCACCGTGTATCCGGCCTCTTTCAGCGCAACCGAAATCGCGCCGCCAATGCCACGGGTGCCGCCCGTGACCAAAGCAACTCTAGACATTCTTAAATCCCTCTTGTCTGCCGGCCAGGGCCCGAAGGCCCCTCTCACTCCCGGCGCGTTTAAACTTCAACTTGGCTGGCGTCAGCCCCGCTCCACGCACATGGCAACGCCCATGCCGCCACCAATGCACAACGTGGCCAGACCCTTGCTGGCATCGCGGCGCTCCATCTCGTGCAGCAGTGTGACCAGCACCCGGGCTCCGGACGCTCCGATGGGATGACCAATGGCAATCGCGCCACCGTTCACGTTCACCTTGTCGGTGTCCCAACCCATATCCTTGTTCACAGCGCAAGCCTGCGCCGCAAACGCTTCGTTGGCTTCAACCAGGTCCAGATCATCGGCGGCCCAGCCGGCCTTTTCCAACGCCTTGCGGGACGCCGGAATGGGCCCTGACCCCATAATGGACGGGTCCACGCCCACGGTTGCGAAAGACGCGATCCGGGCCAGCGGCTTCAGACCCCGTTTCTCAGCTTCCTCAGCCTTCATCAACACCACTGCCGCTGCGCCGTCATTGATGCCTGACGCGTTGGCGGCCGTGACCGTACCTTCCTTGCTGAAGGCCGGGCGCAGTTTTGCGACGCTGTCCAGGGTGGCGCCATGGCGGATATACTCATCGTCCTCAACCACGATGTCGCCTTTGCGGTTCTTCACCGTGACCGGGATGATTTCATCTTTAAACTTGCCGGCCTTCTGAGCAGCCTCAGCCTTGTTCTGGGAGGCGACGGCGAAGTTGTCCTGATCGTCCCGAGTGATTTGCCACTTCTCAGCAACGTTCTCCGCTGTGGTGCCCATGTGGTAGCCATTGAAGGCATCCCACAGACCATCTTTGATCATGGTGTCCACCATGGAGTAGTCGCCCATCTTGTGGCCGTCGCGCAGATGGGCTGCGTGAGGTGACATGGACATGTTCTCCTGGCCGCCCGCGACGATAATGTCAGCTTCGCCCGTAGCGATCTGTTGCGCGCCCACGGCCACAGACCGCAAGCCCGAACCGCACACCTGGTTCAGCACCCATGCGGTGGCTTCCTTGGGAACGCCTGCATTCATGGCGGCCTGGCGCGCCGGATTTTGCCCCTGCGCGGTGGTCAGAACCTGGCCGAGGATCACTTCATCCACATCTTCCGGCGCCACACTGGCGCGCTCCAGCACGCCCTTGACGACGGCTGCACCCAAATCATGAGCCGGGACCGATGACAGGGCCCCGCTGAACGAACCCACCGGCGTGCGCCCGGCGGATACGATTACAATATCGTTGGCATTCGACATAACGACCTCCTCCGAAGACTGGTATTTTGCGCTGCAAAATGAATCTGACAGTTATTGTTGCAGGGCAGCATGAACAAAGCAATGGTCCAAAAGGTTAAGACGCTTAAGCCAGACCACGTGGGGTTACTCTGACCCAAATTTGAATGAATTGCGAGTCAACATTAGGCATTCGAACTCATTTGCTCTTGCGAAAGGCATCTCGCACATGCACAAATACCGCAGCATTTTGTGCAGCATAAATTATGCTGCGTCGCACAAAAAAGGATGTTCATGTGACCAAGCCCGCGCCCTCAAGCAGTGAGCCAATCACGATCAAGAAGTACGCCAATCGCAGGCTCTACAACACGTCCGCAAGCACTTACGTGACGCTCGATGACCTTGCTCAGATGGTCAAGAGCGGTGATGAGTTTGAGGTGAAGGATGCCAAGACCGGTGAAGACATCACCCACACGGTGTTGACCCAGATCATCTTCGAGGAAGAAAACAAGGGCCAAAATCTGCTGCCCATCAACTTCCTGCGCCAGTTGATCAAATTCTATGGCGACAGCATGCAGGCGGTGGTGCCGAGCTATCTGGAGTACTCCATTGAGTCTCTCAGCCGGGAACAGGAGAAGTTTCAAAAGCAGTTTGGTGATGCCTTTAGCGCGGCTGCCTTTCCTGGCATGGAGGAGCAGGTCAAGCAGAACATGGCGATGTTCCAACAGACCATGCAGATGTTCAATCCGTTCGCCCACGGAGCCAGCTCAGGCAACAGCGGAGAGCCGACCGCCGAAACTGCTGACGCGGCGGATAAGGCAGGCGAGGATGAACGTACTGAAGAATTGCAGACACTGCGCAATCAGCTTCAAACCATGCAGGCCCAAATCAACAAACTGGCCGAAAACTCAAACTAGCCGGTTATCCGCTCACGGCTTCATAATGTGCCCGAATGCATTGTTCAGTTTCTGAACGAACTCATCGGACTGAGGCGCGCCCGCTTCGGTGCCCTGGGGCGCCATCCCCTGACCGGGTAGGCCAGAGTTGACCGGGGCTTGGCCCGATTGCGGCACGGCTGGCGGGACCGGCGGTTGAGGCTGCGGTTGAAGCTGAGGCTGCGGTACGTGGCCGGCAAAGGGATCCTCTGCAGGCAGAGACTGGGGGGCCAGACCAGGCACAGACACGTGCGCGGCGGGCACAGGAGCCGAAGCCGGCTCTGAGGCGGCCTGCGGTTCAGGCAGTGGAGAAAGCTCGTTTATACTGGCGCTCGGCTGGGCCGGCTCGTATTCCGGCGCGGGCTGCAGGCCATCATACTGCGGGCGCACCACTTGGCCATCGGCCAGCACCGATACATATTCTTCTTCCGCCGCAACACCGGCCGGTTCAGCACTTGGTTGCAGAGCGGGAGGCGCGGGCACCGCAGGTGCTACGGGCGGCTGCGGTGCGCCAACCTCAACCATGGGCTGAGCCTCGGCGGCCGGAGCAACATCAGCCGGTCTTGCCTCATCGCCTGTTTGATCCGTCCACAGTTTGAAGGGGTCAAACTTTTGCTCCTGAGGCGGTGCTTGAAGCGCACTCTCTGTAACGTCCGGCTCGGCGACC
>JBCDDQ010000199.1:0-8979 GCA_039180225.1 Pseudomonadota bacterium
AAGACAAATACGCCGCCGGCGCGGCCACCGGTGCCTTGGAAGGTCTGCCGATCGGCATCAAAGATGAGAGCTATATCGCCGGCAAGCCCACCTCCAACGGCTCGCTCTCCATGAAGGATTTTGTTGCCGATACCACCACCATCGTCAATGAACGCATTCTTGCCGCCGGCGGTATTGTCCATGCCCGCACCGCCACACCTGAATTCTCATGCGCGGGCTACTGCCACTCCAAGCTCTGGGGGGTCACCCACAACCCGTGGAACCCTGAGTTCACGCCGGGGGGGTCCTCCGGCGGCTCGGCGGCCTCGCTGGCGGCCGGCACCTCAGCGCTGTGCACAGGCTCAGACATTGGCGGCTCAATCCGCATTCCGGCCTCAACCTGCGGGCTTGCCGGCTTCAAGCCCCCCTATGGCCGCAATCCGGAGGACCCACCGTTCAACCTGGATTTCTACTGCCACGCCGGACCCCTCGCGCGCACTGTGGCGGATGTGGCGTTGCTGCAAAACGTCATGTGCGGCCCTCACCCCCGCGACATTGCCTCGCTTAAGCCGAAGCTGGAACTGCCCGCCAGCTATGAGGACATCAGCGGCTGGAAGATCGCCTACTCCCCCAACCTTGGCTATTACGAGGTGGACCAGGACGTGCGCGCCAATACCGAAGCGGCTCTGGATGTGTTCCGCGCCGCCGGCGCGACGGTGGAGGAGATCGAGCTTTCCTGGGGCGAGGAATGTCTGGACGCGGCTCTTGCCTATCTGGAGCATCTGTTCGGCGCCCATATTGCTGAAACTCTTGAGAAGCATGGCGACACGCTCACGGATTATGCCCGCATGTTTGCCGAAAAGGGTCAGGTGTCCACCTCGAAGACCTTCCTGGGCACTCTGGACGTGGCCGGGCGGATGTACAGCGAGCTGGGCCCGATTTTGGAGCGTTACAACGTTCTGATCTGCCCGACCACGGCGCTGCCCGCGGTTCCGGCCGATTTCGATCAGGCGCACGACACCGTGGAGATCAACGGCAAACGGGTAAACTCCATGTTGGGCTGGGTGATGACCTCCCCCTTCAACACGCTGAGCCGGTGCCCGGTGCTCACCTTGCCATCGGGCCGGGCCAGCACGGGTGTTCCCACCGGCATCCAGATTGTGGGGCGGACCTATTGCGATGAGGACGTGTTCCAGGCCGGCATGGCGTATGAAGCCGAAGCCGGAGCCTGGTTCACCGGCGCAGACAACCGGCCTGCGCTTGGCTGAGGTGCGGGGATAAAATGTGGGTTGCGGCCTGAGGCCATTGGCCGCCCAGGCGCACCCATGCTAACAGAGGACCCCGACACACAAATCATCAGAAATACTGGCGGCACACCCATGAGCGACACACGTATCGAAACAGACAGCTTCGGCCCTCTCAAGGTGCCGTCGGACAAGTATTGGGGCGCACAGACCCAGCGTTCTTTGGGCAACTTCAAGATTGGCGTTGAAACCATGCCGGTCCCTTTGGTGCGCGCCCTTGGCGTCATCAAAAAAGCCGCCGCCCTCACCAACGTGGATCTGAAGAACCTGGACCGCAAAACCGGCCAGGCCATTTCCAAAGCCGCCTCTGAGGTGATTGATGGCAAGCTGAACGACAATTTCCCCCTTGTGGTCTGGCAGACCGGCTCGGGCACCCAATCCAACATGAACGCCAACGAGGTGATCGCCAACCGGGCCATTGAGCTGTTGGGCGGCGAGATCGGTTCGAAGGATCCGGTGCATCCGAACGATCATGTAAACCGCTCACAGTCCTCCAACGACACATTTCCCACCGCCATGCACATTGCCGCTGTGGAGCAGGTGCATCATGCCCTCCTGCCCGCGCTTGAGCATCTGCACGGTGCCTTGGCGGACAAGGCCAAGGCCTGGCGCAAGACCATCAAGATCGGGCGCACACACCTGCAGGATGCAACGCCCTTGACCCTGGGCCAGGAGTTTTCAGGCTACACCGCCCAACTGAAGCTCGGGATGGACCGGGTGAAGACAACCCTGCCGCGGCTCTATCCGCTCGCCCAAGGCGGCACCGCCGTGGGCACCGGATTGAACACCAAAAAGGGCTTTGACAAGACCTTTGCGGCCCATGTGGCCAAGATCACCAAGCTGCCGTTCAAGACCGCCTCCAACAAATTCGAAGCCCTGGCCGCGCATGATGCCATGGTGGAAGTCTCAGGCGCGCTCAATGTGGTGGCGGTGAGCCTCTTCAAGATTGCCAACGATATCCGCCTTCTGGGCTCAGGTCCCCGGTCCGGTCTGGGCGAGCTCTCCTTGCCGGAGAACGAGCCCGGTTCTTCCATCATGCCCGGCAAGGTGAACCCCACCCAGTGCGAGGCCATGACCATGGTGTGCACCCAGGTGATTGGCAACCACACCACCGTCTCCATGGCCGGCAGTCAGGGGCATTTTGAGCTCAATGTATTCAAGCCGGTGATGATTTATAACGTGCTGCAGTCCATCAGACTGCTGGCCGATGCGTGCCATTCGTTCACCGACAATTGCGTGGTGGGCATCAGCGCGAATGATGGGCAGATTTCTGCGCTTATGGAGCGCTCCTTGATGCTGGTCACAGCGCTGGCGCCCAGCATTGGCTACGACAATGCCACCAAGATCGCCAAGACCGCTCACAAGAACGGCACCACCCTGCGCGATGAGGCGGTGGGTCTGGGATTTGTGACCGCTGAAGAATTTGACAAAATCGTCCGGCCTGAAAAGATGATTGGACCAAGCTGAGGACTGAGAAGATGGGAGATGTGATCAATCTCAGGCAGTTCCGCAAAGCCAAAGAACGCGCTGCAAAAGAAAAGGCAGCAGAGGAAAACCGCGCCAAACACGGAACCACGAAAGCGGAGCGCACCTTGAAGAAAGCCCGCGACGAGAGTGAAGAGGCAAAGCTCTCTGGCCACCGGCTCACCGGTGAGGATGACGACCGCGAACCGGCATGACCGGGCCCGTCAAGCGCTCCGTCACGGTGGCGGGGCACCGCACCAGCCTCTCCATGGAGCCGGAGTTCTGGAGCGCACTTCAAGAGATTGCGGCCGAGGACGGACGCTCTTTGGCCGACCTCATCACGCAGATCGACAAGGCAAGAGACGGACGGAACCTGTCCAGCGCCGCCCGGGTGTTCGTTCTCAATAGGCTAAGGTCTTAAGGTTCAGGGCCGCTCAGCGGTTGTCATCCTGCGCCCGGCCGGAGTTGCGCAACTGCTGCAAACCCAAGGCGCGGCTGTCGCCGCCTTCGCGTTCCTGCGCGGCTCTGAGAGCTTCAGCTTCCGCCACTGCGCGCGCCGCCGCTCGCGCCTCCTCAGCCTGCTTGCGCCGCGCTTCGCGCCGGGCCGCTTCCTGGCGTTCGGCACGTTTACGCTGAGCCGCTTGTTGCTGGGCGGCCTTGAAGGCCCGCTGCTTGCGTTCAATCTCGCTGGCTTTCTGGCGCTCCGCCCTGTCGCGGGCAGCAGCCTCGGCGGCCAGTCTTTCCAACTCGGCCCGCTCCGCCGCGCGTCGCTCTGCTTGTTCACGTTCCGCTTGCTCACGCGCAGCCTCGGCCTTTTGAGCAGCAAGGCGTTCAGCCTCCTGCTGCGCGGCCTTCGCGGCGACCTCTGCAGCCTGCTTTTCAGCTTGCTCTTGCGCCTCTTGGCCTGCGGACTGGCCTTGGGCGGCACCCGCGGACGGCTCCTCGCTCGCATCGCTGGCCGGGGTCTCCGGTTTTTCAGCATCGCTATCGTCTGACGGAAGATCCTGGTCCTCCTTGGCCTTCTCGCGTTCTTGATACAGCCGTTCCTGCTCGCGCTGCAGCTCTTCCAGTTTGCGCATGCTCTCTTGCAACACGCGCACAACCAGGAACGAGCGCAAGCTGGTGGTATCATGGCTCCGGGCGAGAGCTCCAACCGGCCCTTCCAGCTTAACCTGATAGGCCGGCGCTTCGGCCACATCCGCGACCTGTACTGTCCAATCTGCGTTGAGCCGCCCATTTGCCAGATTGGCCAATGCGCCGACGCGGCCGGCAGCCACGTCCGACGTGATTTCCCCTGGCACCAGTTTGACCAAGCCGCTTTCAACAGACCATTCCGAGCGAACCGGTTCAAACCGCCACTCGCCCTGGTGCAGGCTTGAAGATATCAGGCCTTCCAGCTTGGCAGCGTCATCGATGTTATCTATGGACTTTGAAAACCCAGCAGGGTTGGTTCCCACCAAGCGGCTGTTGCTGAGCGACCAGGCGCCCCCACCCTTCAAAACAGATATTATGCCGCCCGGGCTGCGCCCCTCGCCTTCAATATCGCCTCCCAGCGACAGTGCTCCGTGGGCCAAGGCCTTGCCGCTTCTGTCACGCAGCACATTCGCCAGCCCGGCATCGCTCAAATCCACCCTTGCCTTTACCGCCAAATTTCCACTTGCGGTGCGGGAAGCCTCAAGGCGGCCTTGCAGTGATCCGCCATAAAGATCGCCTGAACCGTTGGCCAAAGTAAGCTTGCCATCTTCCGCTTGCACATTAAACCGCGCATCGCTCAAGACAGCGCCAGGCGCCAAAACCAGTTTCTCCGTAGACACCCTGACATCGAGAAGGAGTTCGGAAAGCGCGCCGCTCCGGAAGGGTCGATCGGCCCAGAAGGCATCTCCCGCCGCGCGCTCCAAGGGCGGCTCAAGGGTGAACATGCCAAGCGCGGCACCCAGATCCAAGGTCTCAAACCGGCCTGCACCGCTCACCTGGAAGGTCTCATTCTTGGGCGTTAGGCTGCCATCGAAGCGGCCCTTGATCCCAGGCAGATTCATGGTGAAGCCGGAAACCCGGTAGCGACGGCTGTCGCCGTCAAATTCAGCGGCCAATGCCGCTTCACCCTCGAACGTCACGCCGGCGCCAAGCGCCTGGGCAATCCTCTCGGCATTGTGAGAAGACGCTTGCACTTTGCCGCGCACAGCAAGACCCGTTCCCGGATCTTCAAGGTTTGCCGTCACATCTAGCGTCCCGCTCAAGATCCGTGCCTTCAGCGTAGCATTGATCCCTGACGGCAAGGCCCCTGAGGCCAGGAGACTGACTTTGGCATCCGCCTTGCCGCTGAAAACCGCCTCTGAGGGGCCAAGGCCAAGCGCCGACAGAAGCCGGTGCGCCCGGTTGGTCTCGTAAACACCATCTACATCAACGTTGACTTTTCGCCAGTTTGCAAACTGGCCGTCCGTTTCCAAGATGAGCCCCACCAAGCCGGCTCCCGCGATCCCTTCCACGCTCAGGCGGTTCTTCTCCGGCTTTGAGACATATTCCAGCCAAACGTCCAGTGGTTCGCCATCCAGCAGCTTATGGAGGCGCTCAGGCAATTCGCCGGCCCCCAAGACCTGCAACATTTCAATCGCATTTGGCGAACTCACTTTGCCGCTCACCTCGCCGTTCACAGCACGGCTTTGTCCGGCGAGAGATCCGGCCAGGTCGATCTTGCCCTTCTCACCCACCGTTCCTGCCAGTCGTCGGATGTCGACGGCTGGGCCGTTGAACTTAACGTTGGCCACAAAGTCATCCAGCGTGCGCGAGGCAAAAGTAAGCCGACCAATCTTCATATTGAGGCCGAGCGGCGCATTACCCGTATTGAGTTGGCCGACAAGTGCGGGACCATCGAGAAGGCCCGCTTCACGGCCACGCGGCATCACCGTGGTCAGATCAAGCGCGTCCGAGCTCAGCTCAACCTCAACGAATGGGGTACCACTGCGGGCCCAGAACAAGCTGCCCTGCCCAGTGCCGCCTTCAAACTCAAAGTTCGCCCCGTTGATGCGCCCGTGCTCAGGCGTTGCCGAGAGAGAGCCGGAGAACTTCAGTCGGCCAATGCGCCCGCTCTCCTCGCCGTAAAGGCCAGGCCGCATCCAATTGATGAAGCCGCGCCCATCGAGCGCATTGAACTTGAAGGTGCCATTGAACTGTGGCGTGACCGGATCGGGCAGGTAAAGGCCAGAGAGTTCAAACCGCGTGCGCCCCGGAAGGAGGCCCGACAGTTCACGCACTTTCAGCCCCGTGTCGGACACGCTCACATCGAGCTTACCTGTCTCGATCACCGCTGAACCGGTCTTCAACTGACCAGAGCTTACCTGCACGCGGCCATAGACGTTCTTGGGCAAAAGGCCGGCGACTGCGTCCAATGCGTCGAGCGAAACCGCTGATTTGAGGCGCTGGGCCAGTTGGCTTCCCAAGTCCTGAGCCAATGCATCGAGATCCAGCCGGCGGGCAGAAAGAGAGGCATCAAAGCCGATATCATAACCCAGAGTGAACTCCGCGCTGCCCGTCACCGCGTTGGTGACGGCATTCGCCTGGTCCAGCGCCAGCTCAATATCAGTGAATGTGAGCTTTTCTTCTCCAATCGCAACTTTCGAGCTGAACAGGAATGGTAGTTTTTCAAGGCTCGATAAGGGGCTGGATTTAGCCGTATCGTCGATCTCCGGCGGGGCGACCTTCAGCGTGCCTGATGCGATCTCTTCGGCGCTCTGACCAAGCAGCTTACCATCAAAACTATAGAGCAGCCGGGTGCCTGTTTGAGGCTTCACACGCACACCAAGCCGCATGGTGCCATCGGGCCGGATTTTCCCTGTGGACACGGAGACATTTATCGGATCACCCTCGTAGGCGATGGTCCCGCGCGCCTGATAGGGTCCTGTGGCTGAACCCACAGAGATCTTCAGGTTGACCTGATCAAACCGCGCCCGACCGGACCGGCGCCGATCGCTCACATAGATCGTGCCATCCACAACCTTCGTTTCTTCCAACGAGAACCCGGAGAGCGGAACAATGCGGGCCAATTCCTCAGACGGCTCCAGGACCCAATTTCCCTTGCCGCTGGCGAGACGCTCCAGATCCAGCTCAGGCCGGTCCAGGATCACCGAATGCACCTGCACCTGCCCACGCAACAATGGCGCCAGCAGCAAGCGGGCCTGAAGCATCTTCACGGACATGAAAACAGGCGAGGCGGCATTTTCCACATTGGCCACCCTTACGTCTTGCAGGGTGAGCGTGGGCAAGGGCAGAAATTGGATGTCGATGTCGCCCGCAATCCGCACATCGCGCCCTATGGCTTTGCGGCCGTAGTCTTCTATTTCGGCCCGGTAAGTGGACCAATCCACGAAGAAGGGCGTGGCGAGCGCTCCAGCCAGGAGCAGCACCAGCAACGTCCCGAAAATGAGCAGCGGGGACTTCATCCCACAAACGACCTCACGGTTTACCTCAAGGCGCTCTTCTCAGCTCTGCCGCAAAAGCCCTTCTGCGCCTTTCGGATTGTTCTACCTCAAACTGACACAATTTTCCCTGGGTTCATTATATTTTTTGGATCAAGCGCCGTCTTGATCTGCCGCATGATTTGCAGGCCCGCTCCGTGCTCTGCCTGCAGAAACTTCATCTTGCCCAGGCCGACACCATGCTCGCCGGTGCAGGTCCCGTCCATTGCCAGGGCCCGCAGAACCACACTGTCCACAAATTCCTTGCAGCTCTTGGTTTGCGCCTCGTCTGATGGGTCAAAAAACACCTGAAAATGGAAGTTCCCGTCTCCCACATGGCCTACGATCGGACCATAGAAGCCACGCTCCTCCAGCTCCTTCTTGGTTTCCGAAACGCACTCGGCAAGGCGCGAAATGGGCACGCACACATCGGTGGCCAGCGCCTCCAGCCCGGGTTGCATGTTTTTGGCCGCCCAGAAGCTGTCGTGGCGCGCTTGCCAGAGATGGTTGCGTTCCTCGGTCTTGGTGGCCCACGTAAACGCGCCGCCCCCGGATTCCTCGGCAATGGCGCCAAAAAGCTCAGATTGCTCGGCTGTACCCGCTTCCGTGCCGTGAAATTCCAAGAACAAATGCGGGCTCTCAACAAGGCCAAGATCCGAATAGGCGTTGGCCGCCTGGATCTGAAGCGTGTCCAACAGCTCAATGCGGGCCACCGGAATGCCCATCTGAATGGTTTGAATGGTCGCATTGCAGGCGCTTTCCACATCCGGGAAGGCACAGACGCCGGCTGCAATGGATTCCGGGATCCCATACAGTTTAAGGGCCACTTCCGTGATCACGCCGAGCGTGCCTTCAGAGCCCACCAAAAGGCGCGTCAGATCGTAGCCTGCAGCCGATTTCTTGGCCCGGCCGGCGGTCTTCACAATCTCGCCGTTGGCCATGACCGCCGTCAGAGACAGCACGTTTTCGCGCATGGTGCCATAGCGCACCGCGTTGGTGCCCGACGCCCGCGTGGCAGCCATGCCGCCAAGCGATGCATCGGCCCCCGGATCGATCGGGAAAAACAGCCCGGTATCGCGGAGGTTCTCATTCAGCTGCTTGCGTGTAACCCCAGCTTGGACGCGGCAGTCCAGATCCTCCGGATTGACCTCCAAGATGGCGTCCATTTGCTGCAAGTCCACCGAGATACCGCCATGGGGTGCGGTGATGTGGCCCTCAAGCGACGTTCCCGTTCCATAAGGAATGATGGGCACACCGTACTTGCTGCACACGTAGACGATTTTTTGAACTTCTTCAGTGGAATGCACGAAGGCCACGGCATCCGGCGATTCGCCCTCGTGCCATGTCAGATCTTTGCCGTGCTGCTCGCAAACCGCCTCAGCGGTTGACAGGCGCTCGCCAAGTGCCTCCTTCAGTTCGGCGACAGCCTGGGTCGTCGAATTGCGCTTGGCTTCGGCTGCAGTGGCCATGGCGGCGATGCTCCTATCGGTCTTTTTCCACTAGGCCTGACGCCCAAGGCCTGCTATTTCCCCACAATAACAGATGGTTGCAAGCCCAGGAATTTAATTTTTCGCGAGGTAACCTCTTTATGGCCGACCAGGGCGCCTATGTGAAGACCGGGCTGAGCGTAAAGCCCGACTGGATCGACTATAATGGCCATATGAACATGGCCTATTACACGGTTTTGTTCGATGCTTGTATTGATGACGTGTTTGAGGGCTTCGGCCTTGGTCCAGACTACATAAAAGAGCGTGGCGGTTCCTACTACACCTTGGAAATGC
>JBCDDQ010000200.1:0-8973 GCA_039180225.1 Pseudomonadota bacterium
GCCCACGGTGCGCCGCGGGTTGAGCGAGCGGTAGGGGTCCTGGAAGACGATCTGCACGTCGCGGCGGTAGGGCCTGAGCGCGTTCTCCGCAAGGCCGGCAATGTTCTGGCCGGAGATCATGACCTCGCCGCCGGTGGGATCAATCAGCCGCACAATACAGCGCGCCACGGTGGATTTGCCGGAGCCGGATTCACCCACCACGCCTAAAGTTTCACCGCGGTGGATCACCAGCTCCACCCCTTGCGCCGCCTTCACCTGGCGGCCCTTCTTGAAGAACCCGCCATCATCGTAGGTCTTATCGAGATCGTGCACCTGCAAGGCCGTGTCGCGCACCGCCGGTTCGGGGCGTTGGGGCGGCACCAGGCTGGGCACGGAAGAGATCAGCATCTGGGTGTAAGGGTGGCTGGGTTTGCCGAGGATCTGGGCGGCCGGCCCCTGTTCCACCACGAGGCCATGCTGCATCACCACCACATGGTCGGCGATCTCGGCCACCACACCGAAATCATGGGTGATGAAGAGAACGCCCGTGCCGTGGCGCTCCTGGATGTCTTTGATCAGGTCGAGGATCTGCGCCTGGGTGGTGACGTCCAGGGCCGTGGTGGGCTCATCGGCGATCAAAAGGCCAGGCTCCAAGGCGAGCGCCATGGCGATCATGATGCGCTGACGCTGGCCACCGGAGAGCTGATGAGGATAGGTGTCGAACAGCTTATTAGGGTCCGGCAGGTTGACATCGGCCATCACCTCCAATACCCGGGCGGTCCGTTCAGAGGCGGACATGGAGGTGTGGATCTCCAACATCTCGCCGATCTGGTCGCCCACCTTCATCACCGGATTGAGCGCGGTCATGGGCTCCTGGAAGATCATGGCCATGCGCTCGCCGCGCAGCTGGCGCAGTTCGGCTTCAGATTTGACCAACAGATCTTCACCGCTGAGCAGGGCTTCACCGGCCACGGGCGTCAGATCCTTGCGTGGGATCAACCCCATCACCGTGTGGGCCGTGACCGATTTGCCGGAACCCGATTCCCCCACCACGCAGACAATCTCACCCTTGCCCACGGTGAAGGAGATGTCCTGAATGGCGAACTCCCGGTCCGCGCCCTCCGGCAGGGTGACCGAGAGGCCTTTGATGTCAAGCACCGTCTCGGGGCGTTTTGTCTGAGCTTGCTTCGCCATGATCCTTACATCTTCCGGGCAATGCGCGGGTCCAGCGTGTCGCGCAGGCCGTCGCCGAGAATGTTGACCGAGAGCACCGTCACCGCCAGGGCGATGCCGGGATAGAAGATGATCCAGGGGCTGAGCTGGAAGTAGGTGCGCCCTTCGGCCATGATGTTGCCCCAGCTGGGGATCTCCGGCGGAATGCCGGCGCCCAGGAAGCCCAGAATGGATTCTGTCAGCATGGCGGAGCCGCAAATGTAGGTGGCTTGCACAATCATGGGCGCGATCGTGTTGGGCAGAATGTGGCGGTAGAGGATGAGCGGCAGCTTGGTGCCCGCCGCAATCGCCGCCTCAACGTAAGGCTCCTCGCGCACGGTGAGCACAACGGAGCGCACCAGGCGCACCACGCGGGGCACTTCCGGCACCACAATGGCGATCACCACGGTGGTGAGCGTGGCCCCTGAGAGTGAGATCAGAGCGATGGCCAAAAGGATCGCCGGGATCGACATGAGGCCGTCCATGATGCGCATGATGATCGCATCCAGCACCCGAATGTACCCTGAAACCATCCCCACAATGAGCCCGATGAACACCGCAATGCCGCTCACCGCAAGGCCCACCACCAGCGAGATGCGCGCGCCATGCACCACCCGGGCGAACACATCACGGCCCAGAAAGTCGGTCCCGAACCAGAACTCCACCTGGGGCGCCTTGAGACGTTTGATGGGGTTCAGGGCAATCGGATCTGCGGTGAAGAGCGGGCCGATGACCCCGATCAGGATCATGATGCCCAAAAGGATGCCGCCGATGATGATGGACGGGTGCGAGCGGATGATCGCCCATTGGCTGAGCTCGGCTTTGGCCGGAACGGCTTCGGGCTCGACAATTTGAGGATTTGCATCAACTGACATCAGTAGCGGATCCTCGGGTCGAACAGGGTGTAGGAAAGATCAATCAGAAGGTTGATCAGGATGTAGATGAAGCTGAAGAACAAGATGAGCCCTTGGATGATGGGATAATCCCGGGCCAGCACCGCATCCAGCACCAGGCGCCCAAGGCCCGGAATATTGTAGACGCTTTCGGTCACCACAACCCCGCCAATGAGAAGGGCGATGCCGATGCCGATCACGGTGACAATGGGCACGGCCGCGTTGCGCAGGGCGTGGCTGAGAAGCACCTTCATCTCGCTCTGGCCTTTGGCGCGGGCGGTGCGCACATAGTCCTCCTGCAGCACCTCCATCACCGAGGCCCGGGTCATGCGGGCGATCAGGGCGATGAAGATCACAGACAAGGTGACGGTCGGCATGATGATGTGCCGCAAGAACGGGCCCACCCCATGCTCAAACATCGATCGGTAGCCCTGAACGGGCAGCCACTGGAGCTGGATGGATATGACATAAATGAGGATATAGCCGAGCACGAACACCGGCACGGAGAAGCCGGCAACCGAGAACACCATGACCGCCCGGTCGACCCAGCTGCCCGCCTTCCAGGCCGCAATGGTGCCAAGGGGAACAGCCACCAGCACGGTGAAGATGATGGTGGTCAAGGTCAGCATGATGGTGGGCTCGATGCGCTGGGCGATGAGCGTGGTGACCGGCAAATTGGTGAAAATAGAGGTGCCCAGGTCCCCCTGGGCCAGACCCGCGATCCACTTGGTGAACTGCACCAATATGGGCTCGTTCAGGCCCAATTGCTCACGGATGCGGACAATGTCTTCGGCGGTAGCATAGTCCCCGGCAATCACCGAAGCAGGATCGCCCGGCGACAGACGCAGCATCAAGAACACGAACGCTGCCACGATCACCATCACCGGAATGGTGGCAAGCACACGCCTGATCACATAACCCAGCATGACTGTAGCCTCAAAACAGTCCCACCCGGCGAGGGGCCGGGTGGGGATTGGTGTGTTTCAGGTTCAGGCCTATTCGACCGACATGTTCCAGAAGAACTGAACGGGCGACTTGATGAGGCCCTTCACATTGTTGCGGTATGCCACCGGTGTGAAGAACTGGCCGAGCTGGCCGGAGGCCCCGATGGCCCAGAGGCGCTCCTGCACCTTCATGCCAAGCTCTTTCTTTTCTTCCACGGTTGTGGCTGCCGCAAAGGCCGTGCGGGCTTTTTCAAGCTCTGCATCTTCCGGCCAGCCGAACCAGCCTTTGGCCGGGTTGCCGGAGAAGGCAATGGCCATCGGGTCGATCACGTCGGCACCGATCCACCAGGTGTGGAACATGTTCCAGCCACCCTCAGACACCGGCTCGCGCTTGGCGCGGCGTGAGGTGAGGGTCGACCAGTCCATGGCCTGCACGTCCACCTTCATGCCGATTTTGCGCAGTTTTTCAGCCGTAATCAGCGAGAAAGCTGAAAGGACAGGAACATCGGTCGGCTGCATGATCACAACCGGGGTGCCGTCATAGCCGCTGTCGGACAGGGCCGCTTTGGCTTTTTCGATGTCACCGGTTTTCATCACATCGCTGCCCACATCGTTGTCGAGCGGCGTGCCGCATGGGAATACCGAGTAGCAGGTCTTCCAGAACTGCTGATCGCCCACGGCGCCGGCCAGATAGTCTTCCTGCTTCATGGCCATGATGGCGGCCCGGCGCACCTTCGCATTGTCAAAAGGCGGCAACAGGTGATTGAAGCGGGCAAAGCCGATATTGCCGAGGGGATCGTTGATTTCCACCGTGATGTTCTGGTCGGCCGAAAGGATCGGCATCAGGTCGTTGGCGGGCGATTCAAAATAGTCCACTTCCCCGCTGATCAGGGCGTTCATGGCTGTGGTCTGATCGGGGAAATAGGTCCATTCAACCCGGTCCACCTTGGCCACCTTGCCGCCGGCAGCAGCCGAAGGCGGCTCAGAGCGCGGCACATAATTGGGGTTTTTCAGGTAGACAACCTTCGAACCGGGGACCCAGTCCTTTTTGGAGAACATGAACGGGCCGGAGCCAATATGCTCCTCAATCTGCTTGAACGGATCGGTTTCCGCCATCCGCTTCGGCATCATGAACGGCACGTTCGACGAAATCTTGCCGATGGATTCCAGCACCAGGCCATAGGGTTGCTTGAGCTTCATGACGATGGTCTTGGCATCCGGCGCGGTGAGGCTTTCGACCACCTCGAACAGCGCCTGGCCCATGCCGTCGCGCTTGCCCCAGCGCTGCAGGGAGGCGATGCAGTCTTCCGCCGTCACGTCCGGGCCGTCATGCCATTTCAGGCCGTCACGCAGCTTGAACGTCCAGGTCAAGCCATCGTCGGACTTGGTCCAGGTGTCCACCATTTGAGGCTGAGGCTTGAAGTTCTCATCCATGGCAAAAAGGGTGTCATAGATGAGATACCCGTGGTTGCGGGAGATATAGGCCGTGGTCCAGATCGGATCCAGGTTCTTCAGGTCGGCATGGGGGATCACGCGCAGAACTTTTTCGGCGGCCGCCTCACCAATGGCGCCGAACGAGCCGAGGGCCAAAGGTATGGCCACAGCCGCTGCGGTCAGAAATTTTCGTTTCGTCCAACTGAGCATGTTTCACTGTCCTCCTGCTAAGTCTGTGACCATGAGTTAACGACTTCCGCCCCTGCGGTGTCAATGATTGTTGATCTGAGTTGACGCCATTCCCGAGGCCTGACACAGTCCCACGCTCTGATTTCAATCCCCCGCCCCCTCAAGACCACAGGTCCAAGATGTCGAAGCCTCGAATTGCCATTGCCGGTTTTCAACACGAAACCAACACATTCGCACCCATGCCGACGAAGATTGAGGACTTTCAGCTGGCCGGCGCCTGGCCCGGCATGATGCGTGGGGACCAGGTGCTGGACACGTTCACTGGGCTCAACATCCCGTTGAGCGGGTTCATCGACGGGGGCGATGATATGGACCTGGTGCCCCTGTTCTGGGGCGCGGCGGAACCGGGCGGTTATGTGGATCAAAGCGGGTTTGACACCATGGTGGGCATGATTACCGACGATCTGGCCGCCGCCGGCGCGCTGGACGGGGTCTATCTGGACCTGCACGGCGCCATGGTGACGGACGATTATGAAGACGGTGAAGGCGAGGTTTTGCGACGGGTCCGTTCGGTGGTTGGCGATGACATGCCGATTGCCGTCAGCCTTGATCTGCATGGCAACCAGACGCAGAACTTCGTGGATTTGGCCACGGTCGTGACCATCTACCGCACCTATCCGCATATCGACATGGCGCAAACCGGAGCCCGGGCCCGGGCGCTTCTGAGCCAGGTTCTGGAGCGCGGCGCGCCGTTCGCCAAAGCGTTCCGGCAGGTGGAGTACATGGTGCCCATCCAGGCGCAATCCACCATGCATGAGCCGTGCAGGCGGATCTATGAGGACATGGCCGCCCTGCAAACGGGTCCCGTTGCCTCCGTCGATCTGGCCACCGGCTTTCCGCCGGCTGATATCGCCCATTGCGGTGCCTCACTGGTGGCCTATGGGGAAACGCAAGCAGATGCAGACGCCGCCGCCGATAAGCTGCTGGCCATCGTCAATGATGCAGAGAAGGACTTTCACGACCCGCTCATCCCCACAGAGGACGCGGTGCGCCGGGCCATGGAACTGGCGCGGACCGCCAGCAAGCCCGTGGCGATCGCCGACCCCCAGGACAACCCGGGCGCCGGCGCCACCAGCGACACCACAGGCATTCTGGACGCACTGATCAGGCTGGGCGCGCGCAAAGCCGCCTTGGCCATGCTGTGGGACCCGGAGACGGCGGCGCGGGCCCATGAGGTTGGGATTGGCGGGACGTTTGATGCCGCGATCGGCGGCCGGTTTCCGCAGCTGGGGTGCCAGCCGGTGAACGCAAAGGTGACCGTGGAGGCCCTGTCGGACGGCAGTTTCGTGTGCACCGGGCCCATGTATGGCGGAGCGCACGCCGAGCTTGGGCCCATGGCCACGTTGCTGGTCGAAGAGAACGGCGCGGAGGTGCGCGTGGTGGTGGGCTCGGTGCGCACCCAGAACGCGGACCAGGCCTTTTTCCGCCATATCGGCATTGATCCCAGCGCTCAGGACATCATCGTCATCAAGAGTGCGGTGCACTTTCTGGCCGACTATGACCCGATTTCTGAGACGGTTCTCTTTGCCGATGCGCCGGGCGCGAACCCCTGCAAGCTGGCTCAGATCGGCTATAAGCGTCTGCGCAATGGCGTGCGATTGGGGGCCAACGGCCCCGCATTTCAAGGAGCGGGCTGATGAGCGACAAACTGCTGGTGGAACGCAGTGGCCATGTGGTGACTTTCACCCTGAACCAGCCGGAACTGCGGAACCCGATTACAGATCTGGATTTTGTGGACGCGTTCGTGGAGCGCTGCGCGGAGATCCAGGCCGATTTGGATGTGCGCTGTGTGATCATCACCGGCGCCGGCAAGGGCTTTTCATCGGGCGGCAACATCAAACACATGGCCGAGCGCACCGGAACCTTTGCCGGCAGCGCCGATGAGATCGCCGAAAACTATCGCAAAGGCATTCAGCGGGTGCCCAAAGCGGTGTACGGCCTGGATGTGCCGGTGATTGCCGCGGTCAACGGCGCAGCTTATGGCGCCGGCTGTGATCTCGCCATGATGTGCGACATCCGCATCGCCAGCGAGCATGCCGTGTTTGCGGAGAACTTCGTGAAGGTGGGACTGATCCCCGGCGATGCGGGCGCCTGGTTTTTGCCCCGGGCCGTGGGGGCCTCGCGGGCGGCCGAAATGACCTTCACCGGCGAGCCTGTCGATGCTCAAACCGCGCTCTCCTGGGGCTTAGTATCCAAGCTGGTGCCGGCCGAAGAGCTGTTGGCGGCGGCCCAGGACCTGGCCGCGCGAATAGCTGTCAATCCGCCGGTGCAGCTGCGCAAGGCCAAGCGGCTGCTCCGTGCAAGCCAGGCCTCAAGCCTCAGCGATCTGCTGGAGCTCTCTGCCGTTTATCAAGGGGCCTGCCACACGTCGGAAGACCACCAGGAAGCCGTGGCCGCCCTATTGGAAAAACGCGCGCCCACCTTTATCGGCCGCTAGAGCGAAGAGGGGAAAGATGAAGACCATGGCAATGAACTGGGTGAAACTGTTGGTGGTGGTTCTGGTCCTTTCGCCGGCCCTCAATTCTGCGGCCGCTCAGGGCGCTGCAGACTGGGGGACGCCTTATGAGAAATTCTTCGCAGAAGGCACAGAGCGGGTGAAGACATTTAAAGGCGAGGATGGCTCGGAAACCCGCGAAGTGATCACCAAGGGCGGCGTGCAAATCCGGCAAGTGCGAAAGAACGGCGAGATCAGCACCGCAACGGCCGATGTGCTGCATGGCCCGGTCTTGTGTTTCTGGGAGATCGCTGTGACGGTCCGCGCGGCGCTTGATGTGTGCGAGGAAACGAACCGGCCAGAGCTGGCAAAACGCCTCGATGCCACGCTGGGCAAGCTGAACCAGTTCATCATGACCAACGGCCTGGAACAGGCCAGCAAGGCTCAGATCGATGAGGCAACAGCCGCCCGCTTTCAACGCTTCCGCAAGAGCCAGGCCGCGCCGGAAACCGGCCGCGTTTCCTGTTCAAAGGCCGGGCAGGGCACACTCAATTTTGTCAACGCATACCTGGCCGACATGGAGAAGAAGACCGACCAGGACTATCAGGCGGGCATCGACAAGCTCTTATCGGTGCCGCGGCTGCCCGCCATGAACCCTTGTCTTTAGGCCCAAGTCTTTTGGCTCAAGCGCCCTACTTCGATATCTCCACATCATCGAAGGTGAAGCTGCCAATGCCAAAAGCCGCCAGACCGACGCCGAGCGGCGTTCTGGGCTTGTAGGGCATGGCAATCAGCTCTTTGCCGTTTGCAAAGAAGGCGACCTTGCCGTCTCTGTGCGCAAAGGTGACCCTGTTGGCCCCTTGGACGTTGACCAGCTCGCTCTGGCCGCTATACACAAACCGGGCCTTGCCCCGTTCCTTTTGCAGAACGTGGAAATGGCCCTCTTTGCCCACGGCGAAGACCAGATAGTTCCCGAGCTTCCCGCTGCCGACCAGCACACCAGCGCCGCCACGGCCCTGGTTGGCCGCTTCCACGGTGACGGAAATTCTCGCATCTTCCGTGGTGGAGACCGTTCGCTCACCCTCGTAGCGGACCCATTTGATGTCCTGATACTGCAGGCTCATCGGGTTGAACCTGTTCTCCAGGACCATCTTGCCATCTGAGACGGTGAGCAACCATTTCGATTTGGCATTGGTAAAATCAAGTTGCCCCCCCAGCATGAGGGAGCGGTCTGCTCCGTCAAAGTTTTCAGAATAAACCCGCTTCTGCGGGACTTCGCTCTTCGGCGCTGCAGTTTCCGAAGAGGACGGCAAACTGAATGCGACCAGACCAACAAGCGCAATCAAACAGGCACGTAGAGAATACTGCATCGGGATTACCCTCACCCAGAGTTAAGCCATATTCGTCATGGTTGTCCGTAGGCGCGATAGTACCCCTATTGGTTGAACAACCAATTGCACTCATTATTAGAGTTTTATCGAACCACCACTCAGAGACTTCGGAGGGTGTGCGCCTAGTACTTCTCCGGCACGTAGAGCTTTTTGGGTAAGGTCTTGCGCTCATACTTGGGATTGAACACCCGGTCCGGCAAAATCACCTGCTCATGGTCAACGTCTTCGTAGGGGATCTGCTTCAGCAAGTGGTCGATACAGTTGAGCCGCGCCTGCTTCTTGTCATTGCCTTCCACAATCCACCACGGTGCCTCTTTAATGTTCGTGCGCTCGAACATCTCTTCTTTCACCTTGGTGTATTGCTCCCAGCGCACCCGCGACTGCAGATCCATGGGGCTGAGCTTCCACTGCTTGATGGGATCGTGCACCCGCATCAA
>JBCDDQ010000201.1:0-8953 GCA_039180225.1 Pseudomonadota bacterium
TGCGGTCCGAAACTTCTTGACTTGAAGGCCAATCTGCCGGTTTATGCCGCGTCCCCCGGGGTGCCGAAAGGCTGAGATACACCCGTAGAACCTGATCTGGTTAGAACCAGCGTAGGGAGTGACCCGGCAGATGGCCATTGACCATCGGCACATCATTACGCTTACCGTCTCTGCGTCCGGCAGCGGCTATCCCGCCGATTTGTTTCTGCCATCTGAGCTGACGATCGCCGGCGGCAAAACCACCGTCTTGGTGGGCGCAAGCGGAAGCGGTAAGAGCACTTTGCTGCGCATGCTGGCCGGGCTGGAACCGGTTCCCGGCACCTTTGCCCTTGAAGGGGTGCAGGCGGATCTCAAGCGCGCCTACATGACCCAGAATGTGCGGTTGTTGCCGTGGCTCAATGTTGAACGCAACGCGGGCATCGGCGCCCGTCTGCGGGGCGAAGTGGACGACCCGGACGGGGTGCGCCACACGCTCGGCAAGCTCGACCTGCAGCGCGATGCCCATAAGTATCCAGGCCAGATATCGGGCGGCATGGCCCAACGCACCGCGCTCGCGCGCACACTCCTGGAGCGGGCGGACCTCAATCTCCTGGATGAACCCTTTGCCGCGTTGGACGCAATAACCCGGCGCAATATGCAAGATCTGGTCAAGCAACACTTTGAAGGCAAAACAGTGGTGATGGTGACCCATGATCCGCTGGAGGCGGTGCGCCTGGGCGATGCCATCTATGTGCTCTCGCAGACAAATGGCGCAGGCCCGGCAGCGCTCTGTGCTTTCAACGGTACCGGAAGCTCACCGGCTGACCGCGCTGAAGAGCTGTTTGAGAGGTTGCAAGCCTCGTGATTGCCCGCGCCCTGATAACCTTCGCCGGCCTCTGTCTCTTTTGGCAGGGCTTGGTGAGCGTGTTCCAGATGCCCCCCTACATTCTACCGGGCCCGAGTGCGGTCTTCGAAACACTCATCCGTTCCCCTGAACTGTTCGCCAGGCATGCCGCGATCACCGCGATCGAGATTGTCCTGGCGCTGATCATTGGTCTTGCCGCCGGCTTTGCAACGGGCGTTCTCATCTGGCAGTCGGCCCGCGCGGAACGCTGGATCTGGCCGCTGCTTCTGGCGAGCCAGGCGGTGCCCGTTTTCGCAATCGCCCCGCTCCTGGTGATTTGGCTGGGATATGGTCTCGCCTCCAAGATCACCATGGCGGTGCTGATTGTGTTCTTCCCCGTCACCGTAGCTGTGGTGGAGGGGCTCCGGCGGATCGGCCCCTACTGGCCAGAGCAAGCCAAGCTGATGGGCGCCAAACCTTGGCCTTTCTTCTGGCTGGTTCAGCTGCCCTCAAGCTTGGGCACGATCGGGGTGGGTGCGCGTATTGCAGCGGCAACAGCGCCCATCGGCGCCATCGTCGGCGAATGGGTCGGCGCCAGTGGCGGGCTTGGCTACCTCATGCTCCACGCAAATGCCCGCATGCAAATCCCCACCGTGTTCGCCGCTCTGTTTTGTTTACTCGTGTTCACCCTAAGCCTTTACGGACTGGTGAACTACACCACCCGGAAACTCCTGTTTTGGACTGAAGAAAGGTAAGAAAAGACGATGATGACGTGTGCAAAGACGCTGGCAGCGGGCCTGTTGGTCAGCTTTCTGATGGCGGCCCCAGCGACGGGTGCTGAAAAACTCAAGCTCGCGCTTGATTGGTTCGTCAATCCCGATCACGCCACCCTGGTGGTGGCCCGAGATAAGGGGTACTTCGAAAAGGCCGGGCTCGAGGTTGACCTGGTGGCACCGGCAGATCCAAACGATCCACCTAAACTCGTCGCGGCTGGAAAGTTCGATCTTGCGGTCTCCTATCAGCCTCAGCTTCACCTTCAGGTGGCTGAAGGGCTTCCTCTGCGGCGGATCGCAACCTTGGTGGCCACACCTCTCAACACGCTTGTGGTGCTGGATGACGGGCCCATCAAATCTCTCAAAGATCTAAAAGGACAGAAGGTCGGGTTCTCTGTGGGCGGGTTTGAAGACGCCATCTTGGGGATCATGCTGGAAGGGGTCGGACTGTCGCTGAAAGATGTGGAATTGATCAACGTAAACTTCTCGCTCTCGCCCTCCATCATCAGCGGCCAGGTGGCCGGCGTGATCGGCGCGTTCCGTAATTTTGAGCTCAATCAAATGGACATCGTGAACAAGCCCGGACGAGCGTTCTATCCAGAAGAGCATGGTGTTCCCGCATATGACGAACTGATTGTCATCGCCAATGCAGGTAAGCTGGACGATCCGCGGCTGCCCAAATTCCTGGATGCGCTGGAGCAGGCCACGGTTTACCTGATGAACCATCCCAAGGAGAGCTGGGAGCTGTTTATCAAGGCCTACCCAGACCTCAACGACGAACTCAACAAACGGGCCTGGGCGGATACCCTGCGCCGGTTCGCCAAACGTCCCCGTGCCTTGGATGTAACCCGCTATGACCGGTTCGCAAAGTTCCTTGCAGAGCGCGGCCTGATGAAATCGCCAGGACCAGCAGCAGACTATGCAGTGGTGATTGGTGAATAAGCTCCACAGACGATGGCAAATGGACGCAAGCGGATTGATCAAGATCAAACCGCTTGCGGTGCCCTTCACGCAAGGTGTATGGGAGGTGCTTCTACTGGAGCACTATTGTGGCTATACTTGAGCGTTCTTTTGGCCATGGCCAGGGGACGCCGATCAAACTGAAGTGGAATAGACCTGTGAGCGCTGCATCTGAAGTTCAATCCGCTGGGCTTATCGAACGGATCAAACTGGCCCGCAAAAAATGGGTCAAACGTACCGGGAAGCGCTTCATCCGGCGCTTGCGTGACTTTCTGGCCAGCCAGTCTCTGGTGAGCAATGATCCGGTGATCGATGCCAAGCAATTTGCCGCGCTCGATGCGTTCCCGGATCATTGGGAAGAAATCCGCGACGAGGTGAAGGAGATCCTGAAGCACCGCGAGGCCGTTCCAGCGTTTGAGGAAGTGTCGCCTGACCAGATGAAGATCGCCAAGAACAAACTCTGGCGGACCTTCATTCTTTACGGTTTCGGCACAAAGCTGGAGAAGAACTGCGCGCAGGCTCCTGTGACCACCCGACTGTTGGAGCAGGTCCCAAATCTGCAAACCGCATGGTTCTCAATCATGTCCCCACGCTATCACGTGGCTGCGCACAGAGGCGTCACAAAGAGCATTCTGCGCGCGCATCTCGGCCTCATGATCCCCAAGGACGCCGAAAATTGCCGCATGCGGGTGGATGATGAAATCTGCGTGTGGCGAGAGGGCGAGATTTTTGTGTTTGATGACACATATGAGCATGAAGTTTGGAACGATACGGATGATGAGCGCGTCATTTTGTTGTTCGACTTCGACCGTCCCATGCGCTTCTGGGGACGCACGCTGAATTCTGTCTTCGTTTGGGCCCTCAAATTCACCTCATACTACCAGGTGCCAAAGAAGAACATGGCCAACTACGAAGACCAGTTCGAAGCAGCGACACGCCAGGCCGACCAGATGCTGGAGGCCATGAGCGAGAAGAGCTGAGGGGCGCCTGACGCGCACTCAAAGCCTGTGCCATTAAACACACAGTGGCTCACAAAAGCTGGTCATAAGTAACCCTTTTGGTGGCATTCTGATTGTGTTCATCCATGTGTTTGATGTAATATTAAACGCGTAAAGGTGCGGCGGAGTTGCGTTGAAATGCGTGCATATATTGCGTGGGCGGCAACGGCCGTCCTGTGGTCCCTTTTGGTGGGATCTGCCTCGGCTCAAGACAAGACTGCGACTTTAGAAAGCGCTCAGAAATTCTGCTCTGCAGAATATGGCGACCGCCTGCTTGGCGTCACCATGGAGGGGGAAAATGGTTTCTCCTGCCGGTTTGCAGCCGTGGAGAAAATCACCACTTACCAAATCGAGCCCACCGAGCCAGAGCCCAAATGGGATCTGGACGAAGAGGCCGAAGCCTTGGCGCCTGCCGTTGCCGTTCCCGCGGCCAAGCCGAAGACGGTGAAGAAAAAGAAAGCCAAGGTGCGCAAAAAGAAACGCCGCTACAAACGTGCCAAGTTGCGTAAGCAGAAACGCACTTACCGCAAGAGAGCAAAACGCGCGAAACCACGCGACCCCGTGGCGGCATGGGTGAGAAGCGTGAAGAGAGCGACCAATAGAAAACGCTCAGAAGTCAGGCGAAAGCTGAAGAAAGCGGGCTTTAACTTCTAAAAGCGCCTTCTATCTTGGGCGCAACGGCCCTTGCACTTTGCTTTACCAGACTCACTTTTTCTGCAAAGCACGCACGTGCACAGTTTTTTAGCAGTCCTTGAAGATACAGTGATCTTTAACTCTAGTGCGCATTGATGCTTGCGTTGTGAACGTTGTTCATATAAAGCATCCTGACACGCTCAGGAGATGTGATCATGGCAACACATAACCAGTTTTCGCTCTTTGGCCAGAAGCGGTTCGGACCGCTCTTCGTCACCCAGGCACTCGGCGCCTTCAACGACAATGCTTTCAAACAGGCCATGGTCATCTTGATCACCTTCGTGCTGGCCGAGCAGCAGGGCCTCAAAGCAGCGGTTTGGATCAATCTGGCGGCAGGCCTGTTCATTCTGCCTTTCTTCTTGTTCTCTGCGCTGGCCGGTCAGATCGCAGACCGGTTTGACAAGGCCATGCTGGCGCGCCGAATCAAGCTCATCGAAATTGCCATCATGGGTCTGGCGGCGATCGGCTTTCTGCTGGGAAGCCCCACGTTCCTCTTGGGTGTGTTGTTCCTGATGGGCACGCAATCCACCTTCTTCGGGCCGATCAAATACGGAATTCTGCCCCAGCACCTGGACGGCACCGAATTGGTGGCCGGCAATGCCTTGATTGAGAGTGGCACGTTGATAGCCATTCTGCTCGGCACGTTGTTCGGAGGTCTTTTGATCACCACCGGGTCGGGCCCAATCGTGGTTTCCATAGCGGTGATCGCACTGGCGGTGGCTGGATGGCTGGCCAGCCGGGGTATACCGGCTGCCCCTGCCCCGGCGCCTGATCTGGTGATCAACCGCAACATTTTCACCGCCACCGCCGAGATGATCCAAAGCTCGGCCAGCAACCGAAATCTCTTTTTGTGCATCCTTGGCCTCTCCTGGTTCTGGCTCATCGGTGCGGTGTTTCTGACCCAGCTGCCGGCGTTCACGAAAGACTATCTGGGGGCAGACGAAACGGTTGCAAACCTTTTCATCGCCGTCTTCACCATTGGAGTGGCCGCGGGCGCGCTCTTGAACAATCGCTTGCTGCGCGGCGAAATTGCGGCCCGCTATGTGCCGATAGCCGGGCTCGGGATTTCCATCTTTGGCATCGACTTTGCACTTTCCACCGGGTTCGAAAGGGTAGACAGCGCAACAGCCCTCGTTGGAATCGGTGCCTTTCTTTCTGAGCTCGGCAACTGGCGGGTGATTGCGGATCTGTTCGTGCTCGCGGTGTGCGGCGGTCTGTTCTCCGTGCCGCTCTACGCCCTGATCCAGCATCTTTCCGAACCCCAAGAGGTCTCGCGCAACATCGCCGCAAACAACGTGGTCAATGCCGCTTTCATGGCCTCCTCTGCCCTGATCGCAGCGGTCTTGCTCGGCAATGGTTGGTCCATCCCGGCCATCTTGCTGATTGTGGCTATCGCGAACTTCTTTGTTTCGCTCTACATCTGCAAGCTCTTGCCGCGCGACGTTTTGAAGATCATTGCCCGCTTCTTTTTTCGCTTGATTTATCGGGTTGAAGTCCAGGGTTGGGAGAATTACACGGCCGCCGGCGACAGAGCGGTGATTGTTGCCAATCACACATCATTCCTGGATGGCCCCCTGCTCGCCGCATTCCTGCCTGACACGCCGAGTTTTGCCATCAACACACAGCAAGCCGAGCGGCCCTTCGTAAAGCCGTTTCTCTCCTTGCTCAACCTTCTGCCGATTGATCCGCGCAATCCTATGGCAATGAAGACCCTGGTGCGCGAGGTGCAGGAGGGACGCAAGTGCATGATCTTTCCGGAGGGTCGGATCACGGTGACCGGCGCTCTGATGAAGGTATATGACGGGCCGGCAACGGTCGCCAATATGGCCGGCGCCCCGCTGCTGCCGATCCGGATTTCCGGTGCTGAATTCTCCACATTCTCGCGGCTGAAAGGCATTGTCCGCCTGCGTTGGTTCCCAAAAATCACCATCACCATCTTGGAGCCAGAAAGCGTAACGGCTCCGGACGGTGTGCGCGGCGCGGCCTTAAGAGCGCGGCTCAGTTCGCAGCTTTACGACATCATGTCAGCCATGATGTTTGAAACCTCCAACACCAAGCAAACACTCTTCTCCGCGTTGCTGGATGCACGCTCAATCCATGGCGGCAAAACCCACGTGCTTGAAGACATCAAGTTTGAGCCTATGACCTATGACCGGCTGGTCACGGGCAGCTTTGTGCTGGGCAAGAAACTCGCCAAGGCGACGCCCGGTGAGAGCCATGTAGCATTGTTGCTGCCCAACGCAGCCGGCGCCGTTGCGGCATTCTTCGGCCTGCATGCGTACGGCCGCATTCCCGCCATGCTGAACTTCTCCGCAGGTTCCAAAAACATGCTCGCCGCCTGTACAGCTGCACAGATTAAGACCGTGGTCACGTCCCGGGTGTTTGTGGAAGCCGGCAATCTGGAGGAGGATCTTGAAGCGTTGTCAGCCCAGGTCAAAGTGATCTACCTGGAGGACGTGCGCGATGAGGTTGGCACCGGTGACAAGCTGGGCGGCCTTCTGAAGGCAAAGGTTGCGCGCTTTGCCTACTCGCAAACCGCGAAGGGTGCGAAACCCTCTGATGCCGCGGTCGTTCTGTTCACCTCAGGCTCAGAAGGTGTGCCGAAGGGCGTCGTGCTCAGCCATGACAATATCAACGCTAACCGTCACCAGATCTCCGCCCGCATTGATTTCTCTCCCAACGATACGGTGTTCAACGCCCTGCCCGTGTTTCACGCGTTCGGCCTCACCGGCGGCCTGATTCTACCCCTGATGGCTGGGGTGAAGATCTTCCTCTATCCCTCGCCCCTGCATTACAAAGTGGTGCCCGAGCTCATCTACGACACCAACGCCACGGTGATGTTCGGAACGGACACGTTCCTTGCAGGCTATGCGCGCTCCGCCAACCCTTACGACTTCTATTCCATGCGCTACGTGGTGGCCGGAGCGGAGAAGGTGAAGGATGAGACCCGCAAGGTTTGGATGGAGCGGTTTGGCCTGCGCATCCTGGAAGGCTATGGGGCAACCGAAACCGCACCGGTGCTTGCCGTCAACACGCCCATGCATCACAAGGCCGGCACAGTGGGACGCCTGCTGCCGGCCATCAAGCACCGTTTGGAGACCATCGAAGGGATTGATGAAGGCGGCAAGCTGATCGTCTGCGGCCCCAACGTAATGAGCGGCTACCTGCGGGTGGAAAATCCCGGTGTCTTGGAACCGGCCCCCGACGGCTGGTACGACACGGGCGACATTGTTGCCATCGACGATGACGGCTTCGTGCGTATTCTCGGCAGGGCCAAGCGGTTTGCGAAGATTGCCGGCGAGATGGTGTCACTCACGGCTGTGGAGACGGAAGTTGCCAAGGCGTGGCCGGACAATGCCCATGCGGTTGTTTCCATTCCCGACGCCAAAAAGGGCGAGGCTCTCGTGCTTCTGACCGACCGGCCGGAGCTTGACCGCAAGGATCTGCAATCCATGGGCAAAGAGGCTGGCATGGCCGAACTATGGGTGCCGCGCCAGGTGCTTGCTGTTGAGCAGGTGCCTTTGCTGGGAACCGGAAAGACGGACTATGTCACGTCAAAAGAACTGGCGCTGGAGGCCTTTGGCTGACGGGTTTCAGGCCAGGCTCTTGCGCATGTCGGTTGAGGCTCGAAATAGAAAGAGGCGTCCGAGCACGCCTGTGCCCACAGTTTTGCGGGCCTCAAAGCCGTGCCGTTCATAAAGGCGTCTGGCGCCCGGATTGGTGTCCACAACGTCCAGCCGAATGCTCTTCTTGCCGAGCTGGCGTGCGTGCGCCTCAATGGCCTGCAAGAGGCGCGTTCCAATCCCCTGGCCGCGCGCGGAAGAGCTCACCGCAATGCCATCCATGAGCAAAATGTCCGGGCTTTCAGCACGCTCCAGCAGTAGCAGACCACCAATCCGGATGAGCGCAGACAAACCATATTCGGCAAAGAAGAGCCTGAAGCCCGGCTCGTAGAGCCCTTTGCCATCAACCTTGAACCCGGCAATGCCCACCACTTGGTTTCCCTTCATGGCCAGGAAGGCGCGATCGGGGGCAAGCCCGGTCATGAGGAACCGCGCCGCCCGGTCTTGATCGCCCAAAAACGGGGCCAGCTTCTCCCGAAAGGCCTCGCAATAAAGGGCCGTCGCTGCCGCGGCTTGATCTTCACGAATGCCGAGTTGAATTGTCGTTTCACTGATCATAAGTCGAAATATGGTCCCGTCGCGCCCAGTTGAAAGACGTGGCCGATCAAGAAGGCGCCAGCTCAACCTGTTTCTCCCCACCTGCCGATCGCTTGATCGCAGAGATCACCTGAAGCGAACGCAGCCCGTCAGTTCCTGACACCAGCGGTTCGGTCTCGCCGCGAATGACCTGACAGAAATGCTTGATCTGGGCATGCAACGGATCAGTACTGTTCACGTCAAACGACGTCTGGTGAATGGCCTCCCACCAGCTTCTGTGGCCCTCGTGAGCCCAAACGTTCAAACCCGGCAGCTCCAGCGAACCGTGTGTACCTCCGATGAAGTAGCAGTTTTGCGCTGTTTCCGGATAGGCTGGGTTTTCTGCTGCTGTCAGCTCCCAACTCCAGGGCGCGACAATCGTATCGGAGACGCTCAGGGTTCCCAAGACGCCGCTGGCGAACCGCAGAATGATGACGCTGGTGTCTTCAATCTCCTGGCCGCGGACCGCATTGGCGTGAAAGGCTTCAACGGCGGTGATTTCTCCCA
>JBCDDQ010000202.1:0-8923 GCA_039180225.1 Pseudomonadota bacterium
AGCATCATACTCCGTCTCTCCCATGCCGATGATGATGTGGGCGCCGAACTTCTGGGGCCCGAAAATGTCCCGGGCATCCAAGAGGATCTCCCAGTATTTCTTCCAGTTGTGCGGAGACTGCACGCCTTTGCCGCGGGTGCGATCGAAAATCTCGGGTGTGGCTGCATCTATGGCCACGGTGAAAATGTCCGAGCCCATTGTGTGCAGACGCTTCACATCATCCCGGGTCATGGTTGTCGGGTTGGAGAGGATAGAGATTGGGAGGTCTTTCGGATCCACCTTGTCGGTCCAGGTTTTCAGCACCGTGAATGTGTCTTCATCCGAGCGCGGATGGGTGATCATCGAGATGCACATGCGGTGGAACGGGCTGGCCGCCCCGTCCCGGGCAACGATCGAGGCCACTTCCTCCATGGGCACGGCCGGCCAGTCCACACGGATGAAGTTGCGGTCGGCATAATCGCGCTCCGCTTCCCGGTGGCGCGCCAAGCCGCAATAGGCGCAGTTCGCGCGGCAACCTTCCGGGTAGGTGAGCAGCAGGTTGAGGCAACGGGTGCAGGAGCACCGGTGCATCTTGCCTCTGGTGATGCCGAGCGTGATGGCTGCTGCGGTGGACATCTGTACATAATCCGGCGAGCGCATATGCGGGGTGAGAATGTTGTAGTCCGGCAGATAGACCCCATCGGGAGAGACGTCGTTATGCTTCACCCGGCCGCCATTCTTCAGATCTGGCGCAATAGCACCGGGCTTACGGGGCTCCATGATGCTGGCCGGGTTGAAGTCCAGGCCGGCCTCGTTCAGTCCGCCCGGCTGGGCACCTTCCGGCTTCAAACAACTCATATGATCCAGCCTCCCATTGTTCAGGCCGCCCAATAGTCCGGATAGGCAATCCAGCTGGCGCGCAGAGTGTCCGCGCTGGGGCGGCCAGTGATGTAGTGATCGAGCAAGGTCTGCCGGCGCCGAAGGGCGCGGTCCAGTGAAGGCTTCAGCAAGTCTGCCAGCTCTTCTGCATAATCGTCTTGCGCAGTTTCATCGCCCCCAAGCAGCGCGGCTGCAGACTGCCCCGCAAGCCGGCCGGACAGAACGGCAGCGTTGATCCCCGCGCCGGTCACAGGGTTGGTCAGCCCCGCAGCATCCCCGGCCAACAGCACCGGAACCCGCGCAATCCGGCCATGGGGTTTGAGCATACCGCCGACCGGTATGGCGCCGCCGGTGTGCGCAGTGATGGTGGCGCCCACGCGGCCCGCGTCCTGAAGAGTTTGATGCAGCTCAGCGAGCAGCGGTTTCAATTGGTCCTTGAGGCTGGGCCTCAGGCCGAGGCCCAGATTGGCCTGATTGCCTTT
This sequence comes from Pseudomonadota bacterium, assembly GCA_039180225.1. Lineage (GTDB taxonomy): Bacteria > Pseudomonadota > Alphaproteobacteria > Rhizobiales > CAJQND01 > JAAEUE01. Next base: position 1,341 of record JBCDDQ010000202.1, read on the forward strand.
CGGGAAGAGCCAGCCATAGCCGCCGGGAAAGGCCGCTGAGAGAAAGATGTCCGTGGAGGGCAGCTCCTCATGAAGCGGCACGGTGATCTGCCGTGTTTCAGCAATATGCCTGTTGACCCGGCCGATGGCCGCGCCCACCAGCGAACGCGGGCCATCCGCTCCAATCATCAGCTTGGGCTTTACCATCTCACCTGTGCTGAGTTGGATTGAGCCATCATCGTCGATCCTCTGAACCTTAACAGCGAACTGGCATTCGGTGCCTGCGCCCGCGGCGGCTGCGGCCAACTGAGCGTCAAACCGCTCCCGGTCGATCATCAGGCCAGGAAACTGCTCCACCGTCTCGCCCGGCTCTTCCTCCACAAACGTCACCATGGACGTGATGGGCTGCAAGCTGTTGGCCGCAAGATTATCCACCTCAATACCCATGGGAGAGGGAACGAATTCGGCGCACTGAACGGGCTTGCCGGCGCTCGCCTTGCGTTCGATGGCGAGAACGGAAAGGCCCGCCTTGGCCGCTTCTTCCGCCGCGCAGGCGCCGGCCGGGCCCAGGCCCACCACGAGCACATCTGTTGAGCGGCCGACCGTCATGCAGCGCAGGTTCTCACGGTGTTGAGGGATGCATTGCCGCCGCCGATCTTGATGGAACAGCAGGCGTGCTCTTGGTGATAGGCGCGGCCCACGGTTTCAGCCACCGCCACGGTTCCGTCAGCCGGAAAGGCAATCCCATCGAGCCCGGCCATTACGGCGTAGGCGTCCGTCACGCGCTTGTGCATGCCCGGCGGACGGGCGCAGCCAAGCAGCACCTGGCGATCGGCGACCCGGGTCCGCGCCTCCAGGAAGATCTCGCCTACATCACGTGTGTCCGGTGTGATGAAGGTTCCGGATTTGGCGTAGAACGGCATGATGACCACCAGCACCAACGAATGAATGCCGTGACGTGAGACAATGTCCAGCGCGTTGGCCTCACCCAGGATCCGGCCGTAGTGTAAACCCACCACAATGTGCGGAACGATTTCCATGGAGGTTGCACAGAGCGCGTCCAGCGTGGCCTCGAAGTCATCCACTGGCCGGTCCAGATGATAAACCTGCTCGATCGTCTCCTGTGCGCCGATCACGTCCATCATGGCCGTATCCACGCCCGCCGATTCCATTGCCCTGGCGCGAGGGGCGTCCGTGAGTGCGGTGTGGATGGCGATCTTCAGATGCGGGAAGTCGCGCTTCAAGCCTTCGATGACCGGATAGAAACGCTCATACTTGATCTCATTGTGCCGGTTCGATCCGCCCGACAGCAAAAACCCTTGCAGGTTTTGCAACAAGATCAGATCGCGCACCTTCTGGTCCAGCATCTCCGGATTGGTGGCCGGGATCATCGGCTCCAGGATCTTGGCCTGGCAATGATCACACATAAGCGCGCAGGCCCCGGCCGTGATCGAAAAGGCCGGGAAGCTGTTCTTGCCGCAGCCCTTCAATTCGGAGCTGGAATATTCCTTGAACGTGGGCGTGGAAAAACGGATCGGACGCTCTTGCAGCACCGGGGCATTGTGTTCGAGCCGGCCCACCAGGGCCTCGTCGAACTCAGCATCTTCCAACTCTTCTATTTGTTCTAATTGGGTCAGCCAGCTCATGATCGTATTCGCTTATTCTAATATGTAGAGTACAGCATCCGTCGGGCCGTGCAACGGTCTTGTTGCTTACGGCGTCGATAAAACCGTCTCCACCGCTCGTTGAACCTCGTCGCGCACCGGCCCGGGTGAGGGCTCATCCAAAAGTGTGGTCAGCCATGCGCTTTCGATGTCTTCTTCATCAATCAGATCAGATTCCAGGCGCGCGAGCACTTTTTGCGCCGAATCAGGAAGAGTGTCCGGAAGCGCTAAGCCGGCGATCTTGCCCCATAGTCCGGTCCAGCAGCGGGCAACCGTCCAGGGATTATATCCACCGCCGCCAACAATCACCGCGGCATTGGCATGGGAACAAGCTGCCTCGACCGCCGCCCACAGCGCGCCATTGCTGAGGCACATGGTGGAGAGGGGATCGCCCGTCAAACCATCGGCGCCGCAACAGACCACCACGGCGTCCGGCGCAAAGTCCGTGGCCAGGGGGGCGACCGCTTCGGTCATGATGAACGCCAGCTCGTCGTCGCAGAACCTGGGCGGCACCGGAATGTTGCGCGCCGAGCCCTGGCCGCGATCATCCAAGAGGCCCGTGTGCGGCCAACGGTTTTCCTCGTGCATGGAGATGGTGAAGACGCGGGCATCGTCTTCGAACGCCGCCTGCACTCCATCGCCATGATGAGCGTCCAGGTCCACATAAAGCACGCGCAACGCGCCATGGTCCAAGAGTGAGAGAATGGCGAACACCACGTCGTTGAAGTAACAAAAACCGCTGGCCTTCCCGGCCATCCCGTGGTGCGTTCCGCCCGAGGGGTGATAAGCCCGCCGACCCTGCATGGCGAGCCGGCCAGCCTGGATAGACCCGCCGACACATGTGGCGGCGCGTTCAAACAGACCTTGGAAGAGGGGGTTCTCCATGGTTCCGATATTGTACTGCTTGCGCTGCTCTGCGCTCACCTTGCCGGCATCTTCTGCGGCGATCAGAGCTGCCACATAGTCATCGTCATGAAATCTGGTGAGGTCGGCGATGCTGGCCACATAGCTCTCCGTGTAGGGAGTTGTGGCAAACCAGCCCAGTGATTCGCACAGATCAAGAACCGCACCCACGCGGGGAATGGCCAGGGGGTGATTGCTGCCATAGCCCGTCTGACGGTAAACCTCAGCACTGATCAGCAGAGGCGCCCGGGCGCTGCATGATGGCGGGTCGATGGATGGTGGAACGTTGCTCATGGCAAACCCGATTGACAAAGAAATGTGTTCTCGTCAATATTCAAGTATTCTAATATACGGAAATGTCCTGATCGAAATGAGGTGTGGCTGAACCATGGCCGAGCATTTTCTTGATACAAAAGGCATGAATTGCCCGATCCCCATACTCAAAGCCAAGAAGGCGTTGAACGACGTGCCCACGGGTGAGGTTCTGGAGATTCACGCCACAGACCCCGGCGCGGTGGCAGACTTTGAAGCGTTTTGCCGGCAAACAGGCAATGAACTCGTGGAGTGGAATGAAGAAGGCGGCGTCTACCGCTTCCAAATCAAACGGGCTGCTTGAGCCGTTGGAAAGGGCAGGAGGGCCCTCTTGATATATTCGAGATAACGAATAAGATGATGCTCGCTAACGGGCACTAAGCTTGGGTGGTCGCTGTTAAACAAGGCAGGCAAACTGCCACTGACCACCTCAAAAGCGTCTAGGTTGGGAAACGTGGGAAGAAGAATTATGAATATGAAACGCTTTGCCGTGGGCGCTTTTGCGCTCGCGACCGTTGCTGCCAGCGCAACCCTCACGGGAGCTGCCGAGTACAAGGTTGAGGATGAGGCTATCAAAGCATCCTTGACGGGCAAGTCTGGCGACCCTGCCAATGGCAAGAAGGTTTTTCTGAACCGCAAGAAGGGCAATTGCCTGGCGTGTCATGTGGTTTCCAGCCTGAAAGATCAGCCGTTTCACGGCCAGATCGGCCCACCGCTGGACGGGACCGCGAGCCGCTGGTCTGAGGGCGAAATACGCTTGCGCATCGTCAACGCGAAGGCGCTTAACGAAGACACGATCATGCCCGCCTTCTATCGCAAAGATGGCTTCCACCGGGTGTTGAAGAATTTCAAAGACAAGTCCGTCCTCAGCGCCCAGGAGGTCGAAGACGTGCTGGCTTATGTGATGACCATGAAAGAGTAAGCAGCTTTTTTGGTGCTGCTGATTGAAACGTGGAAATTGAGGAACCTCTAAAGATGAAGAAATCTGGATTTAGCCGCAGAAATGCTCTGGAGCTGATCGGCGGCGGTGTGGTGACCGCGCTTCTGGCCGGCACCTTTGCAACCTCAGCTCAAGCGGACGCCAAGCTCTTGGCCGAAGCCATCAAAAAAGCCGTTGGCGACGGAGCCATGAAAGAGGGCAAGATCACCCTGGATCTGCCGGAGATTGCCGAGAACGGCAACACCGTCCCGGTGGGCGTCTCGGTGGACAGCCCCATGACGGATGCGGACTATGTAAAGTCGGTCCACCTGTTTGCCGAGAAGAACCCGGCAGCGGATGTGGCCAGCATCCATTTCACCCCGGCCAGCGGCGTGGCTAAAGCGGCCCTGCGCATCCGCATGGCCGGCACCCAGAACATTGTGGCGGTTGCCGAAATGTCTGACGGCACGCTCTACACGGCCGAGAAGCTGGTGAAAGTAACCATTGGCGGCTGCGGCGGCTAACAAGCGAGATTGAGGAGAATTTAAAAATGGCTTCAAAACCGCGCGTACGCGTCCCCAAAAAGGCCAAAGCGGGAGACATCATCACGATCAAATCGTTGATCTCTCACAAGATGGAAACCGGTCAGCGCAAAGATAAGAAGACAGGCGAGAAAATCCCCCGGCTGATCATCAACAAGTTCGTCTGCAAGTTTAACGGCAAGGTCGTCTTCTCTTCAGACTGGCACCCTGCCGTGTCGGCCAACCCCTACATGGCGTTCAGTTACAAGGTCGTAGAGAGCGGGGAGTTTGAGTTCGCCTGGACCGATGACGCAGGCGAGACCGTCAGCAAAAAAGCAAAACTCACGGTCAGCTAGTCAGGGGGTGCCCTGATAGGAAGGAAACAAGAGGGAAGGGAACATTCAATGAAGCGCAAAGCACTCGTGCTCGCCGGGATCGGAGCGGTCGCACTGGCCGTGCCGTCCGTGATGACGTTCGCCGCCGAAGACTGGGGTAAGTATCAGGTCGGCGATACCCGGAGCGGATACACGTTCGCTAAGACGGAAACCCGCGCTATCCAGGACGATGATTTTGAAAACCCCGGCATGCTCTGGGTGGAGCATGGTGAAGAGCTCTGGGAAACCGTGGACGGGGAAGCACAGAAGTCGTGCAAAAGCTGCCACGCCGACGCCTCAGACACCATGAAGACCGTAGGCTCCACCTATCCGGTGGTTGCCAAGGATATCGGCAAGCTGGAGAATGTGGAAAACCGTATCAATCGCTGCCGAACGGACAACATGAAGGCCAAGCCGTGGAAATATGATTCCCGCAACATGCTCGGCATGGTGTCCTACGTGAAGCGGCAGTCTTATGGCCAGCCGATGAACGTGAAGATTGATGGCGATGCGGCGTCCTGGTTCAAGAAGGGTGAAGAGTTCTACAATCAACGCCGCGGCCAATTGGATATGGCCTGCAAACACTGTCATGTGGACAATGCAGGCAACATGATCCGGGCCAACACCCTTTCGCAAGGGCAAGGCAACGGTTTCCCAACTTACCGGCTGAAATGGCAGAAGCCAGGTTCGCTGCACCGCCGCTTCCGCGGCTGCAACAAGCAGGTGCGCGCGAAGCCTTACAAGACCGGGTCCGATGAGTACCTGGCGCTGGAGCTTTACGTCATGTATCGCGGCCAGGGCCTGCCGGTGGAAACACCTGCAGTGCGCAACTGACCTAGACCCCAAAAAGGCGTTAAGACAATAAGGGACGCCGCTCGGCGTCCCTTTTTCGTAGGTTCAGATTGGAGCAGCAGGCGATGATTTCACGGCGGGATTTTCTGACGGTTTCGGCTGCCACGGCCTTGGCCACGGGACTGGGTGGAGGGCTCGGACGCGCTGCGGCGGCCCAGAGCATCACTCAGGATGACCTCTTGAAGTTCACACCCAAGGGTCAGGTGACCTTGCTGCACAACACAGACTGCCACGCTCAGTTGAAGCCGATCTACTTCCGCGAGCCGTCGATCAATCTGGGCGTGGGTGAGGTGAAAGGCCTGCCGCCCCACATCACGGGTGCAGAGTTTCTGGAGCGCTTTGGCCTTAAGCCGGATACGCTTGAGGCCTATGCCCTGACCTCTGAGAACTTCGCAGCCCTGGCAAAAAACTATGGCCGAGTGGGCGGTATGGACCGCATCGCCACGCTGATCAAAGCCATTCGGGCAGAGCGGGGCGATAAGGTTCTCTTCCTTGATGGCGGCGACACCCTGCATGGTTCCTTCACCACCCTTCAGACCGGTGGTGGGGACATGGTGAAAGTGATGAACGCCCTTGGCTGTGAGGCCATGACGGGGCACTGGGAATTCACGCTCGGGGCAGAGCGGGTGAAACAGATCGCCGAGGAGCTGGAGTGCCCCTTCCTGGCGAGCAATGTGTTCGACAATGAATGGGAAGAAGAAGTGTTCGATCACACGGCCTTCTTTGAACGCGGCGGCGTTAAGGTGGCTGTGATCGGTCAGGCGTTCCCCTACACCCCCATAGCCAATCCGCGCTGGATGATCCCGAACTGGTCGTTTGGGATTCGCGAAGAGCTGGTGCAAAAACGGGTGGACGCAGCGCGCGGTGAGGGCGCAGAACTCGTGGTCCTGCTCTCCCACAACGGCTTTGATGTGGACCGCAAGTTGGCATCACGGGTGACGGGCATCGACGTGGTTTTGACGGGCCATACCCATGACGCCATCCCTCAGCCGATCAAGGAGGGAGAAACGCTCCTGATCGCCACCGGCTCCCATGGCAAGTTCCTCTCCAGGCTGGATGTGGAGGTCACCAATGGGCGCATGTCCGGCTACGAGTTCCGTCTGATTCCCGTCTTGGCGGACGCCATTACGCCGGACCCGGACGTGAAATCTCTGATCAACAAAATCAGATCGCCCAATGAGGCCCATCTTGCCACCGAGCTGGGGCGTACCGAAACCCTGCTCTACCGGCGCGGCAATTTCAACGGAACGTTCGATGATCTGATTTGTCAGGCCATGCTGGAAGAGCGCGAAGCCGACCTCTCCTTCTCGCCCGGCACCCGCTGGGGCGCCTCCGTACTGCCGGGCCAGACGATCACCTGGGAAGACGTCTACAACATGACCGCCATCACGTATCCCAACTGCTACCGCATCGAGATGACGGGCGAAAACCTCAAGCTGGTATTGGAGGATGTGGCGGATAATCTCTTCAACATTGACCCCTATTATCAACAGGGCGGCGATATGGTGCGCGTGGGCGGGCTGGGCTACACCATCGACATCAACAAGACCATCGGCAACCGCATCTCAGACATGACGCTGCTGAAAACCGGCGCGCCCATTGAGGCCTCCCGCACCTACGCCGTGGACGGGTGGGCCTCCATCAACGAGGGCACTCTGGGTCCGCCCATATGGGATGTGGTGGCAAAGTACATCAAGCGCAAAGGGGTGATCGACCTAGCGCCCAATCAGTCCATCAAGGTGGTGGGCGCATAGGGGCGTCGGGCAATGGAAGTCTCCTACTTTGCAGCCCTCACGGCCGGGATCTTGAGCTTCCTCTCCCCGTGCGTCTTGCCTTTGGTGCCGCCCTACATCTGCTTTATTGCCGGCACCAGCATTGATCAGTTGACCGGGGACGATGAGCTGGACCCGGCCATTGGTCGGCGCATCTTCATCTCTGCGGTTGCCTTCGTGCTGGGGTTCTCGACGGTCTTCGTTCTGTTGGGCGCGACCGCATCTTATCTCGGCCAGCTGGTCGGGGACCATCTTGAACTTCTCAGCAAGATCGCCGGCGCGGTGAT
>JBCDDQ010000203.1:0-8834 GCA_039180225.1 Pseudomonadota bacterium
CTTTGCACGATTATGTGGAGCAGCTGCGGGCGCTCATGGATGATGAGGGCCTGGAGCGTGCCATCCTGGTGGGCTTCTCGTTTGGCGGGCTCACCTTGCAATTGTTCGCCACCACCTATCCGGAACGGGTGGAGAAGCTGGTGATTATGGGCGCCGTCTACAGGCGCACGGCAGAACAGATCGCCGCTGTGGCCGGGCGTCTTGAAACGGCGGAGCAGGACGGGCCGGAGGCAATCATCTCCGCGGCCCTCACCAGGTGGTATGCGCCGGAGTACCAGGCCGCCAATCCGGATGTGATCGAGGCCACCAAGACCCGGCTGAAAAGCAATATCGTGCAGGAATTCCTCACCGCTTACCGGATATTCGTGACCTCCGATCACCTGGTCACAGATAAGCTTGAGGAGATTTCGGCCCCGACGCTTGTGATCGCAGGGGAGCTTGATCCGGGCTCCACGCCCGATATGGCGAAAACCATGGCCGATGAGATACCCGATGCCCGCCTTTGCATCATCCCCGGCGCACGGCATATGCTGCCGGTGGAATCCGCTGAGGCCGTGAACCGGGCCTTGATAGACTTTTTGAACGAATAGAAGAGAGCTTGCCCCATGAGCACAGATTGGAAACTCTACATTGATGGTGAATTCTGCGATGCAGAAGGCGGCGCAACCTTTGACAGTATTGACCCGTCAACAGGTGAGGTCTGGGCGAAGTTTCCAGCTGCGAGCGCTGCGGATGTGGACCGGGCCGTGGAGGCTGCGCAGCGGGCGTTTGAGAGCCCGGAATGGGCCAACATGCTGCCCACACAGCGGGGCAAGCTGCTCTTCAAGCTGGCCGAACTGGTGGCCGAACATGCAGGCGAGATCGCCGAGTTGGAAACCCGAGACACAGGCAAGGTGATCCGGGAGACCAAGGGGGTTACCGGATACGTTGCAGAATTCTTCCGGTATTTCGGGGGCTTGGCCGATAAAATTGAAGGATCGGTTCTGCCCATCGATAAGCCCGATATGATGGTCTACACCACCCGCGAGCCCTTAGGCGTTGTGGCGGCCGTGGTGCCGTGGAACTCGCAGATGTTCCTCACCGCGGTGAAGGCGGGTCCGGCGCTGGCGGCGGGCAACACGGTGGTCTTGAAGGCGTCTGAGGATGGGCCGTCGCCCGTGCTGAAATTTGCCGAACTGGTGGACAAGGCCGGTTTTCCCAAGGGGGTGTTCAACGTGATCACCGGCTTGGGCGATCCGTGCGGCAAGCGCCTGACCAGCCACCCCCTGGTCCAAAGGGTGGCCTTCACCGGTGGGCCGGAAACGGCCCGCCATGTGGTGCGCAATACAGCGGAGAACTTCGCCGTGACCTCGCTGGAACTGGGCGGCAAGTCGCCTTTCATGGTGTTTTCCGATGCCAACCTGGAGAGCGCGGCCAATGCCTCCATCGCCGGCATATTCGGTGCCACGGGCCAATCGTGCGTGGCCGGATCCCGGTTGATGGTGCACAAGAGCGTCCATAATGAGTTCGTCGACCGGCTTGTTGCCCGCGCGCCGTCCATCAAGATCGGAGCGCCGCTCGACATGGCGACCGAAATGGGACCGCTGGCGACCGTTGGCCAAAAGCAGCGCATTGAAAAGGTGGTGGCTGACAGCGTGGCGGGAGGCGCCAGCCTGCTCACCGGCGGCAAGACGCCGGAGGGTTTTGAGAAAGGCAACTATTATGAGCCCACCATCCTGTCCTGCAGCGATCCCAATCTGCCGTGCGTGACCACCGAGCTCTTCGGGCCGGTGCTTTCGGTCTTGACGTTTGACGACGAGGAAGAGGCTATCCAAATGGCCAACACGTCCGAATATGCCTTTGCGGCGGGCGTGTTCACCCGCGATTTGGCGCGGGCCCACCGGTTGATGAAGCGGGTGAGGGCCGGGATCGTGTGGGTCAACACCTACCGCGCGGTCTCACCGATCGCACCATTTGGCGGGTTCAAGAACACCGGCAACGGCCGTGAGGCGGGTCTGGATGCGATCTATGACTACACCCGCACCAAAACCGCCTGGATCAACACGTCCGATGTGCCCATGGCCGATCCGTTTGTCATGCGTTAGGAGGTTCGCAAAACGCACTTGCCGTCACGGATTTCCCTGTTTTCCGGGCACTCGCATTTGCCGCGCACGTTGATGATCTCGCCCGGCAGGCACTTGGCGCGGACCTTGACGAGGCATTTGCCGTCTGAATTCTTCAGATTCAGATAACACTGGCATTGACCGTTCTCGTTCAAGATCATGTTGTTCTTGCATGACTTACCGTCAGGCTCGGTGACGGCCTTGGCGGTGGAGGCTTTCGGCTCGGGGCGCTTTGCCTTCTTGATCACCTTTTTCTTCGGCCTTGGCGCGGGCGTGCTGGCTTGCGGCAGCTGGCACAGACCTTCCACGTCTTTCAAACCGCGCGGACACACGCAGCGCCCTGCCGCATTGCGTTCTTTGCCGCCTGAACAGGCCGCGAGCTGGGGCTCTGGAGGTGCAGGTGGCGCCGGTGCCGGCTCCGGTGTCGCGGGCAACGGCGCGCGCTCAATGATGCCCTGGGCAATGCAGGCGCCGGTGGCGTCTTCCAGTGTGCCGGCCCGGCAGACACAGGAGCGGCCCTCCTGGATGCGGGACGGCGGGCACCTGAGGCGGCGGCCTTCCGGCGCGCGCCGGGTTTGTTGCTGCGTGTCGTCGATGGAGGGCACAATGTTGGGTTCGTCCTGGAAGGATCCAGGCGTGTACAGCCGGGCCTGGACGCACGCGCGGTCGTTGCGGGCGCGGGCATCGCCCACGCCCCAGTCATCTGCAAGTTCGCGCAACAATTGCTGATCGATCCGCCCGGTCACGCGCAGTCCCTCATCGGACTGATAGCTGGCAATGGCGTTGCGGGTGGCCGGACCCAGCTCGCCGTCCGGACGACCAACCCGGTAGCCCTCGCGCAGCAAAGCGCGCTGAACGATGCGGGTGCGTTCGTTGAGAGCACCCGGCCGGCGCCAGTCGATCTGGGCGCACACCCTGATCCGCCGGCGCAGCACATCGCGTGGAACGAACACACTCAGGCCATAACGAGAGCGGTCGCCGGAGTTCAAAATGGGGCGCTGCTTGATACAGGCCACGCGCCGGGAGCCACGCTCGCAAAGCCAGTCCACAGCGTCGGCGTTTGAGAGCCGCAAACGCAGTGGTCGCGCATCATGGAACGTGGAGATGGGGGCGCCGAAGGGCGCATCGCCCCGGTTGCCCACAATAACGGTGAACCGGCACCGCCGGCCGCGGGCGCAGCCGCCCTCAGGCGGGCGAATCCTGACACCCAGATCAGGCGTTTCCAGGAAGATCTGAGCCTTTGCCGGTTCCGGCGCTGCGGTCAGGCCGACACCGGCGAGCATGATCGTGCACGCAATTGCAAAGAAGAGACGAATTCCCACAGCCATATCAGTTCCCACACGTCGCAAGGGCGCCCCATCAGTACTATGACGGCCCAAACTGCCTATACCCGTCTCTCGCCCCCTCGCATTAGGCCGCAAAGTGTGGCGAGAAAATGCCCTCGGGCTGCGCTCAGGCGGCTCCGATCAGCGCATCCAGAGTGCCGCCGGATCCCCCTCAAGCATATCTATAAGGCCGATCTCCCAATCCAGATAGCGCCGGAATTCGCGTTCCCTCTGGGCGGTGGTGTCCAGATCGCTGGGGTCCACATGGATGTCATCAGGAACGCTGGCGAGCGCGGTGAGACCTTTTTGCGTTGCGCCGGACCAAGCGCTCATGCCGCCCTCCAGATGGCGCACCTTGCGCCCCAGGCTGCGCAGATCGCGGGCCACCAGGTCAGCATAGGCGGCGTCATCGCTCACCAGTGCAATCTCGCCGGCCGGCAGGTTCGCTTCATCACGCTCAAGGTGCGCACGGGTCAGGAACCAGGCCCCTGGAATGTGGCCGCGGCGATACCGGGTCGATGTGCGAATGTCTGCAACGATGCAAGTTTGGCCATTTTCCAGCTCAACCACCGTGATGCGTTCGTTCTCGGGGAGCGGTGTGGGCGCTTCTTGCGGGGAGGTCTTGGTGCCTTGGGCGGTGAGCACATGCACGTTCTTGTAGCCCATGCGGGCCAGCCAGAAGGCAGAGGCCTTGGCGCGCACGCCTTCCGTGTCGATGAGCACGCTCCGGGCATTTCGGGTTACCATATAGCGATCCACATTCTGCACCAGCTGGCCGCCGGGAACGCTGCGCGCGCCCGGGATATGACCGGCCGCAAACTCTGCAGGGCTGCGCACATCAAAGAGATAGAGCGTGGCGTCCTTTGCGTGCCGCCACGTCTCAAGCATCGCCTCATCAATGGCGTTGATTCCGGCGCGGGCCGCCATGCTGGCGGCGGCAGCCTGTGCCCGTTCGGTGTCCGGCGGGTTGGGCGGCGCAAGGGGGCGGTCTGCGCCGCGCTCAAGCTCAAGCCCGGCGAAGTGCCAATCCATGGTGCCGTTTTCCAAGGCCACCACCTGGTTTGCAAGGCCGGCCTCAATAAGGGTCTGAGCCCCCAATATGCTGCGCGTGCGCCCGGCGCAGTGCACCACCACCGTGGCATCAGGCGGAGCTGAGGGCAGGGCGCGGTAAACCATTTCGCCATTTGGGCAGGAGAGGGCGCCGGGGATGCAGAAGTTGCTGTGCTCGCCCGGCGTGCGGCTGTCGAGCAGGTAGATGTGTTCGCCCGCCTGCGTGCGCCTGTTCAGCTCCTCAGCGGTAATGTGCGGGGTTCCGGTGGACTTCTCCAGATATTCACCGAACGCTTTGCCGATAATGTTCACACCGGTGAACACATGATAGCCGCTCACCGCCCAGGCGGAGACGCCGCCGGCCAGGGTTTTGACATCGCTATAGCCCAGGGCGGAAAGCGCAACGCGCGCGTGGGCCGCAGCCCCATCTCCGTCGTCACAGAGGATGATCTCGGTGGCTTTGCGCGGCACCGTCTTGCCGATCAGCAGCTCAAGCCGCGAGACGGGCAGGTTGCTGGCCCCCAACAGGTGGCCCCTGGTGAACACACCTTGTTCGCGCGGATCGATCAGGGCGAATTCTGCGTGTTCAGAAAACTTCGCTGCCAGCTCAGGAACCCTAATCGGCGTCATCTGGCATCCTCAATGAAATCCAGCCTGCGCAGCTTAAAGGAGTGGGTGGTGCCGGCCTCCAGGTCATACTCGGTGCGGGTGGACTGGTTTGCAAATGAGCGGCCATAGAGATGAAGATGCAAAAGCGGCTCATCACTGTGGGCGTGGATGGAATGAATGCCGCTTTCAGGCAGGCAGATGCCAACCCCCGGGCGCACATCAACTTCATCAATCACTTCAACTTTACCCCTGCCTTCAACCGAGGCGTCATCCACCCGCCGGTACACCCGGTGGCGTTCCTCGCCCTCAACCGCCACCACGATGGCCCAGGACTCGCCATGATCGTGGGGGCGGGTGGTTTGGCCTTTCAGCCCTGAGTTCACGTAGAGCGCATAACTGCCATCTTCATCTTCCTGGACAAGGAATGTGCGCTCATTCTTTCCCTCTTCGGGAAGCGGGAAATCTGTGCGCGGAAAGAGCTCGGTCCGACCGGCAAGAGCGATCAGGTGCGCGCGTGCCGCCGAAAGGGCCTGGGCGTTGGCACCGCCCGCCAATTCGCCTCTGACTTTCTCCAAGGTTTCCGCAATGGCTTCGGTCCGGGCCTGTTTGATGCTCATGGTCGGCTCCTCACTGGCGGTTTTGATGTCTGGCCTCTTGTCTATCAGCCGCTTCGCACCGGGGCAAATCCCCTTGCGGGCCCAGGCCGTATACCTGGACGGATGATCCAGCCCATGCCATTCAAGGCGCAACGGGCATTGAGGAAAGACAAAAAGATGGTTTCTCCCTTTTTCGGCGAAGAACATGACATTTTGCGCGAGCAGATCCGCCGCTTCATCCGCGAAGAGGTGGAGCCGCATGGCGAAGATTGGGAGCGGGACGGGCATGTGCCCCGGGATGTGCTGAAGCAGATGGGCGCACTGGGGATCTTGGGCCTGCGCTACCCTGAGGAATATGGCGGCTCGGAGATGGGCTATCTGGGCACCGCGCTTTTGGCTGAAGAGCTTGGCCGCTCCACGTTTGGCGGGTTCGCCATCACCGTACTGGTGCACACCGATATGGCCTCGCCCCATCTGGCCAATGCAGGAACAAAGGCTCAGCAGGACAAGTATATGCCCGGAATTGTGGCGGGAGACCTGATCACTGCTGTCGGCGTCACGGAGCCGGACGCCGGTTCAGATGTGGCCTCCATCCGCACCCGGGCCGTACGCGATGGCGATGAGTGGGTGCTGAACGGCTCAAAAATCTACATCACCAATGGTGTGTTGGCCGATGTGCTCTTCATTGCCGCCAAGACGGACGCGCAAGCGGCGGGTTCGCGCGGGGTCTCGATCTTTATTGTGGAACGCGGAACGCCCGGCTTCAGCGTGGCCCAGCAACTGGAGAAGATGGGTTGGCGCTCATCGGACACAGCGGAGCTGGTGTTTGAGGACTGCCGCGTTCCCGCCGGCAATATGCTTGGCGAAGAGAACCGCGGCTTTTATGCCATCATGCAGAACTTCCAGAACGAGCGCATCGCCCTGGCCGCCCAGGCCATCGGCGAAGCCCAAAAGGGGCTCGATCTCACACATGACTATGCGCTCAACAGGAAAGCCTTCGGCAAGAGCCTGTGGGAGCAGCCGGTAATCCGCAACAAACTGGCCATGCTGCAGGCCAAGGTGAGCGCGGCGCGCGCGTTCGTTTATGAAACGGCGTGGCGGGCGTCTGAAGGTGAGGACGTGGTGCGTGATGTGTCCATGCTGAAAGCGCTGTGCGGCGAGCTGGTGAACGAGGTCATGTATGCCTGCCAGCAATACCATGGCGGCTTTGGTTATATGCAGGGCACGCCGATCGAGCGGATGGTGCGCGATGCCCGGGTTCAAGCTGTTGGTGGCGGGGCGACCGAAGTCATGCTGGAAGAGGTCGCCAAACGGATGGGTCCTACAAACCACTGAAAACAAAAGATATTATTTCCCGCTCTCGCGGCGGGGAGGGCTTAATTTGCATTAAAGTTTAGCGGTTCGGTTATCCTGTTTTTTATCGCGCCACCTTAGGGTTGGGTTAAATCTCCGTCCAACAAGAGGTGGCGTCCGGAATGGCTGACTTGCAAGATACACAGCATACGAGGATCATCCAATTGTCTGCTGCAGTGGGGGCCGTTGTGCTGTCGCTGATGCCTTTGATCTTGAGCGCAAACGGGTTCACGAGCAAGTCCGCCGCGGGCGGAACTTTGCTGTGGTCGTTCCTGGCTTTGGCCATCGGCGCGTTCGCGCTGTACTTGGCGGCCCGATCGGTCAGCGGCTCGCTGAAAGACAAGGAGCGGTATGGGGAATTGGCGTTTGAGGATGTGCTCACCGGGCTGCCCAACCGGCGCCAGTTCGATTTGCAGCTGGTGAAAGAGCTGGCCCGAGCCTCGCGCCACGCCACCAATGTGGCGGTCATGTATTTCGATCTGGATCAATTCAAGGCGATCAATGACTGTTATGGCCACGAGGCCGGCGACCGGGCCATCATCACTTTCGGGCAGCGCATTCGCGGCGTGGTGCGCTGTGAGGACATTGTTGCCCGGCTGTCGGGTGATGAGTTCGCTGTGGTGGCCACCGAGGTCAAGAGTTCCCATGCGGTTGAGCTGATTGCCAATCGGGTGTTCGACGTCATGAGCGAGCCGATCGAATATAACGGCAAGCCCATCTACACCAATGTCTCCATAGGGGCAGCTGTGGTGAAGGGTGGCACCGTTGAGGCCAAGGAAGCGCTGCGCCGGGCGGACCTCGCCTTGCTGCAGGCCAAAGCCAATGGCCGCAACAGGCTTCAGGTGTTTGATCCTGAGATGGCCGAAGCCTTGCGTTCGCGCAAGATCCTGGAGGCTGACGTGCGCCAGGCCGCAGCCAAGGATGATTTCTATCTCGCCTATCAGCCGCTGGTGTCTGAAAACGGCACGGCGCTGCACGGGGTGGAAGCTCTGATCCGGTGGACCCACCCCAGCAAAGGGGCTGTGTCGCCGGCAGAGTTCATTCCCGTGGCCGAGGATATTGGCCTGATCAACGAGATCGGCGACTTTGTGCTGCGCCGCGCGTGTATCGATATTGGCCCACTGGATCCCATCAAGCTGGCGGTGAATGTGTCGCCCATCCAGTTCCGCCGGGAGGATTTCGTGGAGCGGGTGGAGACGATTTTGAAGGAAACCGGGTTTGATCCGAACCGGTTGGAGCTGGAGATCACCGAAGGGGTGTTCATCTCAAATCCGGACGATACGGCAGAGACCATTCGGCGCCTGCGTGAAATCGGGGTGCGGATTGCGCTGGATGACTTCGGGACGGGGTATTCCAGCATGTCCTATCTGCGAGACTTCCGCTTGGACCGCATCAAGATCGACCGCAGTTTCGTCGATCAGATGAGCGACAGCCCGGAATCGCGGGACCTGGTGGCGAAGATGATCGAGCTGGGGGGTGCCCTGGGTCTCAGCGTCACCGCCGAAGGGGTGGAGACCGAGGAACAGGCGAAGATGCTGAAAGACAGCGGCTGCGAGGAGCTGCAAGGCTATCTCTTCTCCAAACCTGTCACGGCCGATGTGCTGGTGAAGTCAGCGTTCGTGATCGCGAATACGCGGTGCAATGAGAACAGCACGCTGCCCAATCTGGCTTTGGTAAGCTGAGGGCCCGTTCTGGATGGCGTTCGCGTGCAGTGAAAGACTCGTGGTATACTTGTTCAAACATGAGCTGGTGAATTAATCGCCATAAATAGCAATCTAAACTTGAGGTATTTAACTGGC
>JBCDDQ010000204.1:0-8780 GCA_039180225.1 Pseudomonadota bacterium
CCGTTCAGGTACTTTCTGGTGTTCCTCTATTGCCTCTTTGGTTTGGGCGCCTGGCGGGCCGGGCGCGTGGGCATAATGTGGTCGCGCCTCAGGTCTGATGTGTACCGGATGCGCGACTACAAGCTCGCTGAAATGAAGATGAGGCGGGCTGAGCGCTTGCCGCGCAAGCAAGCCCAGCAACTGAGCTCAGAGACGTCCTGACATGAAGCAAGTTCTGCAAAGCCTCTCTAATGGGCAAACCCATGTGGTGGACGTGCCGGCCCCCAAGGTTCGCGAAGGCCATGTGCAGATCGCCAGCACGCTATCGCTTGTTTCCGCAGGCACGGAACGCATGCTGGTGGACTTCGGCCGCGGCTCGCTTCTGTCAAAAGCGCGCCAGCAACCCGACAAGGTCAAGCAGGCGCTTGAGAAGATCGGCACCGATGGTCTGGCGGCAACGCTTGAGGCGGTGCGCACTAAACTGGATCAACCCCTGGCGCTGGGATATTGCAATGTGGGCCGGGTGATCGACACCGGCAGCAATTGCACGGGCTTTTCCACCGGCGACCGGGTGGTTTCCAACGGGAAGCATGCTGAAGTTGTACTCTCCCCCAAAAACCTCTGTGCCAAAGTGCCGGACGAGGTCAGTGATGAGGCGGCCAGTTTTACGGTGATTGGCGCCATCGCCCTGCAGGGGGTGCGGTTGGCGCAGCCGAACTTGGGAGAGACGGTTGCCGTGCTTGGTCTTGGTCTGGTGGGCCTAATGACCGTACAGCTGCTGAAAGCCAATGGCTGCCGAGTGCTGGGGCTGGACTTTGACCAGGAACGTCTTGCGCTTGCACGGCAATTTGGGGCCGAGACCATCGATCTGGGAGCAACTGCCGACCCTGCGCGCGCGGCCATGGCGTTCAGCCAAGACCGGGGCATGGATGCAGTCTTGCTCACCGCCTCCACCCAGAGCAGTGACCCGGTGGCCCAGGCCGCTCAAATGAGCCGAAAACGAGGCCGTGTGGTTCTGGTCGGCGTCACCGGTCTTGAGCTGTCGCGGACAGACTTCTTTGAAAAGGAGCTCACGTTCCAGGTATCGTGTTCCTATGGGCCCGGGCGCTATGATCGGGCCTACGAGGAAAAGGGCCAGGATTACCCCGTGGGCTTCGTCCGTTGGACCGAGCAGCGCAATTTTGAAGCCGTGCTCGACCTCATGGCCTCGGGCGCAATTGATGTCAGCCCCTTGGTGAGCCACAAATACGAAATCAGCGAAGCGGCCGATGCGTACCAGCTGCTGGTCTCCAACACGCCATCCTTAGGCATTCTGATCACCTATCCGGACGCGAACAGCACCGGTGAAGACCTTAACGCACTGCTGAACCGGGTGGTCGCGTTCGCAGAGGAACGTGGCGGGCCCAACGCAACGAAAGGGCACACCGGCTTTATTGGCGCGGGCAACTATGGCGGGCGCGTGCTCATCTCGGCCTTCAAGGATGCCGGCGCCACGCTGACCACCATTGCCAGTTCAAGCGGCGTTTCCGCCATCCACTACGCCAAGAAGTTCAAGTTTGGCCAGGCCACCTCCGATGCAGCGGAGATATTCGCCGACCCGGAGACGGACACGGTGTGTATCTGCAGCCGCCATGACAGCCACAAACGCTACGTGGTCGATGCCCTCGCCGCGCGCAAATCGGTGTTCGTGGAAAAACCGCTGTGCCTCACCCTGACTGAACTGGACGAGATTGAGACCGCCTACCGGCACACACCAGATGCACGCCTGATGGTAGGCTATAACCGGCGCTTTGCACCGCAAGTGATCAGGCTGAAGAACCTTCTGGCGGACGAAACCGCGCCCAAGATGATCACCATCACGGTCAATGCAGGCCAGGTGATGAGCTCGCACTGGACCCAAGACCCTGACGTGGGCGGCGGACGGATCATTGGTGAAGCCTGTCACTTCATTGATCTTGCCCGGCATCTGGCGGATGCCCCCATCACCGCCCACAGCGCCACGCGCTTGGGCCCGGCTGTTGGCGCCCACCCGGCCGACACGGCCTCCATCACACTCAGCTTCCGCGATGGCTCCGTGGCGGTGATCAACTATCTGGCGAACGGCCACAAGTCGCTTCCAAAGGAGCGCGTGGATGTGTTCTGCGCCGGGAAAGTCCTGCAGCTTGATAACTACCGTAAGCTCACCGGGCTTGGCTTCAAGGGCTTCAAGTCCGAGAAATCCTGGCACCAGGATAAGGGTCAGAGGAACTGTGTGGCCGCCTTCATGCTGTCGGTTTCAACAGGTGCCCCCTCACCGATTGCGCCTCAAGAGCTGTTTGAGGTGGCCCGCGTGACCATCAGCGCAGCGGAGCAACTGAAGTGATCGATCAGGCCCGCTTGTTTCTGGAAACGGTTCGGCACTTGAAGCCGGAACAGATTTATGGGCGCGCGCGTCACCAATGGGTGCGGCCCATTCCTGATCTCCGTCCAGCCCCGGCCCCGCGCAAGATTGAGGGCAAATGGGTCGCGCCTGCTCTGAAGCGACAGAGCCTGACAGGTCCGACGCAGGTCTGCTTCCTGAACGTGACCGGCCGGGTTCAGTCCGCGCAGGATTGGAACCGGGAGAGCGCAGACAAGCTCTGGCTCTACAATCTTCACTATTTTGACGACCTCAATGCCGGGGACGCCGCGAACCGGCACGCCTGGCACCGGGCTCTGGTTGACCGCTGGGTGAAGGAGAACCCGCCGGGCACCGGGAACGGCTGGGAGCCTTATCCGGTCTCGCTGCGCCTGGTGAACTGGATCAAGTGGGCGCTTAATGGCGCTGAGCTTGCGCCTGGGTGGCAAGACAGCTTGGCTGTGCAGGCCAGATGGCTCGCCAAACGGGTGGAACACCACCTCAAAGGCAACCATCTCTTCGCCAACGCCAAGGCTCTGATCTTTGCCGGCAGCTTCTTTCGGGGGGCGGAGGCTGACACCTGGCTGAAAGACGGCATTCGCATTCTGGAAAATGAACTGAGCGAACAAGTGCTTGGTGACGGCGGTCATTTTGAACGCTCGCCCATGTATCACGCGATCGTTCTGGAAGACGTGCTGGACCTGATCAATCTGGCCACCGCCTACCCCCACACGCAACCTGCCGGGATCGCGGAAAACTTGCGCGCATCGGCCACCAGTATGCTGGCCTGGCTTGACGCCATGTGCCATCCGGATGGGGGTATCTCGTTCTTCAACGATGCTGCCTTCGGTGTGGCACCGGGCGCGGACATCTTGTTGGCATACGCAAAGCGTTGCGGTGTGAGGCTCCCGTCTCGCTCACTAAGGCCGCTCACGCATCTCGCCAAGAGCGGATACATCCGCCTGCAGTCTGCCGACTGCGTGGCCCTGCTGGACGCCGCGCCTGTGGGGCCGGACTATCTGCCTGGCCACGCCCACGCCGACACGCTTTCCTTTGAGATGTCACTGTTCGGCCAGCGCATGATCGTCAACTCGGGCACATCTGTTTACGGCATGTCGCCTGAGCGCCTGCGCCAGCGCTCCACCGCAGCCCACAGCACGGTGGAGATTGACGGCGAGGCCTCTTCAGAGGTGTGGGCGGGTTTTCGCGTTGCGCGCCGCGCCAGACCGCTTGATCTTGAGATTTCAGAGCAGGCCAACAGGCTCACCGTCAGCTGTTCTCATGACGGCTATCACCGGCTTTCCGGCAAGCCCACCCACCGGCGCACCTGGCGGCTGGACGGCTCCAGGCTCAATGTGCGCGACACGATTGAGGGTGCATATGGCCAGGCCCTGGCCCGCTTTCCGCTGGCCCCGGGATGTCATGTGGCATTTGCCAAGGGCGGCAAAGACCATGTTGGGACCATCCGGCTTGGCGAAGCTCACACTCTCAGCTGGCGGGCCAATGCACCGGCCAGCATTGTTGAGACCACCTGGCATCCGGAATTTGGCGTCAGTCAACCCAACGCCACCTTGATCTTCCCCGTGCTTGGCGGCGATTTCATGTTTGAACTGAACTGGTAGTGGACCCGGCGTGCATATCCTCTTTCTCACCGACAACTTTCCCCCCGAAGTCAACGCACCGGCCTCGCGCACGTTTGAGCATTGCCGCCAATGGGTGCGCGAGGGCCATCAGGTGACGGTGATCACATGCACGCCAAACTTTCCGAAGGGCCAGGTGTTCGACGGCTACCGCAACCGGCTCTGGCAGTCCGAGGAGATGGAGGGCATCAAGGTCATACGGGTTTGGTCCTATATCACCGCCAATGAGGGCTTCCTGCGCCGCACGCTGGACTATGTGAGCTACATGGTCAGCGCCACCCTCGCTGCACCTTTTGTGCGCGGAGTGGACGTTGTGGTGGGCACCTCGCCGCAGTTTTTCACCGCTTGCGCCGCCTGGGCCACGGCGGCGCTCAAGCGGAGGCCGTTTGTCTTTGAGGTGCGCGATTTGTGGCCGGAGTCCATCAGGGCTGTGGGCGCGGTCGGCTCAGAGTCGATCCTTAACGGGCTGGAGAAGCTGGAACTGCTCCTCTATGCCCGCGCACGGGCCGTTGTAACCGTAACCCATGCTTTCAAGCGGAACATCGCAGCGCGGGGGATCGATAAGGAAAAGATCTCCGTTATCACAAACGGTGTCGATGCGAGCCAGTTCTCTGTTCGAGAAAAGGACAGCCAACTGGTTCGCACCTTGCGTCTGGAGGGAAAGTTCGTCGCCGGCTATGTGGGCACCCATGGCATGGCCCATGGGTTGACGACGCTGCTCGATGCAGCAGAGGCGTTAATGGCGCATCCCGAGGGTCAAGACATCCACCTCCTGATGCTGGGAGACGGCGCGGAAAAACAGAACCTTCTGGCCGATGCGCGTGCCCGCGGGCTCACCAACCTCACCCTCCTGGACACGGTGCCGAAAGAGCAGGTGGCGCGCTACTGGTCGCTGCTGGATGCCTCCATTATCCACCTCCGCCGCACGGACCTGTTCAGGACCGTCATTCCCTCCAAGCTGTTTGAGTGCATGGCCATGGGTCTGCCCGTCCTGCACGGGGTGGAGGGAGAGTCTGCCAAGATCGTCGAAAAGAATAGAATTGGTTTACCATTCCAGCCGGAAAACAGTGCAGAATTGACCGATAAGCTCCTGAAACTCAAACAAGATAGACAATTGCGCAACCAATTGCGGGCAAACTGTCTGAACGCAGCGCCACTTTATGACAGGACCCATCTGGCGCGCGAAATGTTGGCAACATTGGGTCAGTGTGTAGCGTTGAGTACTGAGGAAGCTGGGGACAATGCGAGTGTTGAGCGTGGTCGGCGCGCGGCCGAACTTCATGAAGGTGGCGCCCATCGTTAAGGCGTTCCGCGCCTATGGATCAGCCTTTGAGCAAATTCTGGTGCATACGGGCCAGCACTATGATGAGCAGTTGAGCGCCTCCTTCTTCCGGGATCTTGATCTGCGCGAGCCGGACGTCAACCTGAACGTAGGATCAGGGTCGCAAGCTGAACAGACTGCAGGCGTATTGTTGGGTTTTGAGCCGGTCTGCAAGAATTTCGAGCCCGATCTGGTGATTGTGGTGGGGGATGTGAACTCCACTTTGGCCTGTGCCCTCACCGCCAAGAAGCTGGGCATCAAGGTCGCACATGTGGAGGCGGGCCTCAGATCCGGCGACATGCGCATGCCCGAAGAGATCAACCGGCGCTGCACGGATACGATCTCAGATTATCTCTTCACCACCGACCGCATGGCCAATGGCAATCTGGCAAGCGAGGGCATCCCGTCCAGCAAGGTACATTTTGTGGGCAATGTGATGATCGACACGCTCTTGACGTTCCGCGAGCAGGCCGCCGAGTTGCGCTATTTCGACAGGCTCGGGCTGACGCCCGGGAACTATGCCACGCTGACCCTGCACCGGCCCTCTAACGTGGATGACCTCAGCACGCTGGGGCGGATCTTGAGAACGATCAAGTGTATTTCCGGCAGCATGCCGATTGTCTTTCCGGTCCATCCGCGCACCCGGGCGAAGATCCATGAGTTTGGCTTTGGCGGCGCTTTTGATGGGCGGCAGTTTCGCATGATCGACCCGCTGGGCTATCTGGAGTTTCTCAGCCTGAACGCGAGCGCAAAGGCCGTTTTCACCGACAGTGGCGGCCTGCAGGAGGAGACAACCATTCTGGGCGTTCCCTGCATAACGCTCCGGGAGAACACGGAGCGGCCGATCACCGTGTTGGAAGGGACCAATCAGCTGGTGGGAAGTGATCCGAATGCGATCTTTGAGGCTTACAACAAGGTGCAGAGCAAAACAGCTGATGCGCCGCCCGCACCGGAGAAATGGGACGGCCAGGCGGCCGACCGCATCGCCGCGCAGTTTGCCGAAGGATTGCCGCTGCAACAGTTGATGCGGGCGGCGTCTTAGCGTCCCGCGTCCTTGCGAAAGCGAGGACCTTCTCAGCCAATGGAACGGTGCCGGCCATGGGCCCTCGCGTGCGCAAGGGCGCGGTTCTTGCTTTCCACTTTCGCACTCTGCTTCGTCTTGCTCGCGCAAATTTTCCGGATGACGATATTCCTGGTTAGGCGCTCGCCCTGTCTGTTGACGACAGCACCTGGCTGAGCACCTTGTCGAGGCGGCCGACCGTGCGGTCCACATTGCCCAGCTTGTCTAGCCCGAACAGGCCTAAGCGGAAGCTCTTGAAATCCTCAGGTTCGTCGCACTGCAGCGGAACCCCGGCAGCAATCTGCATGCCCAGCTCGGCAAACTTCTTGCCGGTCTGGAACCCGGCATCGTCCGTGTAGGACACCACAACACCCGGCGCCTTAAAGCCGTCTGCGGCCACGCTGCGGATGCCCTTGGCTTCAAAAAGCGCACGCACCTTGGTGCCCAGATCCCATTGCGCAGCAGCAGCTTTCTGCAGGCCAAAGGCTTCGGTTTCCTCCATGGCCTGGTAAAACTTCACAAGGCCGTCCGTGGGCATGGTGGCGTGGTAGGCGTGGCCGCCCCCTTCATAGGCCGCCATGATCTGGTGCCATTTCAGCAGATCGCACGCAAAGCTGGAGCTGGTGGAGGCCTCAACGGCCGCCTTGCCCGCCTCGCTCAACATGACCAGACCGGCGCACGGCGAGGCGCTCCAGCCCTTTTGCGGGGCGCTGATGAGCACGTCGACACCAACGGCCTTCATGTCCACCCACACCGTGCCCGAAGCGATACAGTCCAGCACAAACAAACCACCCACCGCGTGCACCGCGTCGGCTACCGTCCTCATATACTCATCTGGCAAGATTAAGCCGGCGGAGGTTTCCACATGCGGCGCGAACACCAAGTCGGGTTTCTGCGCAGCAATGGCGCTCACCACTTCATCGATCGGCGCGGGCGCGAACGGCGCCTGCGAGCCGCTTTCCACCTGGCGGGCCTTGAGCACGGTTTCTTCCGCCGGGATCTGGCCCATCTGGAAGATCTGCGACCAGCGGAAGCTGAACCAGCCGTTGCGGATCACCAGGCACTTCTTGTCGCCGGCCAGCTGGCGCGCCACGGCCTCCATGGCATAAGTGCCACCGCCCGGCACCACCACGGCAGCTTCGGCACCGTAGACCGATTTCAAGCCGGTTGAGATGCCCCGCATCACCCCTTGAAACGACTGAGACATGTGGTTGAGTGAGCGGTCCGTGAAAACCACCGAATATTCCAGAAGACCACCAGGGTCGATGTCAGAGTGTGAGCCGGTCATTTTTTCAATGTTCCCGTATGAGAGCCGCGTTTTGTCCGAAAACCCGAAAGCTAACTAAGAGTGATGGCCACATAAGCGCATGACAATTGCGCCAGAGCAATGCACGTTTGCGACCTGCGTCAGTCTATCCTGCCACTTGGCCGGCCCGCAAGCTCCGGGGCGCAGCGCCAAACTCCCGTTTGAACGCGTGGGTCAGCGCCTCTGCGCTGGAATACCCGAGCTTGCGCGCCACAGACTGCACCTGCACGCCGCCCTCCACATCCCGCCGGGCCAGGGTGAGCCGCCATTTGCGCAAATAGGCCTGCGGCGAGAGCCCGACTTTCAACGGGAACAGCTCAGCAAACCGGCTCAGCGAGAGATGAGACAGCTCGGCCAACTCCCGATTGTTCCAGCGCCGGCCAGGTTCGTTGTGCATGGCCACAATGGCGCGGCTGAGGCGCTTGTCCGACAAGCCGCTGATCAGGCCCGGCGACGCGCTGCCCCGTTCAATCTCCCGGCGCATCATGTGGATGATCATCACCTCACACAGGCGCGACAAAGCCCCATCAGCGCCGCAGCGTCCGGCACGGGCCTCCTCCACTAACATCTCGCACAGGCGGCGCACCTGCGGATCGGATTCAAGCACAATGGAGAGCTTTGGAGGCAGCGCCGCCATGAGCGGATTGGCCCGTCCGCCCCATTCGGCACGCATTTCCAGGATCGGATCACGCTGGCACGCCGTGCCCAAAGGCCAAAACGCCACCAGTTCGGGAGCGCCGTCGGAGCTGCGCCCATAGACCGCGATATTGCCTTCACCCGCGCTCACCGGGCGCACCCGCATCTCAAAATTGGCCATGAGAGACGAGAGGCGATCGTAATGAACACCGGCGTTTTCGGAGCTTTGATCAGATATATCGGATTTTTCGTTCACAAAATCTGATATACCCATCTTCCCACCCAAAAGCAATCTTGAGGAGTAGCCCCCATGTTGATGCCCCGCCAGAAGACCCCCGACCTCACCGTTCCACTCGTGGGCGGCGGTCAGTTTGACCTTGCCACTGACGGCTCTGAGCGTGGAACCGTCATTTGTTTCTACCGCGGCCTGCACTGCCCCCTCTGCGCCAACTATCTGACCG
>JBCDDQ010000205.1:0-8759 GCA_039180225.1 Pseudomonadota bacterium
CCGGCAAGTCACCAGAAGAGCGCTTGGCGCTGGATAGCCAATCGGCCATCATGAGCGGCCTGTTTGAAGGGGCCGGCTACCGCTATATCGAACCGGAAATCTTGCAGCCGGCCGACGTCTGTCTGGACAGGTCCGGGGAAGATATTCGCCTGCGCACCTTTGTGTTCACAGATCCTGAGGGCAATGAGCTGTGCCTGCGTCCTGATCTGACCGTGCCCTCCTGCCGGTATCATCTGGAGCATGCAGCGACCGTCACTAATCCTGCTAAATACTGCTACGTGGGCCCCGCTTTCCGCTTTCAGAGGGGCGGAGCCACGAAATTGCGCCCCCGCGAATTTGAGCAAGTTGGCATTGAGAACTTCGGAGCCTCAGATCGAGAGCGGGCAGAAGCGGAGACGCTGTCGCTGGCGATTGATGCTGTGGAGACGGCTGGCCTTGAAGCATATACGGTTCAGGTGGGCGACCTTGGGTTGTTCGATGCGGTGCTGGCGGGCTTCGAGATGCCCAACCGCTGGCGCGCGCGGCTGCACCAGCAGTTCTGGCGCCCGCAGGCTTTTCGCGATTTGCTGAAACAACTCTCAACCGCTGGCGGTCCTGCGGAAGGTTTGGCGGGTGAGTTGAGCGGTCAGGATGTGGGTGAGGCCCGCGAGCAGGTGGATGCCCTGCTGACCGAACATGCCATTCCCTTGGTGGGCGGGCGCACCGTGGAAGAGATCGCTGAGCGTTTGCACGAGAAGGCAGCAGATCGGGTGGCCGAGCCGATGAAACCGGAGATGGCGGAAAAAATCGAAGCCTATCTCGCTGTGCGGGGCACGCCGGCTGAGGCGCTTGAGGAGATTTCCAATTTGGAGCTGCCTGGCGCAGCTCTGGATCGTGCGCTTGATGTGTTTGCCCGGCGCTTTGTGCTTCTCTCAGAACATGGTGTGGACACCAGTGCGTTCCAGTTTTCAGCGGAGTTTGGCTACAATCTAGAGTACTACACCGGCCACGTATTTCAGATCGAAGCAGATGGCAGCAATGGGCCTGTGCAACTGGTCGGCGGAGGCCGTTACGACAGGCTGATGTCGGATTTGGGAGCAAGTGAAACCATTCCGGCCGTGGGGTTTGCGATCCACACGGAACGTCTGGCAGCGATTACCGGGAGCATCCGGCATGACTGAGAACGCCATCATTGCCATCCCTTCCAAGGGCCGGCTCATGGAGAAGGCCGAGGCGCTGTTTGCCGCTGCAGGTTTCACGATTGAACGCACCGGCGATGCCAGGGGATATCGCGGGCGCCTCGCTGGCGTAGACGGTGTGGAGGTGGCTTTTCTCTCTGCCGGCGAGATCGCGCATCGTCTGGGCGACCGGTCGGTTCAAATGGGGGTGACCGGCATTGACCTTCTGCGCGAACACATTGCCGATACGGACGATAAGATTGATGTGGTGCAGCGCCTTAACTTTGGCCATGCCAATGTGGTGGTTGCCGTGCCGGAATGCTGGTTTGATGTGGACACGATGGCGGATCTGGACGAAGTCTCAGAGCGCTTCTATGAGCGTCACAAACGGCGCATGCGGGTGGCGACCAAGTATCTGAACGTGACGCGACGGTTCTTCAACAGAAAGGGCGTGACCGGTTATCGGACGGTGGACAGTTTGGGCGCCACGGAAGGTGCGCCCGCGGCGGGCGTGGCAGAGCTGATTGTGGACATCACCTCAACCGGCTCTACGCTAAAGGCCAATAACTTGAAGATCTTGGACGACGGGCTCATCTTGCGATCTGAGGCCTGTTTGAGTGTGATAAAGGGAGATGCGCTTATGGCAGGTCCCCTGGGGAATGTGATTGCAAAACTGAGCTAGGCAACGATGCGGATATGGCCTTTCCTGGTGGTGGTGTGGAGCTTCAGTGTTTGGTCTTTGAACGCTGCTGAGGCGGCCTCGCGGAACTTCTCACAATATCCCGGTTTTGCAGAGTGGTATGCCGCAAACCCACCTTCTGATGCGCTCCCGTCAGCGCAAGAGCAGTCCCTGTTGGCGAAGCATGCGCCTCGCATTTTCCTGGAAACCGGGCAACCGGGCCTCATCGACTTCTATGCCGACTATATCGCCAACGGGACGCTTCGCTCTGAAGAGGGCAAGGTGCTTTCCAAAGCCGTCACCGCGAAGCTCTTGAACACCTATAAGGATGACCCGGGCATCATCTTCACTCATGAACCAAAGGCTGGAGAAGTATCGGCGCGTCTGCCCAAGATATACGCCCGGATCAGTTCGGGCAGCCTTGAGTGGCTGGGCACCTCTCAGAAGCTAACCTTCCTGAGCTATAATGCCGTGTTCGCCCATTCAGGGCTCACCGATGGCCTGTTGGGCTGGCAGAAGCTTGCACTGGGGCTTGCCGGCGATCTGGACGACTGGCACCAGTTGGACCATTACACCGCCGTGACGGTTATCCTCGATCAAGAGGAGCGGCCGTTTGCCATCATGATGCAGCAACACAACTATCTGAGGACTTACATTGTTGGCGAGCAGATCGACTTGCCGGACGATGGTCGGCCTCTGATCGCGGTGGCACAGGGCTCAAATGAGTTGTTCCCTTACATTCAGGGGCGCACCAGCCACCGCGCCGTGCCGTTCCTCACCCCGACAAACTTCCGCTACATGATCGGTGCTGGTCGCCGTCCCATCTTTACGGCAGATGACATCACCAACCCCGAAGTGGAAGCAGAGTACGAGCTGGTTTTCCTGGCGCCGTCCGATGCGTTCTACACTTTCAAAGGGTTTTTGGGTGAGCTGCGCATGCTGCCGGGGCGCGATGGTCCGCCGGGGGCCGACTACAACACCTTGCCGGAGCTGAAGCCCATGCCCTTGCAGATGCTGTCCGGATATTGGCGCTTTCAGAACCCCGGCGATATTGCGCGCGTTAAGGCCTCTTTTGCTGATGAGAGGTATTGGCTGGCTTTCGCCAAGGGACAGCTTGAGGTGTTTTTCTCAAACGCGGCGTGCGCCAAGGCGTGGGGGAAAGACTGCGCGTTCGATTGAGGGCGCCGGTCAGTGATCTTGCGGGGCGAATCTGCTATCTCCAAGGAACATTCTGCAGACCAGGAAAGAAGCTCAGATGACCGTCTCCCTGCGCGCTCAAGTTTTGGCCGGTGTTGTGGCAGTCTTTGGCTCGACGCTTATGGCATCGCTTGGTATGGGCGAGGCACGCGATCCTGACCCCATAGGCGACTTTCTGAAGCGTACCCCGGCGAAGAGCATCAACAAGCAGGACAAGCTTGTCATTCCAAGGCCTCTGAAGAAGCCGGTTCTGGCGCCGGCAGTGGCACCTGAACCTGAAGCAGTCCCACAGCCTGCAGATTTGGCTTCCGGCGCCATCACCATTGTGGTGACCGGTGACACTGGCTTTAGCCGCAACCACTCGCCTGTGCACCCTGACGGCGTCCTCAAATATGGCCGAAGACAGCCTTGGCAGGAGTCGATGAGTGGCATCGCCAAGGAGATCAATGGCGATCTCAACTTCACCAACATTGAGACCATCGTCACCAACCACAACAAGCTCTCCCGCGATCTGAAGGGCCAGAAAGGGCCGTTCAGTTTCCGCAGCCACCCCAATGGTATCCGTCATCTGGTGGAGCGTGGGTTCAACCTTATGTCCTTGGCCAATAATCACTCCATGGACTACAAAGTGGCCGGCCTGAAAGAGACCCTGCGCCATATTAAGCCTATGAAACAGGCGGGCCTGAAGGCCTATGCCGGCATCGGCATGAATCGGGAGGAAGCCAGTCGGCCTCAGCTGCTCACCATAAAGGGTGCCACGGTGGCTTTTTCGGCGATCGGCATCGTGACCAACAATCTTGGTCGGCACCGGGCGGGCAAGAACAAGCCAGGCCAGATCGCGTATCGCTTTGACGATGACTATCGCCTGTCGGTGGACCGGCTGGCCAACACCAAGAGCGATTATCAGATCCTCTCTATCCACTACGGCATTGAAGGCCGCGTGCGGGCCGACAAGAAACAGATTGCACAGTGGCGTGGCCTTGCAGCCCAGCAAAAGAACATCGATCTGGTGATCGGCCATCACGCGCACGTGCCGCGCGCCGTAGAGCGGGTAGGGAATTCGGTGATCTTTTATGGCCTGGGAAATTTTCTCCATCATGGCACCGCCAACATGGGTAAGAAGGGGATCTGCAAAGATTTCGGCGTGGTGGGCCGGGTACACTTGCGCAAGGCCAAGGATGGCACGTTGATCACCCGAGCGGTGGAGGTGATCCCTGTTACGAAAATGCATATCCGCCCGGAACGCCTGCCCGCCAAGGCCTCAGCCGACCGGATCCATGTGCTTAACTATCTGGCCCGCAAGCTGCCTTCGGGGGGTAAAGGCATGCGCTTCCAGGTTCAGAAGAACGGCAACGGGCTCTATTGCTTTGAGGGAGCCTCCAAGGATCCAGGCCGCGTTGGTCAGCTGTGCAAGGTGTATAGGGGGGCTGGCTCAATTCCTTCGTTCCTGGCCGGCAGGATTGCCAACTCCTGTGCGCGCTAGAGCAGCCTCAGGCATCCGGTTCAAACGGAAACGTTGAGGCGCCCATAGGAATGGGTGTGGAGGGCAGACCGTAGGCGGTCCAGATGTGAGTGGCCTCATCTGCAGCAACGGGTTGGTCTACGGTGCCGGCCTTGACGCTGAGTTCCTCTGGCCAACTTGAAGAGGCGTGGTAAAGCCGCGAGCCACAGTCAGCGCAGAACCAGCAATTCACTTCTGAGCCTTGGGCTGATGGGCGAGACCAGCATTTGGGTTCGCCGGCAGTGATTTTGAAGGCGGCTCTGGGCACGATCAGTGACATGCCAAATGAAGAGCCGGACTGCTTGCGGCACTCGCCACAGTGACAGGCATAGAGATTGAGCGGCTCTGCACTGATCTCATAGCGCACAGAGCCGCATTGGCAGCCGCCGGTGAGGGGTCTTTCATCGCTGTCGATCATCAACCTTCCTTCCGGCGGCTTTGCGACTTTTGCTAGATCCGCGGGTTCAGTCCGATGAAGCTGGGTGGAGCTTCGGCGGGAATGTCGCTCTTGTCGAGGCCAATATCTTTCAATTGATGCTCGTTGAGCAAGCGCATTTCGCGCAAAGCCTTGCGAGCTTGCAACCAGTGCCTCACCAGGGTGATACCGTCCAGTATGGCGCCGGCAATCAGGTTGCCTGCAGTTGCTTGTGAATATGCCGTGTGCGCCGCAATTTGTGCGCCAGACATGTGGTCTATATAGGCCATTTTCTTTTCCTTTCGGCGGGTTGGCAGTTGCGTTGAACTCTAAATGGGCTGTCGGAAGGCAAACCTCAAACGCCTTTGCTTGACAGGTCATGTAAGAAAAAGTCACATGTCAAAATGGTCAGACGCTTACCTCCACTCAACGCCGTGCGTGCTTTCGAAGCGGCGGCCCGGCACGAGAGCTTCTCTAAAGCCGCTGAAGAGTTGAACGTGAGCCACGCGGCGATCAGCCGGCATGTGCGCGGGTTGGAGGAGCGCCTGGGCGTCTTGTTCTTCCGGACGGCGAAACGCGGGGTGGAGTTGACCGAGGACGGTCAAGACTATCTGAAAGCGATTTCTCCGGCTCTGGATACGATCGCAGAAGCAACTGACGCCTTGTCTGACTGGCCCGAAGGGGTGGTTTACATCACGTGCGAGCCAACCTTTGCGGTGAAGTGGCTGATGCCGCGGCTGGGCGAGT
The DNA here is from genome assembly GCA_039180225.1 of Pseudomonadota bacterium. Classification (GTDB taxonomy): domain Bacteria; phylum Pseudomonadota; class Alphaproteobacteria; order Rhizobiales; family CAJQND01; genus JAAEUE01. The sequence goes on from JBCDDQ010000205.1 coordinate 5,697, forward strand.
TTCAAGAGCAGAACGAGGCTGTTGAGATCAGCATCGATTCTTCGTCCGCGTTGGCGGATTTGAAGCGCCACGAGTTCGATCTGGCCATCAGATTTGGCAATGGCAAGTGGCCGGGGCTCGAAGCCGACCTGGTGAGCAATGCCAAAGTGTACCCAGTGGGCTCGCCGCGCTTGCTGCGCAAGGCCGGTGAGATCGTCTCGCCGTTGGATTTGTGCAAACTGAGACTTTTGCACGAGGACGAGGACGGTTGGATGTGGCGCCATTGGTTCGGCGAGGCCGGCGTGCCGGACGTTCATCTGCCGCCCTTCCCGGGCCGGTTGAGCACAGCGCTGGCCATTGAGGCGGCGGCGGCCGGCCAAGGAGTGGCCTTGCTCTCCGATGACCTGGCGGCGCGCGATTTGGAAGAGGGGCGTCTCGTGCGGTTTCACGAAACCGGAATGGACTTTGGGGCCTATTACTTGGTCTACCTGAAAAGCGCGCTCCGGCAGCGTGCGGTGCGGACGTTTTGCGATTGGTTGCTCAAGAGCAGCGAAGGTTTCAGGGCCGTATGAGCCAGGGTTTAGCGAGATGATGACGGAACGGCATGCTCGGATCATCAGACATCTAACGGAACTCTACAGAAACGCGCAGGGGACCGTTGCCATTGTGCTGTTCGGCAGTCTGGCGAAAGGCACGTCGACGCCAACCTCTTATGTTGATCTTGTGATTTGTCCTCTTGCAGATTTTCAGCATCAGGTCCGAGCGCTTAGTCTCAGAAGACGTAACTGTGAGGCGCACATTTCTGCGCGGTGGCTAGTGCGGCGGCCAACATGAGTTTTTCCGATATTGACAGGTACAGGCTCTCGGTATCCCAATTGCCGCCCTTGAGCTGCATGACGGCGGGAGATTGCCATGATCGCGCAAACCGATTTGCTGAACACCCTGGTCGACCTGGAGCGCTATCCCATTCTCGACCTTGATCACGGACCTGGGCGGGATTTTCTGCAACAGTGTTGTGATCATATGGCCGCATACGGATGGTGCAATCTGGATAGTTTCATACATGCTGAAGGGCTTCGCATGCTGGCTGAAGAAGCAAATGCACTCCTGCCTCGCGCCGAGCATCTGACCATCAAACGCGCCATCTATGGCGGCACAGCAGATCCCTCAAGACCTGAAGGCGATCCGCGCCGACGCGAATATACTCATCGGGCCTTGCAGCTGGCCGATGACCAGATTCCCGCTGCAAGCTTGATCCAGCAGTTGTACCGTTCAGACCTGCTCACAGATTTCGTGCGGCGGGTCCAGGCAAAGCGCGAGCTCTATCATTACGCGGATGAGTTTCAGGCTTTGAATATTGTGGCGCTGCCGCCGGGCGGCTGGCACGGCTGGCACTACGATTACAACGAATGCACTGTCACTCTTCTTCTGCAGGCCGCTGAGAGAGGCGGGGAGTTTACTTTTCTGCCCGATGTGCGCAGTGCGGATGGAGAGGACAGCGCGCGTGTGGACCGGTTTCTTGCCGGCGACATGAGCCTTGCCAAGACCTTCAGCCGCGGCGCCGGAGCGTTGACTTTGTTTCGCGGAGAATATTCGCTGCACGGCGTTACGCAAATAGAGGGCAACCTGCCCAGAATCACGGCGATCTTCACCTACGATGAACAACCCGGCCGGGTGGCAAGTGACGAGATCAACGTGCAGATCTATGGGGCCAGGGTCGAACGTATTCTGGCGGAGCGGCGCGCGTCCTGAACTGGCCTATTCCACCGAAAAAATTCGTCAAATCCAAGTCTCCGCTCCAGCGCCAGGCGCCGACAAACGGTTCCTCCAGGGTTCGCCGTCCATGGAGTGTCCAGGCGGGATGATGGATAAACGCACCGGGCGGCTTGGGCGTGTAGGGCGTATCGCCGACAATCCACTCTGCCGTGCCAGCCAAGACGATGTAGGTTTCTTCACCGGAATGGCTGGAGAGGGGATAATCGGTCTGCCTGTCGGAGACGAGGAGGCCGACGCGCACATCCTCGGCGGGAAAATGGCCGTCGGGTCCCAGCAGCTCGGTGGTGAACAATCGTGCCGAGATATCGGTGGCCAGACCTTCGCCTTCCCAGAGTGTCCACTCCAGCAGCGGATTGGCGTGGCGCACATGTTGGCAGAGCGCGAGGGCACCTTCCAGGGCGCAAGCTTCAGACAAAAGTGCGCCTGGTGAATGTTCAGAGCTGCTGCGCCTAAACTGTGCGCGGAGGCTTGCGCGTAACCGTATGGCGGCAAGAGCCCCGCCGTCTCGCCCTTCGGTGTCGAACAGCGCGGCCAGGCCTGAGATCAGCGAGCTAAGGTGTGTGCGGGCTGCTTCCATAGTCATCTTGGGATCACCTCACAGCGTTCGGTACATCCATTGATTGGGCAGCGTTGGTCCAAATCCGGCTTTCTGGTATGCGCGCCGCGCTGGGGCATGGCTGGGGTCTGCACCCGTGCCGACCGTGGCGGCCTTCATACCGGCCCGCCGCATCACCTCCAGCGCGTGCGTATAGAGCTGGGTTCCATATCCGCAGCCGCATTGGCTCGGGTGCACGGCGTTTAAGCCAATCTCACCCAAAAGGGTCGTGTGATGCAAAGTGATCGAAACGAAGCCGACAATGTCCTCAGCCTGCAAACCCACATAAACCTGTTGGGGGGCTTCGGGCGCGCAAATTTTCTGCAGATGCTCTGCTTGTTCGGCTTCTGCGTTGGCCAGGGCTATAGACGCAACAGGCGCGCCTAAGATGCTACGGAAACTCGTAAACACTGGAGCAAATGCAAGTGCCCGGATCTCCTGCAGCGCGGGTAAATCGGCTGGCACAAATTCTCGTATGAGCAAGGCCATGTCTATCCTGCTGGCTTGATCGTCTGCTCGCACGATTATAAGGGGCGCGCCGCAATGAAAAAAGCCGCCCGCGGTGTCCCGCGGGCGGCCCTTAAGTTCCGGTATGTGCCGGGTGGCTTACATCATGCCGCCCATGCCGCCCATACCGCCCATGTCGGGCATTGCAGGCGCGCCGCCGGCGTCGCTCTTCGGCGCTTCGGCAACCATGGCTTCCGTGGTGATCA
>JBCDDQ010000206.1:0-8698 GCA_039180225.1 Pseudomonadota bacterium
ATCGACCCGAACCTTGTGGGAGTCAGCCGCCCCACGCCCAGACAACGCAGCAATATTCTAAGATAGAACGCACGTTGCAGTAGTATGCAGCCAGCAGAGATTTAGCGAGGAGCTGGCGAGATTCCAGTCCGATCACCCTTGCGAAGTTTGTGGCGGCTACCGGCTGAAACCTCAGGCCCTGGCGGTGAAGCTGGCTGGCAAGCACATCGGCGAAGTCTCGCTTATGTCCATCAAAGACGCCGATGCGTGGTTCCGGGCACTTGACGAGCACCTGACCAAAAAACAGCGCGAGATTGCGGTACGCATTCTCAAGGAGATCCGCGAGCGCTTGAAGTTCTTGAACGATGTGGGCCTGGAGTATCTCACCCTTTCACGCACCTCCGGCACTCTGTCCGGCGGAGAAAGCCAGCGCATCCGGCTGGCCTCGCAAATCGGTTCGGGCCTCACCGGCGTTCTCTACGTCCTGGATGAACCCTCCATCGGCCTGCATCAGCGCGACAATGAGCGTCTGCTGCAAACCCTCCAGCATTTGCGCGATTTGGGCAACACGGTGCTGGTGGTAGAACACGACGAGGACGCCATCCTGACCGCGGACTATGTGGTTGATATTGGCCCCGGCGCCGGGGTGCATGGCGGCGAGATCGTCGCCAGCGGAAAGCCTGAAGAGGTGATGCGCAATCCCGCATCGCTCACCGGACAATATCTGACCGGCATGATGCAGGTGCCGATCCCCACAACCAGGCGGCCGGCGGATATGAGCCGCTCGCTGAAGGTGGTCGGCGCCAGCGCCAACAACCTGAAGAACGTCACCGCTGAGATCCCGTTGGGCACGTTGACCTGCGTAACCGGCGTCTCCGGCGGGGGCAAGTCCACCTTGCTGATCGACACGATCTATAAGGCTGCTGCGCGCAAGCTCAACAATGCGCGCGAACATCCCGGGGCCCATGAACGGCTTGAAGGGATGGAGCATCTGGACAAGATCATCGATATTGACCAGTCCCCCATCGGACGCACACCGCGCTCCAACCCGGCCACGTACACGGGCGCATTCACCCCGATCCGTGAATGGTATGTGGGCCTGCCCGAAGCCAGAGCCCGGGGCTATAAGCCGGGGCGCTTCTCGTTCAATGTGAAGGGCGGGCGCTGCGAAGCGTGTCAGGGCGATGGGGTCATCAAGATCGAGATGCACTTCCTGCCCGATGTCTATGTGACCTGCGATGAATGCGAGGGCAAGCGCTACAACCGCGAGACCCTTGAGGTGCAGTTCAAGGGCAAATCCATTGCCGATGTGCTGGATATGACGGTGACCGAGGCTGCTGAGTTCTTCAAGGCGGTTCCGGCTGTACGCGAGAAGATGGACACGCTGGAGCGCGTGGGGCTCGGGTACATCAAGGTGGGTCAGCAGGCGACCACCCTCTCCGGCGGCGAGGCGCAACGGGTAAAACTGGCCAAAGAGCTGTCACGCCGCGCCACTGGGCGCACGCTCTACATCTTGGATGAGCCCACCACGGGCCTGCATTTCCATGACGTGGCGAAGCTCCTGGATGTGCTGCATGAACTGGTGGACCAGGGCAACACCGTGGTGGTGATTGAACACAATCTGGAAGTGATCAAGACCGCCGACTGGCTGATCGATCTGGGACCGGAAGGTGGCGATGGCGGCGGTGAGATCGTTGCGGCCGGCACGCCGGAAACCGTGGCTGAATGCGCGCGCTCTTACACAGGCCAGTTCCTGAGCCCCATCTTGAAGCGCCGGGCCCGGGCGCCGCAGGCCGCCGAATAGGCTCTACCGCGCCCCACTGTAGAGAGCATCAAAGAAACCGCGCGCACCGCAAAACTGCCTGCAGTGCAGGCTGTCGACGCGGATGTCACCGCTGGGCAGCGGTTGGAAGAGCACTTTGCACAGGCGCCCGTCACTGTCCGCCTCGCTGCGCGGGCTCGTCCACAGATAGTGCGTGCCGATTTTCTCAGCGCCCTCAAAATGGACCCCGCACAGGTGGAAGCTCGGCCCGGAGACGCTGTCGATCGTGCCTGCAAGCGTGTCGTTCCCATGGTGCACCAGGTTCAGGGAGCCCGAATGGTTCTCGCCCATGGAATAGGCATAGGTGCCGCTGAAGGTGGGAAACTGCGTGCCATGGCCCGTGAGGGCGGTGAGGCGGAGCACATAGCGCTCGGTCAGGCAGGGAACATCGGAGCCGCAGTCACGCCGCGAAGCCAGCCAGGCCGATTGGTCGGCCCTGAGCGCACCAGAGGTCTGACCATCGGCTCTTGCCAGGGCGTCCTTCCGGGCGCGGTCCAGTTGGCGGTCAAGCCAGGCGACGGTGAAATTCTCACAAATGGCCTTTTCATCCGGCGCAGAGGCCTTCTTGCAATCGAAGCTGGGCGCTTCCTGCGCCACAGCCATCGTGGCCAGCATGACGGCAAGTATGGCGGCTGCCGACGCCTTCAATAGATCATGCATGTGGTGGATCCATGTGCGAGAAGTTTGCCATTCTCATCCACCAAACGCCCTTCGGAGGTGCCCATGCGCCGGCCCACATGGATGGTGTTGGCTGTCGCCGTCAGCAAACCACACTCAGGCATAAGCGGGCGGATGCAGTTGATTTTCAGCTCCACGGTACCATAGTGCGTGGCCTTGGGCAGCTTGGTCTGCACTGCGCAGCCAAGGGCGCTGTCCAGAATGGTGGCCGCATAGCCGCCATGGCCGACACCCGCCGGGTTGAAATGATCCTTGGTGATCCGCCCTTCAAACCGGGCATACCCGTCGCCCACCTCAACCAGACTGAAACCCAGCGTGATCGCCATGGGCGCCTTGATGCCCTGGTCAATCATGCTTTGCAGGAACTCAAGACCGGTCACTTGGGCGAGAGGATCTTCTGTGCTCATAGATACGCCCGGTCAGCCCGTCACAAACTCAATTGCCACCCCAAACGCTTCGCCGGGGGGCACGGCAACACCGCGGCCGTAGTTGAGCCGGGTGATATCGTTGGCACGAAGGCACTCTTGAACGGCGCCCAAGTCACTCACCGCAATGCGGAACGCGGCAAGCCGCGGCCCCTGGTCCAAATCCGGCGCGAAGGTCTCGGGAAAATGCACCCTCCAATCGGCAGGTGAAATCACTGAAATGGCCCCGCGCCCGGTCTGAACGGTGACCCCTTCATCCCAGGCCGTGATTTCGTCGGTACCAACGAACGCCTGAAAGAAGTTGGCAAACTTGAGCGGCTGATCGGCCAGCACAATCACCTCGGCCGTTCCGCTGGCCGTGTTGGCATGGCGTTGATACTCAGCCTTCCAAAAATGCTCCGGCGCGTGCTGCTGACAGGTGAAGAAGGCCCCCTGCGGCAGGTCCGGGTGAGTGGTGAAGGTGAGGGAAAACGATACGGTCACCTCCTCTCCATCCGGCAGCTTGGCACTGCGCGAAAAGCCAAATGGCTCATAGGTTGTCAATTCGGCGGCCTTGAACGCAGCCAGATCCGCCCCTGCATCAAGGCTGTCCAGCACCAGCATTGAGAACCCTTCGCCTGGGCCTTCCTCAATGAACCCGCGATTGAAATCTCCAAAACTGAACTGGCCCGTCCCCGCTGCGGTGATTTTGGAGGCGTCCTCCACCGCCAAGAGCTCTAGGAACGAAAAGTCCGCCAGCTGCACCAGCGAGTTCGCCGTGCCAAATGGATGCTGTGCGGCGGGGGTCAGGTTGAAGCCCAGCGCACCGTAGAATGTGCGGGCGGCCTCAAGATCATTTACACACAGCACCAGGTGATCAATTCCACGCATCAGGATTTCGCCCTTGATTTACGGACAGGTGTTGGTTTGCCGCCAAGGGCTGTTTCCAGCCTGTCGATGTCACGAATATGAACATCTTGCTGAGGGAACGGGATTTCGATGGCGTGTTCGCGGAAGGCGGCGAGAATCTCAAACCTGAGCGCGCTGGCCACAGAGAGGGTCCAGTCCACCTCGGGAATGAAAACCCGCAATTCGAAGTCCAGTGAGCTCGCGCCGAAATTCATGAACATCACCTGGGGTGCGGGATGGAGCAGGATACGGTGGTCTTGCTTCACCTTCTCCACGCACTCCAGAACAATCGCGCGCACCTGTTCTGGATCGCTGGAATAAGAAACGCCGAACGGAACCTTCACCCGACCGCGTGTATCCTCGTGGGTCCAGTTCTGCACAGGTTCGGAGATCAAGCTGGAATTCGGCACGATGACGGAGCAATTGTCGAACGTTTTGATCTCGGTGGAGCGCACGTTGATTTGTGTCACATAACCCTCCCCGCCCGTGACCGCGATCCAATCGCCCACCTTGATGGGACGCTCGGCCAGGAGGATCAGGCCGGAGACGAAGTTGTTGACGATGGATTGCAAGCCGAAACCGATGCCCACACCCAGCGCACCGGCCACAATCGCAATGTTGGAGAAATCCACCCCGGCGTAGGACAGCGCAAAGAGCGCAGCCAGAGCAATCCCCAGATAGCCGGCGCCGGTGCGGATGGAATCGCGAATGCCGCGGTCCACCTGGGTGCGGGCCAGGACCCGCCCGTCAAGCCAAGCGGTGATCAGGCGGGTGACGATAAGGCCGAACACAAAGGCTGCAAGGGCCGCGACAATCGTGGCGAACGATATGGTGACGCCGCCGACCTTGAAGCCAAAGAATATGGTCGTGATCCAGCCGCGAAAGTCCGCCAGGTTATAGGCCCACTGGGTGGCCACCAGCGGCAAGCCGATGAACACCAGAAGGAAGTCTCCGACCGTGCCCATAAGAAGGCCAAGGCGGGCGATGGCCACCTCGCTCATGCCGATGGTTTTGCGCAGGAAATCCCCGGCCGCCCATCCCGGCCCAAAGCCGGTTCCAACCAGTTCATCGATCAGATAGTGGGCGAGATACAAGATCGCGATCAAGCTGCCGGTGACCACAAATTGCGCCATGATGAACCGGGCCAAAGACAGATACCCGAGCAGCAAGGCGACGGCCACAATGGCCACAGTGATCCACAAGAGGATGCGGATGCTGCCAAGCCATGCAAATCCGCCCGGTCGCTCGGCGGTAAACGGCAATTCGGCATCCTCTGCTTCTGGAACCGGGCGCGCCACCAGCAAGCACATGGCCAAGATGGAGGCCACTGTTGTCGCCACAAACGCGCTCACAGGCGCCGCATAGGCCGGCGGCAGGAACACCACAGCCCCTAACTCGCGCAGCACAAAGCCCAATGCCACCACGATGGAGGCGAGATCGAGCAAGCCCCGCAGCTTAGCGGCCCTGGCATCGGAGATCTGCGCCAAGCGCCATTGCGGCAAAGACGGAGCGAGCACACCATGGGTTAAAGCATGCACCGCAGCAACGAAGGCCGTGCCGGCCATTAAGGTCCAACCGATCTTTTGAATCTGCAGCGGCAGATGCCCAAGCAGTTCCAAACTCAAGCCGGCGAAAATGAAGGCAACCAGCACGGAGAATATGTTTATGGCGAGCCCCCGAAAAACACGCCACAAACGGCTCAGGTTGGAGGGCGCCGCCTGGTCCAGGTTCGGACCTATAAATCTCGCCAACAGGCGCCGCACACCGAAGCCGCCGGCAAATGCCAGGCCGAGGCAGGATATCACCGCCCAGAACTTGCTGGCGCCCGGGCCTTCTGAAATCCCGGACAGCCAGCTTTGAACGATGCGGTACAAATTGGTGGAGACGCGGGTAATGGTGCTGCCACCCAAATACCATAGGCTGGGATTGAGCACGGACTTGCTGCGCGCGAAAACTTTCTGGAAAAACTGGTCGCGTTCAATCTCAGCGGCTTGGGCGGACAGTTGGCTGGCGCGCAAAGCGGCGACCTCAAGCTGCTTGGCAATGCCCTGCAGCCTCGCCAAATTCGCCCCGATCGTTTCGCGCTGCTTGGCGATGGCCACGTCTTCCTCGCCCTCATCAGGCTTCGGCCCCAGCTGATTGAGCTGGCTCTCAGCCGCGCCGATCTCCGGCGAAAGCTCGGTTGAATTGGTGAGCGCATCGGCCCGCATTTTATCGAGATCAGCGCGGAGATTTTGCAGGCTGTCTGGCCTTAGATCCGGCAGCTTGAGCGTATTTTCCGCCCGCTCAATGATCTCTGTGTAGGATTTGAGCGCGTGCTCTGCCTTACCGCTGTCGGCCAGCGCAGGCAACGCGCTGAACGCGAGCAGCAGCGCCGTCAGAAGCGGCAACAGCCTGGGCCAGATCAGAGCTTTCATCCAGATCAATCTCTTCTGCGCTCAACCAACAGATTTATGGGGGCTCCGCCCCCCGCAACATGTGGGGCTCAAGGCCGCCTATACCAACCTGCTTTGTTCCACCGCTGCCTCAATGAACGAGGCAAACAGCGGATGGGGCTCAAACGGTCTCGACTTGAGCTCGGGATGGTACTGTACACCGATAAACCAGGGATGGTCCGACAATTCGATCGTCTCCGGCAGCAGGCCGTCCGGTGAGGTGCCGGAGAACGTCAGACCAGCTTGCTCCAACTGCTCTCGGTAGCCCGTGTTCACCTCGTAGCGGTGACGATGGCGTTCGGAGATTTCCGTCGATCCATATATGCTTGAGATTCGGCTGTCTTCACTGAGCTGCGCCTTGTAGGCGCCGAGCCGCATGGTGCCTCCCAGATCGCCATTGGCCTGACGGGTCTCCAGTTCGTTGCCTTTGAGCCATTCGGTCATCAGACCCACCACAGGGTTTTCAGACTGTTGGAACTCAGAAGACGTGGCATCTTCAATCCCAGCCATGTTTCGCGCAGCCTCCAGCACCGCCATCTGCATGCCGAGACATATGCCAAAATATGGCACTTTTCGGGTACGGGCGAAGCTGGCTGCGGAAATCTTGCCCTCAACGCCGCGTTCGCCAAAACCGCCGGGCACCAAAATGCCGTTCACACCCTCCAAATGGGGCGCCGGATCCTCCTGTTCGAAGATCTCAGATTCAATCCATTTCAGCTTGACCTTCACCTTGTTGGCGATACCGCCATGGGTGAGCGCTTCGTTCAGCGACTTATAGGCGTCCAGCAGGCCGGTATACTTCCCGACCACCGCAATGGTCACCTCCCCATCGGGCTCGTGTATGTGCTGGGAAATCGTTTGCCAGCGGGTGAGATCGGGCTCCGGGGCACCGGTGATGCCGAAGGCTGCCAGCACCTCTTCATCCAATCCCTCATCATGATAGGAGATCGGCACATCATAAATCGAGCTTACATCCAGCGCCTGGATCACAGCACTCTCGCGCACATTGCAGAACAGCGCGATCTTGCGGCGTTCGTTGGCCGGGATCTCCCGGTCGCAGCGGCACATCAGAATGTCGGGCTGAATGCCGATGGAGCGCAGCTCCTTCACTGAGTGCTGGGTGGGCTTGGTCTTCAACTCCCCTGCACTGGGGATCCAGGGAATGAGCGTCAGATGCGTGTAGATGCATTGGCCGCGGGGCAGGTCATTGCCAAGCTGCCGGATGGCTTCGAAGAACGGCAGAGCCTCAATATCGCCCACCGTGCCGCCGATCTCGCAGAGCACGAAATCATAGCCATCGTTGCCGTCCAGCACGAAGTCCTTGATCTCATTGGTCACATGCGGGATCACCTGGACCGTGGCGCCCAGATAGTCACCCCGGCGCTCCTTTTCGATGATGCCCTGATAGAGCCGGCCTGTGGTGATATTGTCGGCCTGGCTGCAAGGGCGCCCGGTGAAGCGCTCATAGTGTCCGAGATCCAGATCGGTTTCTGCCCCGTCATCGGTGACAAAAACCTCGCCATGCTGATAGGGGCTCATCGTGCCCGGATCAACATTGAGATAGGGGTCGAGTTTCCGCAAACGCACCTTGTAACCGCGCGCCTGGAGCAATGCGCCCAGTGCCGCCGATGCGAGCCCTTTTCCAAGAGAGGAAACCACGCCGCCAGTGATGAAAATGTACCGCGCCATGGGAGTCTGGATATAGAGGGAGTCGCGAAGGTTGGGAAGAATTAGTTGCGTGAGATTTACGTTTTTCCGCAGGTCAATTTCAACAAATCCAGATCACCACAAGGTCTTCGCGGCCCGTTCCGGCCATTCTTCATCGTAAGCTTGGCCGCCGACACGGCCATCGGTCAGTCCGGCCAGGATTTGCCCGGGGGTCGGCAAGGTCTTTGGGTCCACCTGTGTTTCCGGCTTCCACAACCCCGAGCGCACAATGGCCCGGGCGCACTGGAAGTAGATCGCTTCGACCGTGAACACGATGACCGACCGCGGTGCCTGCCCTTTTACGGCGAAGGAGGCCAAGAGGTCAGGGTCTGTGGAGAGCTCCGCCTGACCGTTCACGCGCAATGTGGTGCCGGACCCCGGGATAAGGAACAACAACGCGGCCCGGCCGTCGCGCACGATGTTGCGCAAGCTGTCAATCCGGTTGTTGCCGCGCCGATCCGGTATCAGCAAGGTGCTCTCGCCCTCAATGCGCACAAATCCTGCCCTATCGCCTCTGGGCGAGCAGTCAAGACCTTCAGGACCGCTGGTGGCCAGCACCGCGAAGGGTGAAGCCTCGATCAGGGCCCGATACTCCGGCGAGATCCAGTTGATCTCTTTGGCCGTGGAGGTTTCCTTGGGTAGCCCATAAAGGGCTTCCAACTCTTCAACCGTGGTGAGTTTGCTCATCTGGTTGCGGACCCTTTCTGTCAGTTTCTGACACGCGGGCCGCTTGTGGTCGGCCAGACCAAGGCGCGACCCTCGCC
>JBCDDQ010000207.1:0-8696 GCA_039180225.1 Pseudomonadota bacterium
GCGGCACGGCTGGCGGGACCGGCGGTTGAGGCTGCGGTTGAAGCTGAGGCTGCGGTACGTGGCCGGCAAAGGGATCCTCCGCAGGCAGAGACTGGGGTGCCAGACCAGGCACAGGCCCGTGCGCGGCGGGCACGGGAGCCGAAGCCGGCTCTGAGGCGGCCTGCGGTTCAGGCAGTGGGGAAAGCTCGTTTATACTGGCGCTCGGCTGGGCCGGCTCGTATTCCGGCGCGGGCTGCAGGCCATCATATTGCGGGCGCACCACCTGGCCATCGGCCAGCACCGACACATATTCTTCTTCCGCCGCAACACCAGCCGGTTCAGCACTTGGTTGCAGAACGGGAGGCGCGGGCACCGCAGGTGCTACGGGCGGCTGCGGTGCGCGAACCTCAACCATGGGCTGAGCCTCGGCGGCCGGAGCAACGTCAGCCGGTCTTGCCTCATCGCCTGTTTGATCCGTCCACAGTTTGAAGGGGTCAAACTTTTGCTCCTGAGGCGGTGCTTGAAGCGCACTCTCTGTAACGTCCGGCTCGGCGACCGGGTGAACAGCGGGCGCGGGCACAGGCGCAGGCGCAGGGGCAGAAGGAGGCAGACTATCCGGGCCCGATTGTGCCAGGATCTGAGCCGGTGGCTCTTGCGGCGGCACCACCGGCTGCGCCGGCGCCATTCTGTCCCGGGTCAAAGTGCTTGGCTCAGGCTGCGGTGGGGGCACCTCCAGCGGCGGGGCAGGTTGAGGAGCGGGCTCTTGCACGGCCTCGGGGGCAAGAGCAGGTGCAGGTTCTGGAGCAGGTGCAGGTTCTGGAGCAGGCGCGGGTGCCGGATCAGGCACCGCGACCGGACCTGCGGCCGGCGTATCAGAGCGCATCTCGCTGGTCCCCTCGGTCACCACAACAACCGGCTCAGGCGCCGGCTCAGCCGGTCTTGGTTCGAGCGGCGGCGCGGCGGCCGCGTCGGTGCTGCGGCGCTCAGGATGATGCTGGGGTGTCCAGGGTGAACTGCGGTTGGCATCCGCCCCGCCCGCCCACAGGCTGGGCAGATCCGGCTTGCCGGCATGCAGCACTTTGCGCACCGGATCGTGCTCCGGCTCACTGTCGCTGCCAAACCACTCAAGCCGGCCCCAAGGCGGATCGATCGAGGCCACACCATACAGATGGCCTTGCAGGTACTTCACGCCCCACTCGCGCAGCAGATCGGCATCTTCCTGCTTTTGCACCCATTCGGCCACGATTTCCACGTTGAAGCGCTTGGCCATGTCCACCAGGGTTTTCACGAAATACTGGTTGTCGGGATTGTCCGCCAGAGATTCGCAGAACGAGCCGTCCAGCTTGACCATATCCACGTTCAAGACCTGAAGATTACGGAACGAGGTATAGCCCGCCCCAAAATCATCAATCGCAACCTTGCAACCAAAGGAGCGCAGGCGCTCAATGAACTGGATCATCTCTTCCAGATCGGCCAGGGCAACGGTTTCGGTGATTTCAACAGTGAGCCTTTCGGCAACCTGCTTGTTCTCCGCAATGTAGTCCACGAACATCTCAAACCAGCGCGTGTCCGTTGCGGTGACGCCGGAGATGTTGATGGACAAGCGCAGCTCGGGCTGACGCTGCAGAACGGTTATGCCCATCTCCAGCACCCGCCGGTCGATCAGACGGATCAGGCCCAACTTCTCGGCAATCGGCAACAGATGGCCCGCCGACATGATTTCACCATCATGGCCGGCCACGCGCAGAAGGGCCTCATAGATGGCCGGCTGGCTGGTTTGCGAATCCATGATCGGCTGAAAGGCAAGAACGAACCGGTTCTGCTTCAACGCGGCCACAATCTCACCGGCCCCGTTCACATTTCGCTCGCGCATGGACGCCCGGCGCTTTGACGGCTTGTAGGTGATGAAACAATCCGTAGGCCGGCTTTTGGCTTCTGCCAGAGCGTCTTCGGCATGAACCATAGCTTCATGCACATGGCGCGCATGTGTGGGCAACACCACCCCGCCCACCGAAACAGTGGTCCAGACCGGGCCATTATCGGTTTCAATCACGGTTTGGCGCACAGCCTGCAGGAAACGCTCTGCGGCAATGTTGAGCGATTTCTCGTTGCAGTTGGACAGGATGATTGCAAACTTGTTGCCCGCATAGCGACCGATCGAATCTCCGCTGCGCATGTGGCGCGCCAAACGCTGGCTCACCGAGGCGATCACCTGGTCAGCCACATCAAAGCCATAAGCATCATTGACCACATCGAGATTGTCGAGCGCGGCTAGAATGAAGGAGCAGGGGTTGCCGGTTCTTTCCGCCGCCGAAATGGCCTCAGACAGGCTCTCCGTGATCCGCCCGCGGTTCATCATGCCCGTCAGCGGATCGCAATGGCTCAAGAATGTAAGGCTTTCTTCCCGTGCCCGGCGGGTATTGACCGAACGTACAGCCCCCACCGCATATCCAGCAGCCCCTTCAGGCCCCGCATACCAGCGGCCCTTGTCTTCAATCCAAATCGGTTCGCCCTTGCCCACACCTGAGGGCCAGAGCTTGTATTCAATGCAGTAGGGAACGCCGTAGCCCTGGTCCACCTCGCTTGACTGGACCACCTTGTCGTAGCGGGTGTCCTCATTGTCATGATCGAGCAGGCTGGCATAACCGCGGCCCGTGTCGGCGCGGCCCGGCAACAGCCCAGGCAACACTTGGTTGAGATTTTCCGCCCAGGTCAGCTGGTCATCGGCGATGGACCACAAATAGGTCACCTCATTGATGGCAACCATCGTGTCGCGGATCTGCTCGAGTGCAGCGATCTCGTTCAGTCGCGTCATCTCGCCCACGGCAAGGGCCGGCGGCGTGGCATCTGGTGCAGCGGCGGGCGCCGCTGTCACAGGCTGCGCCGGGGGAGCGGCCGGTGTGGCCGGAACGCCCGCAGGCTGGGCTGCCTGCACGATGCCATTCGGTGGTGTGGGTTCCAATGCGCGCCCCTCTGCGAACAGAACTCTGGACTAGCCAGCAAAACTAGGCTGAATTTCTTAAGAAACGCGAAACGCCCAGAAAGCTCACATGCACACTGGAAATGGTTAACAACCGGTTAGTCCGGCTGCACATGTGATTGATTTTATTGAAATTGCTGGGGCATGTCCCACGCCTTGGAAAGCGTTTTGACAAGATCGGGCCAGCACCGCTAAGCCCAGGTGAGAACAATCACCAAAAGATCGGAGTTTTTGCCCATGGCTCTCAGACTTGCCAAAGCCAACCTCATCATCCGCACCGCCCTCAAAAAGGCTGCCGAAATGGAGCTAAACCCTCTGACTGTTGCCGTGCTGGATGCCGGCGGCCACCTGGTCGCGCTGCAACGCTCCGACGGCTGCTCCATCATGCGCCCGCAGATTGCCTGCGGAAAGGCTTATGGCGCGCTCGCCATGGGCATGGGGTCTGCGGCTCTGGAAAACGCATACAAAGACCGGCCTCACTTTGGCGCCGGGCTGAATGCGGTCTCTGTGCATGGCATTGTTCCGGTGGCGGGCGGTGTTTTGATCCGCAACAAACGGGGCCAGGTGATCGGCGCGGTGGGCATTACCGGTGACACCTCAGCCAATGACATGGCAGCTGCCGTGGCTGGCGTGGAGGCCGCAGGCTTTGAAGCCGACGGTGGCTAGGCGACTTTACCGAACGGTCACCTTCTTGCCCTAGACTTGAAGGCAGAGCCGCGTCTTTCGTTGAAAAGACGTGAAGCGGTGGGGAAATGAACAAGCAGGGCTGCTCATGTCAGCCAGGCAACAACCACCCTTGGGTTCGATTGATGGCAGAGTATACCCAGTTGGAGCGACGGAAGGTTCCGCGATTTCCGCAGAGGAATGTCTTTGGCTCCATCACATTCGGAAAGCGCCGAAGTGCCATCTCCTGTCTGGTGCGGGATCTGTCGCGCGCCGGCGCGAAGATCTGGACCCTGGCGGTGCGGATTATCCCGGAAAAGTTTGTGCTGAGCTTGGACGAAACAGGAGAGGTTGTGGAGTGCCAGGTGATCTGGCGCTCGGAAACCGAGATCGGCGTGGTCTTTCAATCCACCGCTCCGTTCTAGGCCATCGCAAAGATGTGACCCAGGGCGCGAGGCTGTGATTACAATCCCCAGACAGGTTGGGGCATAGTGGCCCGATGAAAAACGACCTTCTCGCTAGGCAGATCATTACCGGAGCGATCATTTGCATGATCGTCTTGGCACTATTGTCTTACCTGCTGCCGGCAACCCTGGCTGCCTACATGTTCCCGGGTTTCTCTGGCGTGAGCTAGGCGGAAGTCGTCTTCGTTGCCGAACAGGAACTCCGGTCCCACGAAAACTCAACCATTAAGCCCATACAGCAAAAATTCTCCATAAAATTCATTGTGTTAGGCGAAATTTACTTCGTTTCGCAAAAGATCAGTTATTGCCGGCCCCAGGTCACCCTGGACCACGCCATTTCGTGCATGAAGTAGCTGAGAAATCCAATGATTGCAGATGCAACGGCGATGCCCCCTCCCGCCGTTACGGAGCCGGTGAATGCGTATCCGACAAGTGTCATCACGATGAGGCCCATAGCTTGCCAGGTGAAAGACTTGGTGATCAGGCGAACTGTGGTTTCCATGGGTGTCTCCAGATAACGTGTTTGAATGCCTGATCCTGCTACCGCGGAAAGCTGGAATTGAACATTAGGTACTTTTGCTGCATAACAACAACATTGGAGACTTTTATCAACTCTGAGGATTTTAATGGACAAACGCGATAGAGCTGTGATCTTTCGCGAACGCCTCGCCGACGCCATGGAGCGGCAGAAGTTCTCCCGCAGCCGGCTGGCCCGCGAAACCCGCGTGGACCGCTCTACCATCGGCCTCCTCTTGCGCGATGACAGCCCGCGCCTGCCGAACGCCCAATTGGCAGCCGATGCAGCAGCGGTGTTGGGGGTCAGCACCGATTGGCTGCTTGGGCTCACAAACAGACCTGAACGCCCGGGCGATATCGTGGCCGCCGCCATGGCCATGGGTCCGGCGGAACGCAGCTCAGCGGATGCGCAATTGCTGGAGTGGCATCGTGAGGCCGCGGGTTACAAAGTGCGCCATGTGCCGGCCACCCTGCCGGACATATTGAAGACGGAGCGCATGCTAAACTGGGAGTATGCTGCCCTGCGCGACGAAGCGCCGGGGCAAGCAATAGACACCATGCGGGAGCAGCGCGCTTGGCTGCATTCAGGCGGATCGGATTACGAGATTGCCCTACCCCTGCACGAGCTCAAAGCCTGCGCAGACGGGACCGCCTACTATGACGGTCTTGAGCTGGAGGTGCGCCGCGAACAGCTGCACCTGATCGCCCAGACCTGCCGGGACTTGTTCCCAAGACTGCGGATCTTCCTGTTCGATGCACATCAAGTCTTCAGCGCGCCAGTCACAGTTTTCGGACCGAACCTGGCGGCGGTTTACATCGGCAAAATCTATCTCGCCTTCCGCGAGCTTGAGCGGGTGCGTGCGCTGTCGCATCATTTCGACTGGCTGGTGCGCGAAGCGAAGGTGGACGCGCGCCATGTGGCCGATCACATTGAAGGGCTGCTGAAACCCTGACGATGCTGCGTCCGTCCAACTTTCGAGGTCGCCAAAAATGTGTTACCTTCGCACTCTAAGAGGCCGAACTGGGACAAAGGCCCGCTTATCAAAACAACAAGGGCAATCTCCCCAGTTCAGGTCGGGAGGAGAATGTCATGTGTCAAGTTTTTGCCGGCCAAAACCCCGGCAACTATGCCCATGAAACGCGCTCGGTGCGCCTATTGGGCCATCCCACGAGCGTGCGCCTGGAGGCAAAGTTCTGGCTTGTGCTGGAAGACATTGCCAAGACCCAGGGCATGCCGATGGCGAAGTTTCTGTCAACGCTCTACGAAGAAGCCCTGGAGTTGAACGGCGAGGTTCCCAATTTTGCATCTTTGCTGAGGTGCTGCTGCCTGAATTTCCTGGAGCCGGATTTCGATCACTCCAGGCTGAAGGTGGAGGCCGCCCAGACCGTACCCGCCGCCGGCGCATAAGGCAGGCAGGCGCAGAAGCCTGAAAGCACCCCCGCTTTTCGCAGGGTGGCAGCATCCGCCTCTAGCGGCCGATGCGAGCCGCAACGGGAGGCTGCTTCAACATGCGCGTGTTCTGGGCGCATACCTGCATCGCGCTCACCGTGGCGCCCTTCGCGCAGCCTGCCCTCATCCCCCGCGGTCACCAGGGCCAAACCTTGTAAGAAGACAACTGCCATTTAGCTGGCGGGCCAAGACCAATACGGATTGCCGAATACCAGTTCCTTCGCCCTGACCGCCAGAACAGTTTTTCTCCCCCAAACTATGCCGCCAGACCGTTGGGTATGCAATTTCCCACAATTGTCGTACAATAATATGCGTTTTGGCGCAGTGTTGGCAGTAAACAATCAAAACAACTTTGCCAACCGCGAGGTTTACACATTGCGCAGCTCTTGTTGTATGGAGACCGAGATGTCCTTTGAGACTTCCGGATCGAGCAAATCAGACCAAAAAGCCGACTTACACAAAATCGTCTGCGCCATTGATAGTGCAATTGACCTGTCGCGGGCGCAAAACCATCGTTTCTTGACCTATTTGCTAGAGATGGCAAAGTTGGAAACGAAAAGTCTGGCCAGTGACAACAGCTCTACTGCCAAGCTTTACAGGTTGCCCGGGGTGCCGCCGAAAGAGTCAAAATGATGCTTCAAGACGGCCAACAACAACTCTGAAGCCTCATCACCGTCCAGACCTTCTTGCTCGCGCATGAAGCGGCCACCCAGTGTCGGCAGTTGTTTCAAAGCAGTGTCAAACGAACGCTTGCCGGACAGCGTCAGGGTACAGTTATCCACAGGACCGCTCACAATCCCTTGGTCGCAAAGCCAGCCCCATAACTGCGAAAACTCCTCGATATGGGAGACGATCTTCATACAGGTTGTCAGATCAATAAGACTGGGAAAGTCTGCGCGCAGCCTGCGCAAGACAAGCAACAACAGCTTACTAAAGTCTGGGCCTTCAAAGTCCCGCTCTGTCAAGCGGAACAGCTCAGGCAACGCCCAGTCTGGCGCTTCTTCTGCCATAGTCCCCATTTGCACGTGACGCTGCCGCGCCCAATCAGGCAGCAACACTTGTTTGTGCTCGTTTATGGCTCCCCACGGCGTTGACCCTACGTGACCCGGTGCGCTTCGGTCAATCGCTGAAATGACATGATCGGCAGTTTTACACGGCTGGCGTTCTGCGCGGCCCTGGCCACCTCTGATTACTTGGCCGGCGCCAAGCGGAGCAGTGCGCCATCATCCGTTACCGCATAAAGCGCACCGTCAGGGCCTTGCTGAACGCGCCTGATCCGTCCGAACTCGTCATCCAGAAGATCTTCTTCGCCCACAATCTCGTCTCCCTTGAGATCCAAGCGAACGATCTTTCGTCCCCTCAGGGCGCTGACAAACAGATCACCGTTCCATTCAGGAAAGAGAGAAGCGGAGTAAAACGTCATGCTGGAGGGAGCTATGGAAGGATCCCAATAGTGGAGCGGTTGCTCCATCCCGGCCTTCTTGGTGCCTTCGCCGATTTTCCCGCCGGAGTAATGGCGGCCATAGGAAATCACCGGCCAGCCGTAATTCTTGCCAGCCTCCGGCCGGTTCACCTCATCGCCCCCTCTGGCCCCGTGGGACACGGTCCAGATCCGGCCGCTCTCCGGGTGCACGTCAATGCCTTGGGCGTTACGGTGGCCAATGGACCAGATCTCCGGCAGGCCATTTTTGCCGTCAGCAAACGGATTGTCGGGCGGAATGGAGCCGTCCTTGTTGATGCGCAAGACTGAGCCTGCATGATCACGGCTGTCCTGGGCCCTGTCCGGGTCGCCGCGGTCCCCAATGGTGAAATAGAGTGTGCCATCCGCCGCAAACGCAATGCGCGAGCCGAAATGGCGCCCGCCGCCAGACTTCTTGTTCTGCCGGAAGATCACTTCGGTGCCCTTCAGCGCCTTCTCAACTAAAGTTCCCCGCGCGACCGCTGTGCCCGATCCGCCTGTTCCGGGCTCCGAGTAGGTCAGGTAGACAAAAGCGTTGTTTTCAAAATCAGGGTCGAGCGCCACGTCCAACAGACCACCCTGACCACTGGCCCTTACCTTCGGAACACCTGACAATGGCTCCGACAACACCCCCTTCTCAAAGCGGCGCACTGTGCCCTCTTGCTCAGTGATCAAAAAGCCGCCACCGGGCAGAAAAGCAAAACCCCAAGGCTCATCCAACTTTTCCGTCAACACCTCCACGGTGAAGCTGTGGCGATCGGATGTATAGACCTTGGCGTCTGCTTCGAGGGGGTTAACGGCAAACCCAATGGCGAGGGCAAAGATGGCAAGCGTGCGCTGGTTCATCGGACATATCTCCCGCATTCTTTGCCCTACATATAGAAAGCTCATCGCGGCCCGCCAGATCAGCGCGCTCACAAGCGTGTCATTTCAACCGGCGCGGCAACAGCCGCCAAATCCTTGTTTCGGTGAGTTCGACAATTTTGAGAGACGCGCGTAATGGCAAATTTTTCTATTTTAAATTGAATAATATTATCACCAACACCATTAAGTAGAGTTAAGCGTATTGTTTCGCTTCGCTCTCAGATAGAGTCCCGTTATGAGGCGGGAGAGTCTCGCTCAAGATTTGATTGGTTTTGGATCAATCCCGGTGCGTTTGCCTTCCGGCCTATGACAGGGTCAAGC
>JBCDDQ010000208.1:0-8692 GCA_039180225.1 Pseudomonadota bacterium
CCCTTGCGAACGCGAGGGCCCATAGCTCTCCCCTTCCCTTTGGCTGAGAAGGTCCTCGCGTGCGCAAGGACGCGGCACAACACGCCACCAATGGTGGGCTAATATTCTTGAAAATAGTCCTTGATAGAGAACATCACTATTCCCTGTCAAGGACTATTTTCAAGAATATTAGCCCACCATTGGTGGCGTGTTGTGCCGCGTCCTTGCGCACGCGAGGACCTTCTCAGCCAAAGGGAAGGGGAGAGCTATGGGCCCTCGCGTTCGCAAGGGCGCGGGAGGGCTATCGTTCCAGCCACTCCGCCTTGCTATCCTCCTGCCAGCCCGCCCGGTGCAGCTCCGGCGTATCGTGCTCTTCGGCCGGATAGCCCAAGCACAAGACCGCCGTGAGCGACCAGTGCCCGGGCACGTCCAAGGCCTTCGTCACGGCGTCCGGATCCAGGATCGACACCCAACCCACCCCCACATTATGGCTCCGGCAGAACAGCCAGAGCGTGTGGATCGCCATCACCGTGGAATAGGTCAGGGTCTCCGGCATGGTCTGGCGCCCGAGCCCGCGGCCGGCGGCCGGGTCGGGTTCGGTGAAGACGGCCAGCACGACCGGTGCCTCGCGCAGGCCGGCGAGCTTCAATGCCGCATAATCGCTCCGCGCATCGCGATCGTAACGCGCGCCGGCCTGCCGGTTGCTGGCCTCAAACGTCTCAATAATCGCCTCGCGCCCCTCAGCGCTCGTCACCTGCACCATGCGCCAAGGCCGGCTGTTGCCCACGGACGGGGCAAAATCAACCGCGCGCTTGATGCGCTCAAGCAGATCCGGCGCGATTGCATCGCGCTTGAAATGGCGCACGTCCCGACGCCAGGTGAGCAGCTCGGTGAGGGCGGATTGGTGTTCCGCAGAAAGTTTCATGATAAGGGCGGCACCGCAGGTTGGACAACGCTGCTAGCAATACTCAAGGCCGGCCATCTTGCAAGAGGGCGCGGTGGGAAAATGTGTCGATGGTTCGGCCCCCGCGTCCTTGCGCAAGCGAGGACCTTCTGAGCCAAGGAAAAGGTGAGAGCGATGGGCCCTCGCGTTCGCAAGGGCGCGGAAAGAGTGAGGCGCCGCAGCAAGAGCCCTAGAGCTTCTTCGCAACGATGTACCGGCTGGGTGGAGGGTAGGTGCCCGCCTCAATGATCTCAAAGCCCTGTGCCGAAATCATTGCCTCAAGATCCTCAACATCCATGAACCCCACATAGGGCGCCTTGCCGAGCCATTGCAGCAGCGGCAGGGCCAGAAGCATGATCCGGAACTTCAGCGGCAGGCCGGCCCCCGGCGTGCACACGGTCTTGGAGATGAAGAGACCACCCGGCTTCAACAGCCCGGCCACCCGGCGGACGGCAGCCTCAGGCTCTTTTAGGAGGTGAAACAGATTGAACGCCAACACAGCGTCATAAGGGCCCTCATCGATGGCCCCGCCCAGAACGTCCGACTGCACGAAGCTCACATTCGTGATCTCCTGATCGGTCGCCTTTTCCATGGCAACCTCGATCATCTTGCCGGAAATGTCGCTGGCCGTGATGTGGGCCACGTTTTCCGCCAGCAACAGGGCAGTGGACCCGGTGCCGCAGCCAAGCTCCAGCACCTCATCGCTGGGTTTCAGATAGCTGCGCGTTCGGTTCAGGGTGTGGGTGTAGGCATCCATGTCGCGGATGGGCGATTGGGCATACTTTCGGGCTGTTTTGTCCCAGAAAACGGCTGAGTCCTGCATGGGGTGTCTCCTTTGAGGGGAGAGATATATATGCAGATATCAAATAGGAATTGCCGAAATTTGTATTATTAATATACAAAAATACATGAACTGGCATGCCGTCTCTTTCGATTGGAACCAGGCCCGGGCCTTTCTGGCGACCGTTGAGGAGGGCTCCCTGTCCGCAGGCGCCCGGGCGCTGGGGGTGACCCAGCCGACCCTGAGCCGCCAGGTGGCCGCTCTGGAGGCGGCGCTGGATGTGGTGCTGTTTGAGCGCGTGGGCAAATCCTTGGTGCTGACCCCGTCCGGCGTGGAACTGGCCGGTCATGTGCGCGCCATGTTCGAGGCCGCAAGCCAGGTCTCGCTCACCGCGTCGGGCCGCTCTGAGGCGATTGACGGCAGGGTGCGCATCACCGCCTCCGACATCATGTCGGCGCTTCTTTTGCCCCCGGTGATGGCCGAGCTGCGCGCGCGGGCGCCCCTGGTGGAGTTTGAGATTGTCGCCGCCAACGACATTCGCGATCTGCAGAGCCGGGAGGCCGATATCGCCATCCGCCATGTGCGTCCCGAGCAGCCGGACCTGATCGCCAGGCTGGTGAGCGACGCCACGGCGCATTTTTATGCCGCCACCGCCTATCTGGAGCGCCGCGGCAGGCCGGAGACGATTGAGGATTTGCCTGCGCACGATTTCATCGGCTTCGGCAACAATGCCCGCATGATCGAGATGCTGAACCCGCTGGGCCTGAGCCTGGGGCCGGAAAACTTCCGCCTGGGCTCTGAGAGCGGCGTGGTGTCCTGGGAGATGGCCAAGAGCGGGCTGGGCATCATCGTCATGTCCGATGAGGTGGCCGCCCAGGCCCCGCAGATGGCGCGCGTGCTGCCCCAGATGGACCCCTTCACGTTCCCAGTCTGGCTCACCGCCCACCGCGAGCTCCACACCAGCCGGCGCATTCGGTTGGTGTTCGATGTGCTGGCGGAGTTCCTGCAAGAGGCGATCGGCGCCTCAGATGCTTCCTCTTGATGATCGTGGTCGGTGTCTTGATCGCAGGAGCGGTGGTTTAACCTGCGCCCGCGCTCATGCCTCTTCGCCGTCCGGCGGTGTGAAGTGCAACAGATCGCCGGGCTGGCAGTCCAGGTAGTCGCAGATCTTTTCCAAGGTGTCGAAGCGCACGCCTTTCACCTTGCCCCGGCGCAACAGGGAAAGATTGGCCTCCGTGATGCCCACATGATCGGCCAGTTCCTTGCCGCTCACGCCGCGTTCGGCCAGCATCACAGCCAGGCGCACCGAGATGGGCATCAGACGAACTGCTTGTTTTCAGCCTCCAGCTCGGCGGCTTCCGTGAAGATCCAAGCCAAGAGCCACAGACCGGCGCCGAGCAGGAGGGGCATGAGCTCGCCGCTGCCAATGATGAGGGCGATGCTGCCCTGATCCTGACCCAGAGAGAGCAGAGCTCCACTGAGCGGCATGACCACCAACCGAAGCGCGGCACTGAGAACGAGCGCAACGGCCAGGCGCCGGAAAGACCAGAACACGGAGGCGGAGAAATAGACCCCGCGCTGAAACGAGGCGAGGGCATGGCGCGCAGACAACAGTCCCCAGGAAAATATCAGCACCGGAAGGGTCGCCAGGGCGGCAACCGCGATCAATGCGGCCGGCTGAGCGCCCTGGGCCACGGCTTCGGGCACATGCACCGCCTTCGCCATATCACCTGAAGACATGAACAGAACGGCGACAAAGGAGACCACGGGCAGTGAGAGTGCCGTGATCAGCACAACGAGGCTCAAGACCCGGCTCCAACGGGCAATGCGGTGTTTGCGAACGTCCTGATTCACGTCTGACCTCCATGAATGGCATTGACAGCTTTGAAAACTATAATTATCGTAAAACAATAATTATTCATCGTAAAGGAGAAATTTGTGGTGCGTAGATTCTGGGTTTCCTTATTGGTTGCTGCTTGTGTTCTGGCCGGGACGTCCTCTTTGGATGCGGGCGGGCGGATCACTTTACTCCAGGTTCTGCAGGCGATTGAAGAGGCGCCGCGCAATCCGTCCGCTCAAGCCATGCTCGGCACTTATGTGAAGGCGGCTATTGAAGGAGCCGTTGCTGCCGGAGAACAGTCCGGCGCGCCGGTCATTTGCGTGAAGCCGGGGCGCGGGCGCTTTGATGCGCATGAGTTCAAGGCGTTTGCCGTAAAGCGCAACCCGACAAAGGCCGCCCAGGCGCGCGCCGCGGCAACCCCGGTGCTCATTAAGTTCGTGATGCATCAAAACCCCTGCGGCGCGTGACGGCGCCTGTGCCCCAACAACAACGCTTGATTTCTCCTGCCCACACGCCTATAACCCACCCGCTCCAGCCGCCCGGCCTGTAACGGGCATGCCGTGGCGGCTGTGAATGCTTCATGAAAGAAGCCAAGTCAAAGGTCCGGTTTTCTTTGGTCAGAAAGCCGAAATCCGAAGGATTTGGCTCAAAAGGAGAAAGCAAAATGCCCAAGCTGAAGACCAAGAGCGGCGCGAAGAAGCGCTTCAAGGTGACAGCCACCGGTAAGGTCATGTGCGGCCAGGCCGGTAAACGTCACGGAATGATCAAACGGACGAAAAAGTTCATCCGCAATGCCCGCGGCATGTCGGCCTTGTCGGATCAGGACGCCCGGATCGTTAAACAGTTTCTTCCCTACAAGTGACCCGCGTAACAACGCGTCCCCGCTAAAGGAGCACCGCTATGGCTCGAGTTAAACGGGGTGTGACCACTCACGCCCGTCATCGCAAAGTTATAAAGGCTGCCAAAGGCTACTATGGCGCCCGCAATTCAACCTTCCGCGCCGCCAACCAGGCCGTGGAGAAGGCCGGTCAATACGCTTACCGCGACCGCCGCGCCAAGAAGCGGAACTTCCGCGCCCTGTGGATTCAGCGCATCAACGCTGCTGCGCGCGCTGAAGGTCTGACCTATGGCCGATTTATCAACGGGCTTGGCAAGGCCGGTATTGAGGTGGACCGCAAAGTGCTGGCCGACCTCGCCGTGCGTGAGCCCGAGGCCTTCAAGGCCCTGGTCGAGGCAGCAAAAGCCACCCTTTAAGGCGGCCAGTGATCTGCGCCATGCCGCAGACGAACACAGCTCATGACAGCCGGACTTGCCGAGCCCTCCCCAAAGGAGCGCTCGCGTGAGCCGGCTATTGTCATTTTGAAAGGGCTATTTCCCCCATGTCAGATCTCGAACAGTTAGAAACAGAAATCACAGGCGCCATCGCCAATGCGTCCGATATGGCCGCGCTGGAAGAGGTGCGCGTGGCGAGCCTGGGCAAAAAGGGCTCAGTCTCCCAGTTGATGAAATCTCTGGGCGGTATGACGCCTGACGAGCGCAAGGAGATGGGGCCGAAACTGAACGGCCTGAAGCAGTCCATCGGCGAGGCCATCGCCGCGCGATCAAACGCGCTGCGCAACGCAGAGCTGGAAGCGCGCCTGGCTGAGGAGACCGTGGATGTCACTCTGCCCATCCGTCCGGAAAGCCAGGGCACCATCCACCCGGTGAGCCAGGTGTGGGACGAGGTGGTGCAGATCTTCGCTGATCTCGGCTTCTCGGTTGCAGAAGGCCCGCACATTGAAACCGATTTCTATAACTTCGAGGCGCTCAACATCCCGCCGGAACACCCCGCGCGCCAGGAGCATGACACGTTCTATTTCAACCCTCGCGAAGACGGCGAGCGCATGGTGCTGCGCACACACACCAGCCCGGTGCAGATCCGCACGATGGAAACCGCCGAGCCGCCCATCCGCATCATTGCGCCCGGGCGCACCTACCGCTGCGACAGTGACCAAACCCACACGCCCATGTTCCACCAGGTGGAGGGGCTGGTGATCGACGAGACCACTCATCTGGGTCATCTGAAATGGTGCCTGGAAGAATTCTGCAAGGCGTTCTTCGAGGTGGACGAAGTGAAGATGCGCTTCCGCGCCTCTCACTTCCCGTTCACCGAACCTTCCATGGAGGTGGACATTGGCTGCTCCTTCGAAGGTGGCCAGGTGAAAATCGGCACTGGGGATGACTGGCTCGAAATCCTGGGCTCCGGCATGGTGCACCCCAAGGTGATCGCCGCCGGCGGCCTGGATCCTGAGAAGTATCAGGGCTTCGCCTTCGGCATGGGCATCGACCGGATCGCCATGCTGAAATATGGCATCCCCGACTTGCGTGCCTTCTTCGAGGCGGATCTGAGATGGCTGCGCCATTACGGGTTCTCCGCCTTCGATGTGCCCGAACTGGCCGGAGGATTGAGCTGATGAAATTCACACTCTCCTGGTTGAAAGATTATCTAGAGACCGACGCCACGTTGGACGACATCACCGCGGCTCTCAACGATGTCGGCTTGGAGGTGGACGGCGTGGAGAACCTCGCTGAAACCCTCGGCGCATTCTCCGTGGCCAAGGTCAAGGAAGCCCGCCAGCACCCTGATGCGGATCGCCTGCGCGTGTGCGATGTGGAAACCAAGGACGGCCTGGTTCAGGTGGTCTGCGGCGCCCCCAATGCGCGCACCGGCATGACCGGCATCTTCGCCCCGCCCGGAACCCACATCCCCGGCACCGGGGTGGATCTGCAGGTCGGTGTCATCCGCGGCGTGGAATCGGCCGGCATGCTCTGTTCAGAGCGCGAAATGATGCTGTCTGATGAGCATGACGGCATTATTGAGCTGGACGGCGATTGGGCCATTGGCACCCCGGCGGTTGAGGCGCTTGGCCTGAACGATCCGGTGATCGACATCGCCATCACGCCCAACCGGCCTGATGCGCTGGGGGTTTACGGCGTCGCGCGCGATCTCGCCGCCCGCAGCCTCGGCACCCTGAAACCTCTGGATGCCACGCCCATACCGGGCACGTTCACCTCGCCCATCGATGTGAAGCTTACCTTCGATGAGGGGACGGAAGATGCCTGCCCACTATTCTGCGGGCGCTACATCCGCGGTGTGAAGAACGGCCCGTCGCCGGAATGGCTGCAGCGCCGGCTGACCGCCATCGGCCTTCGCCCCATCTCCGCCCTGGTGGACATCACCAACTACCTCACCTACGCCTATGCCCGGCCCGTCCACGTGTTTGACGCGGACAAGGTGGCCGGCAATATCCAACCGCGGCTCGCCAAGACGGGCGAAAAGATGCTGGCGCTGGACGGCAAGGAATATGAGCTGGACGACACCATGACGGTGATCGCCGACGACAATGGCCCTGACGCCATTGGCGGCATCATGGGCGGTGAGCTCTCCGGCTGTACTCTGGGGACCAAGAACGTCTTCGTGGAGGTGGCCTACTTCGATCCTATCCGCACGGCCACCACGGGCCGTAAGCTCGGCATCATCTCCGATGCGCGTTATCGGTTTGAGCGCGGCGTGGACCCGGCCTTTGCGCCAGATGGTGCGGAGATCGCAACGAAGATGATCATGGACTTCTGCGGCGGTGAGCCGTCGGAAATGGTCACAGCGGGCGCCATCCCCGATACGGCGCGCAGCTATACCCTGCGCCCCGACCGGGTTGAAACGCTTGGCGGCGTCAAGGTTGAGCTCGCGGAACAAAAGCGCATCCTGGAAGACCTCGGCTTTAAAGTCGCGCAGACCGGCGATGGCCTGGTGTGTGCGGTGCCCCCATGGCGGCCTGACGTTTTGGGCGAGGCTGATCTGGTGGAAGAAATCACCCGCATCGTCGGCCTGGACAATGTGCCCAATGCGCCCATGAGCCGGCCCAATGCGGTGGCCCGTCCCGTGCTCACGCGCTTGCAGCGGCGCACGAGCGCGGCCCGGCGCACGCTCGCAGGGCGCGGCCTCAACGAGGCGGTGACCTGGTCGTTCCTTCCCGAAGACCAAGCCAAGCTGTTCGGCGGCGGCGGGGCGGCAGTGAAGCTCGCCAACCCCATTTCCTCCGAGCTGTCCGACATGAGGCCGTCATTGCTGCCCAATCTCATCACGGCTATTGGCCGCAACAATGACCGCGGCTTTGCCGACCTGGCGCTGTTTGAAATCGGTCAGGCCTATCTGGGGGACCGGCCGGAAGATGAAACCGTACGGGCTGCCGGCGTGCGCCGCGGCCAAACGGGCCCGCGCCACTGGGGCGGACCGTTGCGGCCTGTGGATGCGTTTGACGCCAAGGCCGACGCGCTGGCCGCGCTTCAGGCGGCCGGAGCACCCATGCAAAGTCTTCAGGTTGTCGCCGGCGCTCCGGACTGGTTCCACCCGGGCCGCTCAGGCACCTGTCAACTAGGTCCGCAAAACCAGATGGCCCATTTCGGCGAGCTGCACCCGCGCGTGCTCAACGCGCTTGATGTGAAGGGTCCGCTGGTGGGCTTTGAGATTGTGCTCAACAAGGTCCCCGAGCCAAAAGGCAAGGGCGGCGCGGCCCGTGCGGCGATGGAGGTCTCCGACCTGCAGGCCGTCACCCGGGACTTTGCCTTTGTGGTGGATGGTGACGTGGTGGCCGACAAGCTGGTCCGCGCTGCCAAGGGCGCCGACAAGCAGTTGATCACCGGCGTCTCAGTGTTCGATCTGTTTGAAGGCGAGGCGGCCGGTAAGGCGCTGGGCGATGGCAAGAAGTCATTGGCCATCGAGGTCACCTTGCAGCCCCGCGACAAGACCATGACCGATGAGGAAATCGATGCCGTGGCCGCCAAGGTGGTGGCCAGTGTGGAGAAAGCCACGGGCGGCACATTGCGGGGGTAGGGTGGATCTGATCCATGGTCAAACTGATCTGGCTGTCTGACCTGCATTTCGTGGCCGAGGGCATCGAGCTTGGCCATGACCCGCGCGTGCGGCTGCGGGCGGCAATCGCGTTCATCAATCAGCACCATGCCGACAGTGCATACTGTGTGATCTCCGGCGATCTGGTCAATCGGGAGACCGATGTGGATTATGGGGCGTTGGCGGAGGTCTTGCGTGAACTGCGCGTGCCCGTTCTTCCCATGGTGGGCAACCACGATGATCGTCAGATCTTGCGCTCGG
>JBCDDQ010000209.1:0-8552 GCA_039180225.1 Pseudomonadota bacterium
CATCCTGGCAGATGCGATCCGCAATGGCGGATTCCCGCCGTTGATGCTCGATCCGATTGATTTCGGCGCCATGTACCAGCAGCGTATGCAAGAGCAGGCGGAAAACGCAGACGCATAACCACGAAGAGCGAAGGGGCCAAAGTCATGCACAGGGTAGACGCAAACGGCGCAAACATCCCCGCCCTTGGCTTTGGCACCTGGACGCTGGAAGGCGATGAGGCCAAGAGCCTCGTGTCTCAGGCTCTGGACTGCGGCTACCGGCATGTGGACACCGCTGCCATGTATGGCAACGAGGCCGCTGTGGGCGAGGGGATCAGAGACGCCGGTTTGGCCCGAGACGAGGTCTTCCTCACCACTAAAATTTGGCACACGGACCTGGCCGCAGACGATTTGAAAGCATCGCTTCAGGCCTCCCTGGACCGCCTCGGGTTTGACCAGGTGGATCTTGCATTGATCCATTGGCCTTCCCCCAACGGGGTGCCGTTGGCGGAGAGTATCGAGGCGCTAAACGCCTGTCATGCCGAAGGCTGGGCCAAGCACATCGGTGTGTCGAACTTTCCGGTGAAGCTCTTGGATGAGGCCGTCAGCCTCTCCCCGCAAAAATTGGCGTGCAATCAGGTGGAATATCACCCGATGCTCAACCAAGACGCGGTTCATGGCGGATGCCGCCGGCATGGCATGGCCTTGGTGGCCTATTGCCCGCTCTTTCGCGGTGGAGATGCCTTCACGGCCGCACCGATTGCCGCTGCCGCTGAGGCGCATGGCAAGTCTCCAGCGCAGATCATACTGCGCTGGCATGTGCAGCAAGATGGCGTTGTCGCAATCCCGCGCACGCGCACGCCCGCGCGCATTTCAGAGAACCTGGCGATCTTCGACTTTGAACTGAGCGCAAGCGAAATGGCGGCCATCAGCGCGTTGACAGGGGCGGGCAGCAGAATATGCGACTTCGCCTTCTCGCCCGAATGGGACTGATGGGTTAGCCCAGAACCACGCGCCCTTCACGCTTGGCGCGCGCCACATAATCCTTCAGCTCATCATCAACGGCCACATCAATGGCGGGCTGTTCATAATCTCTCAGCAGCTGTTTCCAGATCTGATTGGCCCGCTGCTCTGCGGTCACGCTGCCTCTCTCCGTCCAGGTTTCATAGTTGTCCCAGTTGGAGACCAGCGGTGCGTTGAACGCACTCTCATAGCGCTCCATGGTGTGGTTGGTGCCGAAGAAATGACCTGCCGGACCCACATCGCGCACAGCTTCCAGCGCCAAATCGGGTGTTTCAACGGAGAATGGCTCCATATAGGCTGCCATCATCTGCAGCATTTCAGCGTCGATGATGAGCTTCTCGAAAGACGCCACCAGGCCGCCGCCGAGCCAACCGGCCGCATGGTTGATCATATGTGCCTGACCTGTCATGGCACCCCACAACGCCATCATGCTCTCGTATGCAGCTTGGGCATCGTTGGTGTTGGCTGAGGTGACGTTGGACGAGCGGAAGGGCACCCCGATATGGCGCGCCAGTTGGCCTGAGGCTTGCGCGGCCTGGGCATATTCAGGGGTGCCGAACGCAGGCGCGCCGGTCTTCATGTCCACATTGGAGGTGAACCCGCCATACATCACCGGCACGCCGGGGCGCACCAGCTGAGTGAGGGCGATCCCCACCATGGCCTCAGCATGCTGCTGGGAGAGGGCGCCGGCGAGCGTGACCGGCGACATGGCGCCGGCCAGCGTAAACGGTGTGATCACCGCTGCCTGACCATACTCAGCCATGGTCATCAGACCCTCGGCCATGGGAATGTCAAGCTGCAGCGGCGAATTGGTGTTGATGATACAGGCAAAAACGGGGATGTCCTTGAGCTGCTCAGTGCTCTTGCCCAGACTGATCGCAACCATGTTGATGGCGTCCATTGCCTGGGCGCGGCCCATGCCCCAGGGTTGCCAGTTCTTATCGGTGAGTGTGATCTCTGCATAGAACAGGTCCAGGTGCCGGGTCTCAGCGGGCAGATCGAGTGCTTCAAATCCACCGCCGCCTTCCTGATGGATAATGTTCAGGCTCTGGATGAGGCGCATGAAATCGCACATTTCCGCGTATGTTCCCGCTCTGCGTCCCTTGTCCAGATCCATGCAGTAGGCCGGGCCACCGACGGCTGTGAACACCGCATTGGGGCCGCCGAATTTGATGTTGTGCGCCCGGTTCCGGGCTGTCAGCTCAAACTGCGCCGGCGCCTTGGCCACCGCCGCTTCCAGCCCTTGGCGGTCAAACCGCACCAACAGGCTATCATCGTCCACCTCAAAGCCGGCTTCAGAGAACACCTTGCGGGCCGATGGGGCCAGGATCTTCATGCCCACCTCTTCCAGGATGGTGAGCGCGGTCCGGTGAATGTGGCCGATGTGGTCTGCGCTCATCAGCTCCATGGGGGCATATTGATAGGTGATCTGCCGGAAGGGGCGCTGAGGGATCGCAGCAGCCTTGCGCTCATCGCGGGCGCCGGACCGACGGCCGCGGCGGGTTACTCTCGCTGTCATCA
The DNA here is from genome assembly GCA_039180225.1 of Pseudomonadota bacterium. Taxonomy (GTDB): domain Bacteria; phylum Pseudomonadota; class Alphaproteobacteria; order Rhizobiales; family CAJQND01; genus JAAEUE01. Next base: position 2,524 of record JBCDDQ010000209.1, read on the forward strand.
GTTCACCTCCGCTTCAAGCTCGGGACTTGGACGTTCGCGTCTGACCATCCTGTTGGAAGGGGACACCTCCAGCTCGCGCGCATACTTGTGCCCTCGATGGACCGCATCGGCAATGGTCGAGGGAACCAGGCAATCGCCGATGCTTGTCACGGATTTAACGCCAGCGCCAGCCCACTCGTCTTTGCGCGATTGGAGGGCATCACATAGCTGTTGGCGAGGCGTCCTGCCGGTCACCAAAACCAGCGTGTCCGCCTGGGTCTGTGTTTCGCGGCCCGAATAGGCGCACCGCCAGGTAAAGCCGCCAGTAGAGGCCTTGGCGAGCGCCTGCGAGAAGCGAAACTGCACGCCCAGATCGATGAGCTTCTGCTGAATATAGATCTGCTCGTTGGTCATCTCCGTCCAGGCCGACACCAAGGTGTGTGGTGTCACCAAGGTAACGGCATGACCGGCCGTGACCAGGCGTTCAGCGAGGGCGCCGCCCATGAAATAGTGCTCATCGTCATAGATGGTCACGGTTGGGCCCAGCTGGGCGCCGTCAAACAGATCATCCGGTGTCAGCGTACCCAAGTCCGGAGCAATCTCCGCCGATTGTGCGCTCAACGTGCCTGCTCCATCGCGCCGCCAGGTGCTGCCGGTGGCCAGCACCACATGGTCTGGCGCCACCTCGAAGATATCGTCGGCGCTGAGTTCGCTCTCCCTGAAGATCTCCACATGCTCGAGCTTATCCAACAGGTGCGCACGGTGATCGCGCACCCGCATCCAGTTGCCCAGCCCGGGCAGGGCGGCTTCGTGCACCAGACGCCCGCCGAGCGCGCGTCCGGCTTCTGCCAACAACACCTCATAGCCGCGCCGACCCAGGGCCAAACTGGCTTCCAGGCCGGCTGGCCCGGCCCCCACCACCAGCACCTTGGCATCGGAGCCTTTCGGCACAATGACTTCAGGATGCCAGCCGCGGCGCCATTCTTCGCCCATGGTGGGGTTCTGAGTGCAGCGCAGGGGCACGCCCTCGTTGTTCGACGCCCGGCAGATGTTGCACCCGATACATTCACGGATCTCATCCTCGCGGCCTTCGCTGATCTTGCGCGGCAAGAATGGGTCCGCGATGGACGGACGCGCCGCGCCGATGAAGTCCTGAACTCCGCGTTTGATCTGGCTCACCATGGTGTCGGGCGAGGTAAACCGCCCCACGCTCACCACGGGCTTGCTGGTCACCGATTTAACGAATGAAATGTAGTCTTCCTGATAGCCTTCCGGCGAAAACCGGGAGCTGCGGGAATCATATCCCAGATCACCGGCCAGGTTCACATCCCAGAGATCCGGCAATTCTGCCAGCATTTCCACGATTTCGCGGCCTTCCCCCTCAGATGTAATACCCGCTGAACCGTGCATTTCGTCCACCCCCAGCCGCACCGCCACCGCACAGCGTCCGCCGACGGCCTCACGGGTGTCCTCGATCATTTCGCGCAGCAATCGCACGCGGTTCTCCAGGCTGCCGCCATACTCGTCCGTGCGATGGTTGGTGAGCGGGGAGAGAAACTGAAACGGTAGATAGCCATGTCCGGCATACACATAGACAATATCAAACCCGGCCCGCTCAGCTCGGCGCGCGGCATCTGTTTGCCATTGCCGGAATTCAGCGATGTCCGCCCGGTCCATGGCCCGCACGTGCTGAGGCTGAACGAAATAGCTTGAGCTTTCACTCGGCGCCAGGGCAGGCTCGCGCATCAGCTTGTTCATTGCATGCATGCCGCCATGCCACAATTCCACACCTGCAAGGCTTCCGTGGGCATGAATGGCATCGGTGGTGACCGCGAGGGCCCTCACATCGTCGTCGTCCCACAAACTCACGTAGGCATATGGGGAATCCTCTGAAGACGGATGGATTGAGCAATACTCGGTGCACACCACACCCCAGCCCCCCTCGGCCTTAATGCCCCGCAGGACGGCGGAGGATTTGGGCTTGGCGTAACCCATGCCGGTGGCGTGGGGCGTTTGATAGAACCGGTTTGGTGCGGTCACCGGACCAATGGGCACCGGTTCAAACAGGATATCATATCTGGGGTTTCGCTCAGACATGGTCATCAAGTCCATTATTGAACAAACGTTCAATAATGGTTAGCGGAATTCGCTCCAAATTGCAATCGTGCCGCTTCGGATCCATTGTGCAAAATCATCTCTTTATGGCGCGCGCTGAGGGGTCTAGAACACCGGTCCAAGAACAATTGTGGAGGCCGCGCCGCCATGGCGGAAAGTGCAGAAATCCTTGTAAAAACCGAAACCCGGGGCAATGTCCGGATCATCACTCTGGATAATCCCCCGGTCAACGCCATGAGTATTGGCGTGCCGGGTGGTGCGATTGCAGCTCTGGAAGAGGCCAACGCGGATGAGGCCATCGGAGCAGTTGTGCTCGCTGGCGGTGGCCGCGGCATCTTTGGCGGAGCCGATATTCGCATCCAAGGCCAGCCCTGGCCGGAGGGTGAGCCAAACCTGCGCGACCTGATCGCGATGCTCACCAAGAACCCCAAGCCGGTCGTGGCCCTCATGCGTTCGCATGCACTGGGCGGCGGCTTGGAATTGTCGCTTGGTTGTCATTACCGGGTGAGCACACCCACCTGCCAAATGGGCCAAACGGAAGTGAATCTCGGCATTCCTCCAGGTGCTGGCGGCACGCAAAGGCTGCCGCGCGTGATAGGACTGGAGGCTGCCGCAGAGATGGTGGTGTCCGGCAAGCCGATCAGCGGAAAGAAGGGCCTGGAATACGGTCTCATCGATCGCCTGGTGGGAGATGACTTTCTTGCCGATGCTGCTGCCTTCGCGGCGGAAATCAGCCAAAACCGCAGCCATCCGGCCAACGATGAGAAGCGCATCGAGCTGCCATCGCCTGACTTCTTTGAGAGTTTGCGCAAGAGCTGGAGCCGCAAAAGCCGCGGTGCCCGTGCGCCTCAGGCCTGCATTGATTGCCTCGAAGCGGCTGTGGAGCTGCCGATTGACGAGGGCTTGAAGCGTGAGCGCGAGATCTTCCAGGAATGCGTCACCTCAGATGAAGCCAAGGCCATGCGCGCCATCTTCTTCGCCGAACGTCAGGCGGCGCGTCTCAAAGGCGATGATGCCAAGGTGGAGCCGCGCCAGGTTGAGACGGTCTCCGTGTTGGGGTCAGGAACGATGGGCACCGGCATCACCATTGCCTTCCTTGACGGCGGTTTCCCTGTGACCTTGTTGGACACAGACGAAGAGGCTCTCGCGCGCGCCAAAAACCGGATCGCCAAAACCTATGATGGCTCCATCGCAAAGGGGCGCATCAGCGCGGCACAGAAGGACGCCCGCATGGGGGCACTGACCACAGTCACTTCCCTGGCACAAGCTGCCGAGGCTGACATGATCGTGGAAGCCGTGTTTGAGGAAATGGATGTGAAGAAGTCCATTTTCAGCGAACTCGGCAAGCTGACCTCACCGGGCACGATCCTGGCGTCCAACACCTCCTATCTCAACATTGACGAGATTGCCTCGGTCACCGGCGGGCGCGAGGCGGACGTGCTCGGCATGCATTTCTTCAGCCCGGCCAACATTATGAAGCTGCTTGAAGTTGTCCGCGCCGACAAAACCGATCCTGCGGTGCTCCAAGCTGCTCTCGCCATTGGCAAGAAGCTAAGCAAGATCAGTGTTGTGGCGGGCGTCTGTCACGGCTTTATCGCCAACCGCACATTGGAAGGCTATATGCGCGAAGCGCAGTTCCTGCTTGAGGAAGGGGCCACACCCTCCCAGGTGGACGGCGCGCTCACCAAGTTCGGCATGGCCATGGGCCCGCTCGCCGTGGCAGACCTTGCCGGCCTCGACATCAGCTGGGCCAAGCGAAAGGCGGCGGCCAGCACCCGCGATCCAAACATACGCTATTCCGCCATTTCCGACCGGCTTTGCGAGAACGGTTGGTTCGGCCAGAAAACCGGCCGGGGGTACTACATTTACGACCCTGAAACCCGCCGGCCTTCGCCAAACCCGGATGTGGACGAGATCATCGCCGCCGAAGCCAAGGCCTCAAACATTGAGCGCCGCGAGATCTCAGATGAAGAGATCATCGAGCGCTGTTTCTACACTGTGGTGAATGAGGGCGCGCGGGTGTTGGCGGAAGGCATCGCCCAACGGGCCAGTGACATTGATGTGGCCTGGGTCAACGGCTACGGCTATCCGCGCCACCGCGGCGGGCCCATGCATTGGGCTGACGCGCTGGGCGCTGCGAAGATCTTGGCGCGCATTGAAGAGTTCCACGCCCAGCACCATTTCTGGGAACCGGCCCCCCTGCTGCGCCAATTGGCGAAAGAAAACAAAACCTTTGCCAGCCTGTCTGAAGGCTGAGACCTGATCTAACCGAAAGAGACCCAACATGCGTGAAGCCGTCGTCGTGTCCACCGCCCGCACCCCCATCGCCAAAGCCTTCCGGGGTGCGTTCAACAACACCCATGCGGTCACCCTTGGGGCTCATGCAGCCAAAAACGCCGTGCAGCGGGCGAAGATTGATCCAGGCGAGATCGACGATGTGATCTACGGCTGCGGCCTGCATGAGGGGGTCACCGGTTCCAATATCGCCCGCGCTTCGGCGATTAAGGCCGGCGTTCCGGTCACGGCTGGCGGGTTCGTGGTCTCACGCTACTGCGCCTCCGGACTTCAGGCGGTGGCCTCAGCGGCGCATCACATCATGGTGGATGGTGCCGATATCTGCCTTGCCGGCGGCATTGAGCATGTGACGCTCACCCAGCCCAACCGTAATCTGGAGTTCCAGGAAGAGTGGATCCTGGAGCACAAAGGCGAGCTTTACATGCCCATGATCGGCACCGCCGACACGGTGGCCAAGCGCTACAACATCTCTCGTGAAGTTCAGGACGAGTATGGACTGCAAAGCCAGCAACGCTGCGCGGCGGCTCAGGAGGCTGGCCTCTTTGATGACGAGATTGTGCCTTTGGAGACAGTCAAAAAGATCGTCAACAAGGAGACCGGGGACGAGCTACTGGAGACGGTCACCTTAATGAAGGATGAAGGCAACCGGCCGGAGACCAACATGGATGGTCTCGCCAATCTTCAACCGGTTCAAGGACCCGATCATTTCATCACGGCGGGCAATGCCTCCCAGCTCTCAGACGGGGCCTCGGCTTGCGTGGTGATGGACGCGAAAATGGCCGAGCAGAAGGGCCTGGAGCCTTTGGGCACGTTCCGCGGTTTCGCGGTGGCCGGATGCGAGCCCGACGAAATGGGCATTGGCCCGGTTTTCGCCGTGCCGAAGCTGCTCAAACAACACGGGCTCAGCAATGACGATATCGATCTCTGGGAGCTGAACGAGGCCTTCGCTGTGCAGGTGCTTTATTGCCGCGACAAGCTCGGTATTCCCAATGACAAGCTCAACGTTAACGGCGGCTCCATCGCCATCGGCCACCCCTACGGCATGACCGGTGCGCGCCTCGTGGGCCACGCCCTGCTGGAGGGCAAACGCCGCGGCGCCAAACGGGTTGTGGTGACCATGTGCATTGGCGGCGGCCAAGGCGCAGCGGGGCTTTTTGAGGTGAATTGACCCGTTACCGTTTCCGGTTGGCATGAGTGTTGCTTCTCTCAGCGCACACAAGGCAGAGATGCGCGCTGGGCTGACCGGACGAGGCCAGAATCCTGAAGTTCCGGGCGTGCACGCAAACCAGAGGCGGCACCCATGACGGCACATATTCAGACAATTCCCGCGTTCAGACGGCACATTACGCAACAGAGTTCGGCTCAGTGGCTGGACGCAAAGACGATTATCATCTGGTTTTTGGCGTTTGTGCCAGCAACGCTCCTGATCTTGGGCGCAGCCTTCCAGCCCTGGATTGATCCGGCAGATCTGTTCCGTGATCCCTTGGCGGTGGCTGAACTGAAGGGAACAGCGTGCTGCAAAGTTTATGATGGCGCCATCTCCAGCCTCGGCATTATCGGTTGGATGGCCCCGGCGGCCGTTTCTCTCTTTGTGGCCGGCGTGCTGATGAGCTTGGCGCAGAAGCCCAAAGGCAGCGTGC
>JBCDDQ010000210.1:0-8493 GCA_039180225.1 Pseudomonadota bacterium
CGCCCGCTCATCATTCTTGGAAAGGGTGCCGCCTACGCCCAGGTGGATGAGAAGATCCGCACATTTGTGGAAAAGAGCGGCATCCCCTATCTGCCCATGAGCATGGCCAAAGGCCTGCTGCCGGACACCCATCCCCAGTCGGCAGGGGCTGCGCGTTCGCTGGCGCTTAAAGACTCCGATGTGGTGGTGATGATCGGCGCGCGCTTGAACTGGCTCCTGTCTCACGGCAAGGGCAAGACCTGGGGCGAGGCGCCGAAGAAGTTCGTACAGATCGACATTGAGCCTCGGGAAATGGATTCCAATGTGGAGATCGCCGCACCACTGGTTGGCGATATTGGCAGCTGCCTGACCGCATTGCTTGATCGCATGGGAGACAATTGGGCCTCTCCACCGCAAGACTGGACCGACGCCATCCGTACCAAGGTGGAAACCAATGTGGCCCGCATGGCGCCCAAGCTGCAGAACAACAATGTGCCCATGGACTTCCACGGCGCGCTTGGCGTGTTGCGCACCATTATCAAAGAGCGCCCCGACATCACGCTGGTGAACGAGGGGGCCAACACCCTCGACTTTGCCCGCTCGATCATCGACATGTATCAACCGCGTAAACGCATCGATGTTGGCACCTGGGGTGTCATGGGCATTGGCATGGGCTCAGCCATTGCGGCCGCGGTGGAAACCGGTAAGCCGGTGCTCGCCATTGAGGGCGACAGCGCGTTTGGCTTTTCGGGCATGGAGATCGAAACCATCTGCCGCTACAACCTGCCCATCTGCGTTGTGGTGTTCAACAATAACGGGATTTATCGCGGCACCGACGTGAACCCCACCGGCGGGGAGGACGTGGCGCCAACCGTGTTTGTGAAGGACAGCCGCTACGACTTGATGATGGCAGCCTTCGGCGGCAAAGGTGTCTACGCCACCTCACCGGACGATGTGACCCGTGCGGTGAACGAGGCTCTGGACTCTGGTATCCCAACTCTCGTAAATGCCATCATCGATGAAAAGGCCGGAACCGAGAGTGGGCGGATCGGCAACCTCAATCCACAAAGCGTGGTGTCCAAAAAATAACAGGCGAACACCACCAGATGAGCTCTCAAGAACTTGGGGAGGGAACAATGCAAGCACTTCAAGGCGTCAAGATTTTGGATTTCACCCACGTGCAGTCGGGACCGACCTGTACGCAGCTTTTAGCATGGTTTGGGGCCGACGTGATCAAGGTGGAGCGGCCTGGCGTGGGCGATGCCACCCGCAAGCAGCTGGTGGATGTGCCGGGCGCAGATTCGCTCTATTTCACCATGCTGAACCACAATAAGCGCTCCATTACGCTCAACACCAAGAACGAGACCGGCAAGGAAGTTCTGGAGCGTCTCGTGAAGGAATGTGACGTGCTGGTGGAGAACTTTGCCCCGGGCGCACTGGACCGCATGGGCTTCTCCTGGGAACGCATTCAAGAGCTTAATCCGCGCATGATCATGGCCTCGGTCAAAGGTTTTGGCCCCGGTCCTTATGAAGACTGCAAGGTCTATGAGAACGTGGCTCAGTGCGCCGGCGGTTCTGCATCAACCACAGGCTTCCTCGATGGCCCACCCTTGGTGACCGGTGCACAAATTGGCGACTCCGGCACGGGTCTCCATCTGGCGCTCGGGATTGTGACGGCGCTCTTCCAACGCGAGAAATCCGGCAAAGGCCAGAAGGTGCTGGCGGCCATGCAGGACGGCGTTCTGAACCTGTCGCGGGTTAAATTGCGCGACCAGCAGCGCTTGGCGGCCGGCCCACTGACCGAATACTCTCAATACGGCGAAGGAACGCCGTTCGGCGATGCCACCCCGCGCGCAGGCAATGATTCTGGTGGAGGCCAGCCGGGCCGCATCCTCAAGTGCAAGGGTTGGGAAACCGATCCGAATGCCTACACCTACTTCATCACCCAAGCTGCGGTCTGGAAGAAGATCTGCGATGTGATCGGCGAGCCTGACTGGAAGGAAAAGGAAGGCTATGCCACTCCGCCTGAGCGGCTCGACAAGCTGAACGAGATCTTTGAGCGCGTTGAACAGTGGACCATGACGAAGACCAAGTTTGAGGTCATGGACATATGCAATCCGCTCGACATTCCGGTAGGGCCCATCTTGTCCATGAAAGAGATTGCCGAGGAGCCCTCCTTGCGCAAAACCGGAACCATTGTGGAAGTGGATCATCCCGAGCGCGGCCCCTACCTGACCGTGGGATGCCCCATTAAATTGTCTGATAGCCCTGTTGAAGTGGTTCGCTCTCCGCTGCTCGGTGAGCACACTGACGAAATCCTGACTGATGTTCTGGGCTATCGCGGCGATGACTTGGACCGGGTCCGCGGATCTGGCGCAGTGGGCGAGATCAAAGCCGAAGCGGCCGAGTAAGTCCTGAAGAGCCGCTCAAAGACGGCTGACAGAGAGGGGAGTGAGATGCGGATAATCTTTATGGGCCAGCAGGCCTTTGGGAAAGCTGCGCTTGAAAAAGTACTAGAGGCCGGCACCGATGAGGTGGTGGCCGTATATGTGGCACCGGACAAAGAGGGCCGGCCCTTCGATCCGGTCAAACAGTGCGCGATCGACAACAACATCCCTGTTTTTCAGCCTGCCAAGTTCAAGGACGAGGCGGTGTTGGACGAGATGCGCTCCCACAATGCCGACCTGATGGTGATGGCCTATGTGATCGTCTTTGTGCCTGAGGCGGCCAGAGACATCCCGAAAATGGGTTCCATCTGCTTTCACCCGTCGTTGCTGCCGCTCCACCGCGGGCCAAGTTCCATCAACTGGCCCATCATGTGGGGCTCAACGAAAACGGGTTACAGCTGGTTCTACCCAACCGACGGGCTGGATGAGGGCGAGATCCTGCTCCAGCGCGAGGTGGAGATCGGCCCGGACGACACACTGGGCGATGTGTACTTCAAGAAGATCTTCCCGGCTGCCGTCGATTCCACGCTTGATGTCATCGATGCGTTCCGCTCAGGCAACCCGCCGCGCACGGAACAAGACGAGAGCGAGGCCACCTATGAGAGCTGGTGCAAGAAGGCCGATGTGGAACTGGACTGGTCAGCGCCGGTCGCGGACACCTACAACAAAATCAGGGCCGGAAATCCTCAGCCGGGCGCCTGGACCACGTTTCAGGGCCAGGAGGTACAAATCTATGATTCCAGGCGCGAAAATGGTGATGGAAATCCCGGGGAAGTCGTAAACGTGACCGATGACGGCGTCATTGTTCAAGGGCAGGGGGGACGGATTATCGTAAAGCGTGTGAGGCCCAAGGGCGGTGACAAAGTGCCGGCGTCCGAATGGGCCGCTGCGGCCGGCGTGAGCGCAGGCAGCGTGCTAGGCAGCTAGATCCATACTATTCGATAGGACAAAGGCAAGACAAATGGTCAAGACCGACATTGAAATCGCCCGGGAAGCAACGCCGGAACACATCAACAAAATCGGCGCCAAGTTGGACATTCCCGAAGAGCACTTGCTCCCCTTCGGTCATGACAAAGCGAAGGTATCCGCCGAGTTCATTAAGAGCCTCTCCGCCAACAGAGACGGCAAGCTGATCCTGGTGACGGCGATCAACCCCACCCCTGCAGGGGAGGGCAAGACCACCACCACGGTGGGCTTGGGCGATGGCCTCAACAAGATCGGCAAGCGCGCCACCATCTGCATCCGCGAACCCTCACTGGGGCCGTGCTTTGGCATGAAGGGCGGGGCGGCTGGTGGCGGCTATGCGCAAGTGATTCCTATGGAGGACATCAACCTCCATTTCACAGGCGACTTCCACGCCATCACGTCTGCCCACAACCTGTTGTCGGCCATGATCGACAACCACATTTACTGGGGCAACAAGGCCGAGATCGACCAGCGCCGCGTGGCGTGGCGCCGGGTGCTCGATATGAACGATCGGGCCTTGCGTGAAATCGTCTGCTCGCTGGGTGGTGTCTCCAACGGTTTCCCGCGTGAAGCCGGCTTTGACATTACGGTCGCCTCTGAAGTGATGGCCATTTTGTGCCTGGCGTCTGATCTGGACGACCTGCAGAAACGTTTGGGCGACATCATCATCGGCTACAAGCGCGACCGCTCTCCGGTCTACTGCCGCGATGTAAACGCCGATGGCGCCATGACCGTGCTGCTGCAGCAAGCTATGCAGCCCAACCTGGTGCAGACCCTTGAGAACAATCCGGCCTTCATCCATGGCGGCCCGTTCGCCAACATTGCCCACGGCTGTAACTCTGTGGTGGCCACCAAAACCGCGCTGAAACTGGCAGACTATGTAGTGACCGAAGCCGGCTTCGGCGCCGACCTCGGCGCAGAGAAGTTCTTCGACATCAAGTGCCGCAAAGCGGGCCTTGCTCCGGAAGCTGTGGTGATCGTGGCCACCATCCGCGCGCTGAAGATGAACGGTGGCCTCACCAAGGATGAGTTGAGCGAGGAGAACGTGGACGCTCTGAAGAAGGGCTGTGTGAACCTTGGCCGTCACATTGAGAACGTGAAGAAGTTTGGCGTGCCGGCCATCGTGGCCATCAACCACTTCATCACCGATACCGATGCCGAAGTGGCCGCGGTGAAGGCGTATGTGGAAAGCCTCGGCTCTGAGGCCGTGCTGTGTGAGCACTGGGCCAAGGGCTCTGAGGGCACCATCGCGCTGGCAGAGCGCGTGGTGGAAATTGTCGAGGCGGGCGAGGGCCAGTTTAAGCCGCTTTACCCGGATGAGATGCCTCTGCTTGAGAAAGTGCGCACCGTGGCTCAGGAGATCTACCGGGCCGATGATGTGGCGGTGGACAAGAAAATCGCCGATCAGCTTAAATCCTGGGAAGACCAGGGTTATGGCAATCTGCCGATTTGCGTGGCCAAAACCCAATACAGCTTCTCCACAGATCCGAACCTGCGCGGCGCGCCCACCGGGCACACCGTCCCCATCCGCGAAGTGCGGCTCTCCGCGGGCGCCGGCTTCATTGTGGTGATTACCGGGGAAATCATGACCATGCCTGGCCTGCCGCGGGTGCCGTCTGCGGAAGCCATCCGCTTGAACGATGAGGGCTTAATCGAAGGGTTGTTCTAGGCCCTCTTAGCCAATCAGGACGTTACAGGCCCGCACACGCTATTGCGATGTGCGGGCTTTTTTGTTGGCTAGGAGCTGGCCTCGTCGGCGGTGTCAGCCTGCTTCTTCTTTTTGATGATCAGGTAGATCGGGTACAGCATGAGCGCGACCGCGAGCCCGATGCAGATGGCGGAGATCGGACGCTCAAAGAAGATCATGACATCGCCCTGCGAGCTGAGCAGAGATTGCCGCAAGGAGCGCTCTGCGAGCGGACCCAGCACGATCGCAAGAACGGCAGGCGCTACCGGGTAGTTCAGCTTACGCAGCAGGTAGCCGGCAAGTCCGAACAGCAGCATGAGCCAGACATCGTGCATGTTTTGGGTCGGCGCAAAGCCGCCAACGATGCAAAGCACGAAGATGACCGGCGCCAGAATGGTGAAGGGCAGGGTCAGCACCCGCACAAAAATGGGGATGAAGGCCAGGTTGATGATCACGGTGAAGAAGTTCGCCACATAGAGCGATCCGATCAGACCCCATACGAAGTCAGGCTTCTCGGTAAACAGCAGCGGACCGGGGCGCAAGCCCCAGATGATCATCCCGCCGAGCAGGATGGCTGTGGTCGGCGAGCCCGGAATACCGAGCGTGATCATGGGCAACATGGACCCTGTGGAGGCCGCATTGTTGGCAGCTTCAGGCGCTGCAACGCCTGAAACGTTCCCTTTGCCGAAGGATTCCGGGTTCTTGGAGAACGTCTTCGCCAGACCATACGACATGAGCGATGCCGGTGTGGCGCCCGCGGCCGGCAACGTTCCCACGAAATAACCCAACGTGGAGCCAAGGGTGGTGGTGCCGATATACTCTTTAACCGATTTCACATTGCCGACGAAGTTCTCCCAGCTCATCTTGACCTTGTGGACGATGACCTTGCCGCCGGTGGTTTCCAGCGTCCACAGCATCTCGCCAATGCCGTAGATGCCGATCGCCAGCACCAGGAAATTGATGCCGCGCAGGAAGCCAGGGGCGTCGAAGAAGATGAGGCGCGGTTTGCCTGAGATGATGTCGAGGCCAACGGTTGCCAGCACGAGGCCGATGAGAATGGAAAATATGGTCTTTGGAATGTCGTCACCACCCAGACCGATGAAGGTGGCGAAGGCCAGGACCATGAGGGCAAATTCTTCCGCCGGCCCGAACTTCAGAGCGAACTCGGCCAGGGGAGGGGCAAAGAGGGTGAACAGGATGACGGAAATCGTGCCACCTATGAACGAGGCGATCGCTGCGGCTGTCAGCGCCTTGTCGGCGCGTCCGGACATGGCCAAGGGCCGCCCATCGAACACCGTTGCCACCGCGGTGGAGGCGCCCGGTATGCCCAGCGTGATGGAACTTATGGCACCGCCATACATGGCCCCGTAATAGACCGCGGCCAGAAAGATGATTGCAGCCGTAGGGGGGACGAGAAATGTGATGGGCAGCAAGATGGCCACGCCGTTGACCGAACCAAGGCCCGGCATTGCGCCCACGAACAGGCCGACCACGCACCCGATTATGATCATCATCAAGTTGATCGGTTCGAACGCTTGTGCGAGCCCGCCTGCCAAAGATACGAGGATGGTTTCCATGCCCCTTAACCCTCCTCAGTGCCCGGTTGCGGGTCGATGTACTTGTGGGTCAACCAGCCCAACACGGCAACAATAACGGCAGCGCCCAGCATGTAAGCCCAGAAGTGGTTTGTGCCGTACATGATGTCGAATACCGGATAGAACCATTCCTCGGTGATCGCCTTGGGCAGGGGTATCTGGAGCGCCCACTCAAACATGCCAAACACAAACAATGGCGTGCCGCCCACCAGGCAAACGGTTATGCCCCAGCGGTGACGGCCGATGACTTTCACGTAAAACAGCATGAAAACAAAAAGCGAAATGTACATCCCCACCAGATGGATGCCGATGAGAAGGCCCAAGAGGGCGGCCACCGAAACGCCCACGACGGTCAGCGCGGGCCCTGAGATGTAAGGTTCTTCAGACCGCGATTCCGGTGTGGCTTTTGTGAACCATCGGTAGAGTGTTGCCAGGGAGGCCAGAAGAAGACCGATGGACAGCCAGAAGGGCCAGAAGCCAGACCCAGGGCCCTTGTTCGGCACCCAGCTGATCGAGAGGCCATCGGTGGAAGACCACATAAGGCCAAGCGACAACAATACTGTGGCGATTGCCATTAGGAGTTCAGCCTGTCGAACCGTCATGGTCTTTGCCCACTTCTTAAGACCTCAGCGCCCGAACGGCAGACGGCCTGGACCAGCCCACCCCCTATTCGGTCGCAGAATACTTCACTTACGGCGTTGGATTGACTGCCGGGCACCCCAGGTGAGGGATGCCCGGCAGGACATGTGCTGTGGTGCGATTACTCGCCGGTGATCGCTGCTGCGCCCACCGATTCAATCAGCTCTTGGTGACGGCGGCCCTGTTCTTCATGGAACTTGGCCAGGTCAGCACCCGCGACCCACTCTTCGCAGGTCAGACCGTCTTCCTTGCAGAACTTCTGCCACTCATCTGAATCAAACAATGTCTTGAAGAGATTGATGTACCAATCTTGAGCTTCTTTGGACATTCCAGGAGGGCCGTTTACCGAACGTTGCATGAAGTAAACGATGTCGTGACCCAGTTCCTTCGCGGTTGGAACATCAGGATAAGCCGCCATGCGCTCAGGTGTGAACTGAACCAAGGGCTTGGACTTACCGGCCCGCATGAACTCATTTTGCTCAGCCGGGTTGTTCACGGTTGAGTCAATATGATTGCCCACCAGGTTCTTTGCCACGGTGCCACCGCCCGGGAAGGGGATGTAGGTGACTTTGTAGCCGAACTCTTTTTCCATCATGGCGGTCAGAATAGAGTCTTCCTGGCCTGAACCGGTGCCGCCCACTTTCCAGGCGTTGCCGGCGGATTTCACAGCCGATACATAGCTTTCCAGATTGGTGATGTCCTTGCGGTCAGTGTTGACCCACAACAGGAACGTATCCAGCGCCATGCGCCCGATCGGCGTAAATGTGGAGATATCTACACCGAGATCTTTTTGGATGATGGGTGTGGTGTAGAACGAGTTCAAGGTGACCAAGACCGTATGGTCATCGCCAGCCTTGTCCTTCAGATAACGCAGGGCTTCTGCGCCTGACCCACCCGGCTTGTTGATTGGAATAAACGGCCGCGGAGACAGCTTTTTCTTCTCAATCAAACCTTGCAATAGTCTGGCAATTTGGTCGGCGCCGCCGCCCGTGCCAGCCATGATAATGAATTCAACGGGTTTCTTAGGGGACCATGCAGCTTCGGCGCGCTCGATCAGCCCTCCCACCGCTGTTACGCTAAGAGCAACGGTCAACGCCGCCCCCGCGAGTAATTTTCCGAACAGTTTCATGATTTGATTATCCTCCCAAATCTTGCGGGCACTAAAGTTCCGACTATGCGC
>JBCDDQ010000211.1:0-8404 GCA_039180225.1 Pseudomonadota bacterium
GCCGTTGGGGAAGTGACGCCCTACTTGGCAAGGCACCGTCACCCGTCCTCCACCTCCTGGTACCACCATGGTTGATGCCCTCGGATGAGGAAGGGTGTGGAACGTATAGAGAACATGCCCAATCACGTCAAGGACTATTTTCAAGAAAATAAACACACTTCTGGTGGCAATCTAGTCCTTTTCGAGAGTGGCTGAAAAGCTCTTCAGCAAATCATCGAGCGCGCGCTGCTCATCTTTCGAAAGGCCTGCGACCAGGGCGTCTTGCGTGTGAACATGCGCGCTCACGGCCTCATCTATCAACGCAAACCCCTTCTCGCTCAGACTAATCTGAAAACTCCTGCCATCGTCAGGGCTCTGCTTGCGCTCCACCAGGCCAGCCTTTTCGAGCTGATCAATACGGTTGGTCATGGTGCCCGAGGTGACCATGGTTGAGGCCATAAGTGCGCTCGGTGACATGCTGAACGGCGGGCCGGAGCGGCGCAAAGTGGCCAGAACGTCGAAGCTTGCCGCATTCAGACCGAAGGCCCCCCAAGTCTTCTCCATCTCGCGCGCAAGAATCAGGCTCAGCCGCTTCACGCGGCCAATCAGCCCCATGGGCGCAACGTCAAGATCCGGCCGCTCTTGGCGCCACTGAGCAAGAATTTTGTCAACGTGATCCATGGCTCAGTCTCTAAACCAAAAAATATCTTGACGTCAAGATAAAATGAACTATCTTGACGTCAAGATAAATCACGAGACCGCACACATGATCCGCTCCACCGATTTGTTGCTCACCGCCCTCGCGCCGGCGATTTGGGGCACCACCTATTTTGTCACAACGGAATATCTGCCCGCCGGATACCCGATCACGGTGGCCCTGTTGCGGGCGCTACCGGCAGGGCTCCTTTTGCTTGTGCTGGTGCGCCAGCTCCCCACCGGCATCTGGTGGGGCAGGGCGCTGATCCTGGGTGCGCTGAACTTTTCCCTGTTTTGGTCCATGCTCTTTGTGGCCGCATACCGTCTGCCGGGCGGCGTGGCGGCAACAGTGGGTGCGGTGCAGCCTTTGCTGGTGATCTTTCTGGCCCACCTGGTGTTGAAGTCATCCGTCCATGCACTGTCAATCGTGGCGGCGGGCACCGGGCTTGGCGGTGTTGGCCTCCTCGTGCTCGGTCCCGCCGCAAGCCTGGACCCTGTCGGCGTGGCCGCAGGCTTAGGCGGCGCGGCCTCCATGGCAGCGGGCACCGTGCTCAGCCGCAAATGGCGCCCACCGGTCTCCTTGCTGACGTTCACGGCATGGCAGCTCACCGCAGGTGGTGTGTTGCTTTTGCCTCTTGCCGTTTGGGCAGAGCCGCCCTTGCCGGATCTCTCAGCTGAGAACCTTCTGGGATTGACCTATTTGGGTCTTGTGGGTGCAGCCTCCACCTATCTGCTCTGGTTCAGAGGGGTCAGCCGCCTGGAGCCGGCCCTGGTCTCCACTTTAGGCTTTTTGAGCCCGGTGACCGCGTTGCTGCTCGGCTGGTGGGCCCTCGACCAGCGCTTGGGCGGACTGCAAATGGCTGGGGTTCTCATAGTTTTGTTCAGTGTTTGGCTCTCCCAGCGCGCCGTGCGGGTGCCGAAACTTGCAGCAGCTTGATGTTTGACCAACCCGATAAAGGAGAAGAGACGATGAAGATCATAGTATTTGGTGGCCGAGGTGATGTGGGGCGCCGCATTGTGGCTGAAGCGGAAAGACGCGGACATCAGGTCAGTGCCGTGGTGCGCGCCCCAACCCAGCTGGACGCGCTTCCGCCTGAGGTCAGTGGGGTTGTGGCCGATGTGGCTGACACGAAAAAGATCGCCGAACTGATGGCTCACCATGATCTTGCCATCAGTGCCGTCCGCCCGCCTGATGGCGGCGAAGAGGCCCTTGTGCCGCTCACCCGTTCGGTGCTCGATGCAGCCGCCGAAGCCGGCATTCGGGTGCTCATCGTGGGGGGTGCGGCAAGTTTGAAGATGCCGGGTCAAACGGGCGCAACGGTCTTGACCGCAGAAGGCTTCCTGCCCACCTCAGTTGTACCGATCGCCCGTGCGAGCAATGCGCAATTTGAGATGTTAGCCGATGAGAACGACGCCAACTGGGCCTATCTGTGCCCGCCAGCACAATTGCAGCCCGGGGTACGCACAGGCACCTATCGCGTCGGATCAGACCGTTTGCTGGTGGATGACGCAGGAAGCTCCAGCATCTCGATGGAGGATTTTGCCGTGGCGATGATGGACGAAGCCGAGGTGCCGCAACACCGGATGGCCCGGTTCACTGTCGCGTACTGAGCGTTCTGAGCATTTGGAAATGAGGAGACAAAGATGACCGGTAAAGCCCTCAAACGACCTTCTGAGACGGTTCAAACCCATCGCCCTCCGGAAGACTTCAGCGATAAGGTGGCGTTTGGCTTCGTGAAGCTGCTGCGGTTCGTGGCCGATCGGTTCTTCGCCAAACGTTACGGCCATCGCGCCGTTGTTCTGGAAACCGTTGCCGCGGTTCCGGGCATGGTGGCCGGTTTGCTGCAGCATCTCAAGGCGTTGCGCCATATCCGCGATGATGCCGGCTGGGTGCGCGAACTGTTGGATGAGGCTGAGAATGAGCGCATGCATCTGATGACGTTCGTGCAGATTGCCCAACCCACTCTGTTTGAGCGCATGGTGATCATGATCACCCAGGCCGTGTTTTATAATTTCTACTTCTTCCTCTACCTGTTCGCCCCGAAAACCGCGCACCGGGTGGTGGGTTATTTTGAGGAAGAGGCGGTCACCAGCTACACCCAGTATCTGGAACAAATCGACAGCGGCCACCAGGAGAACGTGGCGGCCCCAAGGCTTGCGATCGATTACTGGGACCTTGCCCCTGATGCCAGGTTGCGTGAGGTGGTGGTGGCCGTGCGCGCCGACGAGGCCGGACACCGGGACCGCAATCACGGCTTTGCCGACAGCCTGAAGCGCGGCGAGCAGCCCGTGGGCATCCATCATACTGCACCGGCCCCATGAAAGAGCTCCCCGAAGGCCTCAGCCCCTACAGGCGCACACCCGTCTTCACCGAAGAAACGGTGCCCGCGGGCCTGTTGCGGGATCACCAGACCAAGGCCGGCGTTTGGGGCGTGATCGAGGTGAGCGCCGGCCACTTGCGCTACACCATCCCTTCGCGCGGCGAGGTGGTGGAGCTGCACGCGGGGCTCAAGGGCATCGTGGAGCCGGAAGTGCCCCATCATGTGACGCCGCTGGGCGAAGTGGCATTTAGCGTCGAGTTTTGGCGGTAGTATATCCCCCCGCGCCCTTGCGCACGCGAGGGCCCATAGCGCGCATCTTTCCCTTGGCTCTGAAGGTCCTCGCTTTCGCAAGGACGCGGCTATCCCTCCAAGAACCGCACCATATGCTGCGCCACCTCTTCGCCGGCCTCCAGCAGGATCGAGTGCTTGTACTCCGGCATAATCACCAGCTCCGCATCCGGCAGAGCTTCGGCAATCTGCGTGTTCAAGCGCGGATTGCAGCCTCCATCAAACTCACCGGTCAGCACCAAGGACCGCGCTGTGACCTCATGCAGCCAGGGGCTCATCTCTGTCCCCGCATAGATACGGAACACATTGAGGAAAATCTCAGGATCCGTCTCCACCACTTGGCTCAGGCGCCGGTCCACAATGTCCCGGTGCTCCTCCACAAACCGGTCCGTATACCAGCGGTCGATCAGGGTGCCCAAAACCTCTGGAATGCCCTTGGCCTCCATGGCCTTCACCACGGCCCACACCTTCTTGCTGTCATCTTCGGTGCGGAACGCGGCGGTTGAGAGCAATCCTAAAGACAAGACCCGGCCCGGATGGGCCCGCGCATAGGCAGGCCCAATCATGCCGCCCAGGGAATGACCGGCAAAATGAGCCTCTTCAATCCCCAGCTTTTCCCGCAAAGCCTCCAGATCGGCCACCAGCTCATCCAAGCCAAACTCGTCGTTCGGCTTGGGCGAGGCGCCATGGCCGCGCAAATCATAGCTGATGCACGTGAAGTGCTTTGCGAGCGTGGGCAGAACGAACCGCCAGGTATCGCGCGCCGCCCCGATGCCATGGATCAGGAAGAGCGGCGGCCCGTTGCCCTCCACCGTGTGGGCACACGCGATAACGGCACTCATTCTGCGGCCACCGCCGGCGGGGTTTGGGCAAAATGGGGCATCACCTCTTCGGCCATGCGCTGGATGGCTTCAAGCGTATCTTCCTGGCTCGCCCCAAAATTGATGTTGAACACCATGCGGTCGATGCCTGCGTCGGCATAAGGGCCGAGTTTGTCGATCATCTCCGAGGTGGTGCAGACCAGGACGCTCTCCCCCAGCTCCTCAGCGCTCTGGGTGCGGGGCAGGGGGCGGATCATACCGGCATCCACCAGACCTGCACCGGTGTAGAGGTTGTCGAACCGGCTGTAATAATCGTTGGCGGCCTCAATCTTTGCCCGCTTATCCGCCTCATCCTTGGCGAGGAACCCGACCCGCGACAGAGACAAGGTCAGACCCTCACCCTTTTCGCCCGCCTCCGCCTTGCCCCGGTGGAACGCATCCACCTGGTCCAGCATGCGCTGATGATCGCCAGACAAGGGCGTGGTCTGAATGTGAAAGCCGCGCCTGGTGGAATGATAGATCGCCTCAGGCGTCACCGCGCCAATCATCATGGGCGGCCCGCCGGCGCGCACCGGGCGCGGCATGATGGTCATGGGTTCAAACTGGTAATATTTGCCCTCCCAAGACACCTCTTCCTCGTTCAACAGCGCCTGCAGCACGTTGAGGCTCTCATCGAACTTTTCGCGGCTGTCCTCCAGCGGCACGCCCATCCGGTCCATCTCAAACTTCCAGGCTCCGCGGCCCACGCCCAGCAGCAGCCGGCCTTCGGTGAGGATGTCAGCCACCACCAATTCGCCCGCATAGGTGCGCATGTCGTGGATGGGTAAAACGGCAACGGCGGTCATGATCTTCACACGCTGGGTGGCACTGGCGATCTTCACCGCAAACTGCAGAGGGGCCGGCAGCATCAGAATATTGATGATGTGATGCTCCGTCAGGGTCACCGATTCATAGCCCAACCGATCGGCCAGAACCGCTTGCTCCAACATGTCGCCATAGAGCCGGTCGCCGCCATAGCTCTTGTCGGGATAGTAGGCTGAAAGCTGAATGCTGAAATCCATCGCCGGGCACCTCATATGAATGACGGGCACGAGTATGAGGCAGTTTTTTCTATTAGGAAAATGAATTTATCTGATAAAAAGAATAGAGAAAATCGATGAATATAGCCGCTTTCCAAACCTTCCTCGCCGTGGTTGAGACGGGCAACCTCTCCAAGGCCGCCGAGCAGCTTAACGTGACCCAGTCCACGGTCACCACGCGGCTGGACGTGCTCGAGGAGACCTTGGGCCAGAAGCTGCTGGTGCGCTCGCGCCGCGGGGCGGAGCTCACCAAGGCGGGTTTTGCCTTTCAGCGCCATGCTGAACTGATGGTTCAGGCTTGGGACCAGGCGCGCAAGACCGTCGGCCTGCCGCGCGGCTTTTCCGGCCTCTTCAGCTTTGGCTGTCACTATGACCTGTGGGAGGGGGCAGGGGCTCTCTGGCTTGATCAGATCCGGCGGAACCATCCGGATCTCGCGCTTGAGACCTGGGCGGGCGATCTGGACGAGCTGACGCGCTGGCTGGGCAGCGGTCTGGTGGATGCCGCGCTCAGCGCTGAACCCATTATGGGCGCAGATCTCATCGCGCGCGAGCTCATGAAGGATCGGCTGGTCCAGGTCTCCACCGAGCGCCGGCCCGTGCAGGAGTGGCATCCCGATTATGTCTATGTGGACCTCGGCCCTGAATTCCGGCGGCAACACACTCTCGCCTGGCCCGGTGATGAAACGGCGCACATGACTTTCAGCTCCAGTCGCTGGGCACTGGACTATTTGTTGGAGCAAGGCGGCTCGGCCTACCTGCCCCAGCGCCTGTCGGAGCCTCATGTGCGCGCAGCCCGGCTCTTCCCCGTCGTCGGGTCGCCGGAATTCACACGCCCGCTCTTTTTGGTGTGGCGGAAAGAGAGCGCAGCGATCTATCCATGGGTGGCCGAGCAGGATATTCTGAACCAATAACCTGCCCTCTGATCTCTCACCCAAGGAGCCCCAATGCGCATTGCCAAAGCTGACGTCTTCCCAATTGCCATCCCCTTCACCGATGGCAGTGCCAAGACCGGGCTGATGCCCGGCAAATGGACCCATTTGCAGATTGCCCTGCTGAGGCTGGAGACGGATGACGGCATCGTGGGCTGGGGCGATGGCTTCTCTTATGTGTGCTTCAAGACAACGGTGAGTGCCATTAAGGAGATGGTGCTGCCCCTGGTGGTGGGGGCGGAGATTGACGACATCCCCGCGTTCAATAAGATGCTGCAGCAGCGGCTGCATCTGCATGGCCGCTATGGCATCTCCATCTTCGCCATCTCCGCGGTGGACATCGCGCTGTGGGACATTGCCGCCAAGGAGAAGGGCGTCTCCGTGGCAACCTTGCTCGGTGGGCGCACCCGCGAGGCGGTGCCGGCCTATTCCAGCCTGGTGCGCTATGGCGAGCCGGATCTGGTGCGCAAGTATGCCGAAAAGTCGGTGGATGAAGGCTATGACGCGGTGAAGCTGCACGAGATCACTTTGCCGAACATTGAGGCGGGCCGGGCCGGTGTGGGCGAGGGGGTCAAGATGGTCACCGATGTGAACTGCAACTGGTCGGCCGAAGACGCTGCGGAGTTGATGCCTCACATGAAACGGCTGGGTCTCTATTGGGTGGAAGAGCCGCTCTTCCCGCCGGACAGTGAGGCGGCGCTGAGCGCTCTTGAACAAGAGTATGGCGTGCCCATCGCCAGTGGCGAGAATGCCTGCACGTCCGTTGAGTTCGCGCGCACCATCCCGGCCATCACCTATACCCAGCCGTCCGTCACCAAGGTGGGCGGCATCTCGGAAATGGCGGCCATCTGCGATATGGCAGCAGAGGCCGGCAAGGTCATCATGCCCCACTGCCCCTATTTCGGGCCAGGTTTCTGGGCGAGCGCGCAGATCATGGCCGCCAAGCAAAACACCGAGATGTTCGAGATGCTCTATATCGAGGCAGAGGCCTGGCTCGACCCCACCATTCCCGTGCCGAAGAACGGCATGGTGCAGGTTCCCGACAAGCCGGGACTGGGTTTGGAGCCCGATCCTGACGTCCTGAAGCGCTACGCCGCCTGATCGGCAACGTCCTGGGGCAGGCTTTCGCTCCACCTGCGCAGCCCATCCAGGAACCCAAGAGCCGTAGCGCCCAGGGGCGTGATCGAATAATGCACCGACACCGGTGAGGTCTGCAGCACCTCGCGCTCAATCAGACCATTTGATTCAAGCTGGCGCAGCCGCTCGGCGATCATCTTCTTGCTCGCCCCGCCGATCATGCGGGCCAGATCGTTGAAGCGCACCGGCTCGTCCTTCAGGTGCCAGAGGATGGATCCGGTCCACTTGCCGCCAATGATCCGCATGCCCCTTTCAATGGCGCACGGCGACGTGCACACATTCTTCGCGATCCGCCGCCCTTGGCCGTCTTCAATCACCTGTGCCTTCATGCGAGGTGCCCTTTTTTAGAAGGTTACCAAAAGTATACTGGTTGATTTTTGTACCCAGTGATCTCACTTTGCGGATCGACCGCGGCTGCGTCAAGTCCGCGACCGTTCCCTCAGCTGGAGATTGGACATGCCACAACCCGATATTCTGCTTTACACCGCCAACACCATGAACGGCTGGAAGCCGCTGATTTTCCTCCACGAAGGCGAAATTGACTATGACATGGTGCCCATCAGCTTCGCCAAGAAGGAGCAGAAGGCACCGAATTATCTCAAGCTCAACCCCAATGGCCGCATCCCCACCATTGTGGACCGGGGTAATAATGATTTCGCCGTGTTCGAATCCGGCGCCATCCTGTGGTACCTGGCGGAGAAGTACGACATGTTCCTCAGCCATGATCCGAACGAGCGCTCAGAAACCCTGCAATGGCTGATGTTCCAGATGGGCGGCATCGGCCCCATGATGGGCCAGGCCATGTTCTTCCAGCGCATCGCCAAGCCCAATGGGGACGATGTGCCTTACGCGATCACCCGCTATGTGGACGAAAGCCGTCGCCTTTTGGAGGTGCTCAACACCCGCCTTGAGGGGCGCGAGTGGCTGGTGGGCGATCAGATGTCCATTGCCGACATGGCCACCTATCCCTGGGCCCGCAGCTACTTCTGGGCCACAGTGAGCGTTGACGGGCTGGACCACTTGAACGCATGGTTCAAGCGCCTTGATGAGCGCCCCAAGACGCAAGCGGCCCTGCAGCTGCCCGAGCCGCGCCCTTCGGCGTTTGGCGAGGGAGACATTGAGGCCGCCGCCGCGGCCAATGCGGCGCGCTTTAA